>CAZPER010000080.1:0-15888 GCA_964585655.1 uncultured Gemmatimonadaceae bacterium | reverse complement strand
CGGCTGCCGATCCTCGCGGGCGGCGCGGCGGGCCCGGTGGTCTCGGCGGACCTCCTGGTCCGGGCCCTCAACGGGCGGCTCGCCACCCGGGAGCCGTGGGTGGAGGTGACGCTCAGCCAGCAGTCCTTCCGCTTCCTGCTGGGCGCACCCGTCCTCGCCTTCAACGACCGGTTGCAGCCCCTGGCGGGCTGGGCCGCGCGGCGGCAGGACTCGGTCTTCCTCCCCCTCCAGTTCGTGGCGGAACTCCTGCCGCGGTACCTCGGCGAGCGATACGACTTCGACGTCGTCGGGGCGCGGCTGGTGGAGACCGGTCCCGCGGCGCCACCACCGGTGGCCCGGCTCCCCAACGGACTGCGCCCCGGCCACGTGATCACCCTCGACCCGGGGCATGGCGGGCGCGACCCGGGCAACCTCGGGGTGTACCTGCCCCGCGGGATGAACGAGAAGCACGTGACCCTGTCCGTCGGCCTCCTCCTCCGGGACGAATTGCGGCGGCGCGGGATCAAGGTGGTGATGACGCGCACCACCGATACGCTGATCAGCTACCTCGACCGGGCCCGGTACTGCACTGCCGAGTGCGATCTCTTCGTGAGCCTCCACGTGGACGCGCTGCCCTCGAGCGCGCGGCGCCGCTTCGCCACCGTGCGCGGCTTCCACACCATCATCATCGGCGAGGCGAACACCGAGGACGCGGACCGCATCGCGAACATGGAGAACGAGGCGCTGCGCTACGAGGAGACCCCGCACCAGACGGTGGATGACCTCGACTTCATTCTGCGCAACCTGCAGATGAACGAGTACCTCCGGGAGTCGGCCCGGGCGGCGGAGCTGGTGCAGGAACACCTGGATCAGGTCCATCCCGGCACCAACCGCGGGGTGAAGCAGCACAATCGGCTGGCGGTGCTGAACACCGCCCGGCGGCCCGCGATCCTGGTGGAGATGGGCTTCGCCACCAACCCCGATGATGCCCGGCTCCTCGCCAGCCGGAAATCACAGGAATCCCTTGCCAGCGCCATCGCCGACGCGGTGGTGGCCTACCTGCTTGAGTACGAGCGGCGCACCGGGTCGGGCGGCGGGGGCGGGCGGTGAGGCGCGCCACCTGGCTGCTGCCGCTCCTGCTGCTCGGCGCCGGCTGCGCCTACTACAACGGCATGTACAACGCGAAGCGCCTCGCCGGGCGGGCCCGGAAGGCGGAGCGGGAGGGACGGACCTTCGAGGCGAGTTCCTTCTGGGGACAGGTGTCGATCAAGGCCGAGTCGGTGCTGGTCCGGCATCCCGACAGCAAGTGGTCGGACGAGGCGCGCCTGCTCCGCGGGACCGCGCTGGAACGGTTGCGGGACTGCGACGGCGCGCTCCCCCTGCTCGAGCAGGTGATGCTGAGCCCCAGGCCGGAATTCGCCGAGCAGGCGGCGCTGCTGGCCGGCGGCTGCCGGGTCCGCCAGGGGGATCCCGTCGGCGCCATGACCGCCTATGCCCGGCTGACCGAGAGCCGCGACCCCGAGCGGCGCGACCTGGCGCTGTATGCCCACGGGCGCGCCCTCCGAATCGCCGGAGACCATGCCCTCGCGCTCGAGGAACTCAGCCGGACCGGACACCCGCGAGCGCTCGGGGAGCGGGGCGCGGCCCTGGCCGCGCTCGGCCGTACCGCCGACGCCCTCGCGGTCGTGGATTCGCTCCGCGCGACGCGGGATAGCCTGGCTCCCTGGCTGGAGCTGTTGGCGGGCCTCGCCGCCCACGACCCCGATGGCGCCTCCCGCCTGGCCGGCGAACTGGGCGCCGACACCACGCTCGCGGCCGCACTCCGCACCCGCATGCTGCTGGAGGATGCCGTCCGCCTCGTCCCCGCGGACACCCTCCGGGGGGAGGCGCGCTTCGCGGAGGCCCTCGCGCTCGAGGTCCCCGGCCCGATCCGGTCGGAAATCCACTATGAACAGGCGGTAGCCCGCGTCCGCCGGGCGACGACGGCGGCGGACCTGGATGTTGCGGTCGCGCCGGCGCGCGACCTGGACGACCTCCAGGGCCCGTTCGCGCCGCGCCTGGCCCAGCTCGCGGCCGGCGCCCGCCGGATCATCGCCACGGCGGACTCCGTCTCCGGCACCACGCCGCGCGGGGACCTGCGCCTCTTCCTCGCGGGGGAACTGGCCCGGGATAGCCTCGGGGC
Organism: uncultured Gemmatimonadaceae bacterium; assembly: GCA_964585655.1. GTDB lineage: Bacteria > Gemmatimonadota > Gemmatimonadetes > Gemmatimonadales > GWC2-71-9 > JADJOM01. The sequence continues at coordinate 13,727 of CAZPER010000080.1, read as the reverse complement.
GACCCGCTTCGCGCGGCGCCAGTTCGCGCGCGTCGCGGAGGAGTGGCCGGAATCCCCGTTCGCCCCGAAGGCGCTCATGGCGCTGGGCGCCCTGGATGCAGCGGCCGCGGACAGCTTGCTCGATGTGCTGCGCAGCCGGTACGGAGCCAGCCCCTACGTCCGCTTCGGCCTGGGGGAAGAGGCGCCGGAGCTCGCGGTCCTGGAGGACTCCCTGCGGCGGTTTGTCATCACCTTCAATCCCGAGGGCGGCCGCCGCGCCGCCCCGCGTCCCACCCGCCCGGCGCCGCAACCCACGGCCCCCCGGGAACCGGTGAATCGCTAGTGGCGCACCCGCTGGCCCGCACGGTCGTTGGGCTCGGCTTCCAGAATCCGGTGCTGCTCGCGGCCGGCACGGCGGGCTTCGGGCGGGAAGTCGCCGGGGTCATCGACCTCGAACGCCTCGGCGGCATCGTGACCAAGGCGGTCTCGCGGGAGGCCAGGCTGGGGAACCGCGCCCCCCGGGTGGCGGAATTCCCCGGCGGGATGCTCAACTCGGTCGGCCTGGCCAATCCGGGGCTGGCCCAGGTGACGGCGGAGCAGATCCCGTGGCTCGCCAGCCACGTGAATGCGGCCCAGGTCATCGTGAATGTCGTGGGCTTCGAGGCCGGTGACTTCGCGGAGGTGGTGGCGGGGCTCGACCGGTTCGCCGGGATTGCGGCCTTCGAGATCAACCTCTCCTGTCCCAACACCCACGCGGGCGGGGTCGAGTTCGGCGCCGATCCCGCCACCGCGGCCCGGGTGCTCGAGCTGTGCCGGGCCCGGACCGGCAAGCCGCTGTTCGCCAAGCTGTCTCCCGCGCTCCCCGACATCGCCGCGATGGCCCTCACCGTCCGGGGCGCTGGCGCCGATGGCGTCTCCGTGGTCAACACCATGCCCGGGTACCTCTATGCCGACGGCGACGCCCCGCGACTGGGGAACGGCAATGGCGGGGTGAGCGGGCCCGCCCTCCTCCCGGTCGGGGTGCTGGCGGTGCGAAAGATCATGGACCGGAGCGGCGGGATGCCGGTGATCGGGGTCGGGGGAATCCGCAGCGCGGAGGATGCGCGGCAGTACCTGCGGGCGGGGGCGGCGCTGGTGGCCATCGGGACCGCCGCAATGTGTGACCCCCGCATCCCCGAGCGGGTGGTCCGCGACCTGGAGCGCCTCGGTGGCTGAACTGATCATCGCGCTGGACCTGGCGGCCGACGATGCCCGGCGGCTGCTGGACCGGATCCCGGAGGCTCGCTGGGTGAAGGTCGGCTCCATCCTCTTCACCCGCGAAGGGCCGCCGCTGGTCCGGGAGCTGGCGGCCCGCGGGCTGCAGGTGTTCCTGGATCTCAAGTGGCATGACATCCCCCATACCGTCGCGGGGGCGGTCGAGTCGGCTGCGGACCTGGGCGTCGCCATGGCGACGGTGCATACCCTCGGCGGGTCGGCGATGATGCGGGAGGCAGCCCGGGCGAGCGCCGGCCGGGTCGGCGTGGTGGGGGTCACGGTGCTCACCTCCCATGCCTCGACCGACTACACCACGACTCTGGGACGGGGCGGGGAAGTGGTCCTGCTGGATGAAGTTGCGCGGCTGGCCGGCGCGGCCCGCGCGGCGGGGCTCCGGGGCATCGTCTGTTCCCCGCTGGAGGTGGCAACCGTCCGCGCCACACTGGGGCCGGAGGCCTGGGTCGTGGTGCCCGGAATCCGGCGCTCCGGGGATCCGGCCGGGGATCAGGTCCGGACGGCCACCCCTGAGGCCGCCGCCCAAGCCGGGGCCTCCCACCTCGTCGTCGGGCGGCCGATCCTGCAGGCCGGGAACCCCCAGTCGGTCTTTCGGGAGATGGCCGCCGCGGCCGGGGGCTGACCAGCCCGCCGGAATCCCCCCTAAGTCCGTCCCCTCCCTTGCATTATCCACACTCCCCCGATACATTCGCGTGCTCCACTGAAACCCGGTTCCTGGGAGAGGTTCGTGAAGGTTCGCTCGAGCATCAAGCCGATTTGTGAGCATTGCAAGGTCGTGCGGCGGCAGGGGACGCTCCGCATCATCTGCAAGCGCAACCCGAAGCACAAGCAGCGGCAGGGGTAACCGATGGCGCGAATTGCTGGCGTGGATCTGCCGCGTGAAAAGCGGGTCGAGATCGGCCTCACCTACATCTTCGGCATCGGTCGCCCAACCTCCAACCGCATCCTCTCCGAGACCGGCGTGAGCCCGGACACCCGGGTGCGGGACCTCTCGGACTCCGAGGTGGCCCGGCTGCGCCAGTTCATCGAGCGCTCGCTGCGGGTCGAGGGCGCGCTCCGCACCGAAGTCGCCATGAACATCAAGCGGCTCATGGACATCGGCAGCTATCGCGGCATCCGGCATCGCCGGGGCCTGCCGGTCCGTGGCCAGCGCACGCATACCAACGCCCGCACCAAGAAGGGCCCGCGCCGGGCCATCGCGGGCAAGAAGAAGGTGACGAAGAAGTAATGACCGCTCCCGAGAAGCCCCAGAGCGCCGCGCCCGCCGCGCCGGCCGCCGCCCCGGCCAAGACGCCGGCCGCCAAGCGTGGCAAGAAGGTCGTGGAGAGCGAGGGCGTGGCCCACATCGCCGCGACCTTCAACAACCTGCTGATCACGATCACCGACATGAAGGGCAACACCCTCGTGTGGGGCTCCGCCGGCAAGGCGGGCTTCAAGGGATCGAAGAAGTCCACCCCCTTCGCGGCCACCGTGGCCGCGGAGAGCTGCGGCCGCGAGGCGATGAACCTCGGCGTGCGGCGGGTCCACGTGCGGGTGCAGGGCCCGGGCAGCGGCCGCGAGTCGGCGATCCAGGCGCTGGCTTCCGCCGGACTCAAGGTGGTCTCCATCCGGGATGTCACGCCGATTCCGCACAACGGCTGCCGTCCCCCCAAGAAGCGGCGGGTCTGAGCATGCGTTACACCGGTCCGAGCTGCCGGCAGTGCCGGCGAGAAGGCACCAAGCTGTTCCTCAAGGGCCCGCGCTGCATGACGGAGAAGTGCGCCGTCGAGCGCCGCGGCTACGCCCCGGGCCAGCATGGCCAGAACGCGGGCCGCGGCCGCAAGGCGTCGGAGTACGCCAAGCAGCTGCGCGAGAAGCAGAAGGTGAAGCGGATCTACGGCCTCACCGAACGCCAGTTCCGCAACACCTTCGACCGCATCTCCCGCGAGTCGGGCGTGAAGGGCACCAACCTGGTGATCGCGCTCGAGTCCCGGCTGGACAACATCGTGTTCCGCATGGGCTTTGCCGCCAGCCGGAAGTCGGCGCGGCAGCTGGTCCGCCACGGCCACGTGCAGGTGAACGGCGGCAAGGTGGACGTCCCCTCCTTCGTGGTGCGGCCCGGCCATGAAGTGCGCGTGGCGCCCTCCAGCCGCGAGATGATCGCGGTCAAGCTGGCCCAGGAATTCGCCACCCGCGGCACCACCATGTCCTGGCTGTCGGTGGACGCCGAGAAGGCGTCCGGCCGCGTGACCGAGCGCCCGACGCGCGACGCGATCCCGCTCAATGCCCAGGAACAGCTCATCGTCGAGCTCTACTCGAAGTGACCATGACCATTGACCTGACCGGACTGGTCCGCCCGCACCTGGTCGAGATGACCAAGCGGGAGGACATGCCGAACATCGCCGAGTTCCGGCTGCAGCCGCTCGAGCGCGGGTTCGGATACACGCTGGGCAACTCGCTGCGGCGGCTGCTGCTCTCGTCCCTGCGGGGGAGCGCGGTGTGGGCGTTCCGCCTGGACGGCGTGGTGCACGAGCACCAGACCATCCCCGGCGTGCACGAGGACGTGCACCAGATCATCCAGCGGCTGAAGAGCCTCACCCTCGTCCTTGCGGACGACGTGGACGAGGCCATCCTCAAGATCAAGAAGGATGGCGCCGGCCCGGTGTACGCCCGCGACATCGTCCCCAGCGGCTCGGTCCGGGTGGTGAACCCCGATCACCTGCTGTTCACGGTCCAGGACGACCGCGAGGTGAACGGCGAGCTGTACGTGAACAAGGGCCGCGGCTACGTCGAGGCGGAGCTGCACCCCCGGGATCGCTCGCTGCCGGTGGACCTGATCTCCATCGACGCGATCTACAACCCGGTCCGCCGCGCCAACTTCTCCGTGGCCGAAACCCGCGTCGGGCAGCGCACCGACTATGACCGGCTCACGGTCAGCGTCGAGACCAACGGTACCCTGTCGCCGGAAGACGCGATCGCCTACGCCGCGGCGCTGGCCCAGGAGCACTTCCGCTACTTCGTCGAGTTCGGCAAGGTCCCGATGGGGCGGCCGGAGCTGCCGGTCGGCGGCGCGGGCAGCGGCGCCCTGCGGGACAAGCTGACCCGGCTGATCGACGACTTCGGCCTCTCGGTCCGGTCGCTCAACTCGCTCAAGAACTCCAACATCCGCACCCTCGGCGACCTCGTCACCTACACGGAAGACGAGCTGCTCAAGGTGAAGAATGTCGGCGAGAAGGCGCTCAAGGAGATCGCCGATCTCCTGCGGCAGCAGGAACTGAACTTCGGGATGCGCTTCGAGGAGGCCGATGGCGACCTCCGCGTGGTGAACCCCGGGACCCCGCCGACCGCCCGCATGGCGGTGGATAACGGCGAGGAGGGCTGATGCGACACCAGGCCAAGGGCAAGCAGCTTTCGCGGACGTCCGAGCACCGCAAGGCCCTGATGCGGAACATGGCGACGAGCCTCATCCTCCACGGGGGGATCGAGACCACCGTGGCCAAGGCGAAGGCCCTGCGCCCCTACGCGGAAAAGCTGATCACCCTCGCCCGCCGCGGCGATCTCCACGCCCGCCGGCTGGTGGCGGCGAAGATCCGCGAGCGGGCCGCGCTCAGCCTCCTGTTCAGCGAGATCGGCCCGCGGTTCGCCGCGCGGCCGGGCGGCTACACCCGCATCCTCAAGCTGGGCCACCGGCCCGGCGATGGTGCCGAAGTGGCGCGGATCGAGCTGCTCCCCGAGTGATGGCGACCCACTTCGCCAGCGCCAGAAACGACGAAAGGGGACCGGTTGGTCCCCTTTTTTCTGGCCGGTCGCTCCGGCGGCGCGGGAGGGAAGTCAGGGAATGCCCTGGCCTCCCGCGAGCCGGTTCAGGTCGCCTTCTGCACCCGGTTAGACTTGATGCACTGGGTGCACACCGCCACCCGGCGGGGGGCTCCCTCGACCAGCACGCGCACGGTCTGGAGGTTCGGGTACCAGCGGCGCTTCTTCCGGTTGTTGGCGTGGCTGACGTTATTGCCAGTCATCGGCCCCTTCTTGCAGACAGTGCACACCCGGGCCATACGAAGCTTCCTTCCAGAATGCGTGGATCTGAGTTTCCCCAAAGAGCCCACAAGTATAACGGCCTGAACCGCTTGGCACAACTCCGGAGGGACCCGCCATCATGCCGCGGGCATTGATTACCGGGATCACCGGGCAGGACGGCTCCTACCTGGCCGAACTGCTCCTGTCCAAGGGGTATGAGGTCGTGGGCATGGTCCGCCGGACCAGCCATCACAGCTACGAGCGGATCGAGCACCTGCTGGACCGGGTGCAGATCCTCCCCGCGGACCTGCTCGACCAGCACTCCCTCACCATGGTGATCCGGGAGACCGAACCGGACGAGGTCTACAACCTCGCCGCCCAGTCGTATGTGCCGACTTCCTGGTCCCAGCCGGTGCTCACCGGCGAGTTCACGGCCCTGGGCGTGACCCGCATCCTCGAGGCCATCCGGCTGGCGTGGCCCAGCGCGCGCTTCTACCAGGCCTCGAGTTCCGAGATGTTCGGCCGCGCGGTGGAGACGCCGCAGCGGGAGACCACGCCGTTCTATCCTCGCTCGCCCTACGGGGTGGCCAAGTGCTACGGGCACTGGATCACCGTCAACTACCGGGAGAGCTACGGCCTGTACGCGGTGAGCGGCATCCTGTTCAACCACGAATCGCCGCGGCGCGGCATCGAGTTCGTCACCCGCAAGGTGACCGACGGCGCGGCCCGCATCAAGCTGGGCAAGGCGTCCGAACTCCGGCTCGGCAACCTCGACGCCCGGCGGGACTGGGGCTTCGCCGGCGACTATGTGGACGCGATGTGGCGCATGCTGCAGCCGGCCGAGCCGCGGGACTACGTGATCGGCACCGGCGAGACCCACACCGTCCGGGAACTGGTGGAGATCGCCTTCAGCCACCTGGGCCTCGACTGGCAGCGCTACGTGAAGCAGGATGAGCGCTACCTGCGACCGGCCGAGGTGGATGTCCTGCTCGCCGACCCGAGCCGCGCCCGGGCCGAGCTGGGGTGGAGCCCGACCGTGGACTTCCGGAGCCTGGTCACGATGATGGTGGACGCCGACCTCAACCTCCTGTCCCAGCGGCGATGAAGCTCCTGGTGACCGGCGCGGGTGGCTTCGTCGGCCGCTGGCTGGTGCCGGCGCTGGTCGGCGCCGGGCACGAGGTCCTTGGCACCCGCCTCCCCGGGGAAGCCCCGCCGGAGTTCCTCGACGAATCGCAGCGGCGTCACGTCCACTGGCTGCCGCTCGACCTGGCGGACGCCGCCTCGGTGCGTGCGGTGGTCGAGGAGCGGCCCGACGCCGTCGTGCACCTCGCGGCGGTGGCGTCAGGCGCCGAAGCGCGCCGGGATCCGGGCCTGGCCTGGCATATCAACGCGGGCGGGACCGCCCGCCTCGCCGATGCCCTGGGCCAGCTCCGCCAGGCCGGCGAGGGGGATCCCCTGCTCCTGCTGGTGTCCTCGGCCGAGGTCTATGGCATCGGGGCCGCGCCGGTGGCGCGTCGGGAGGAGGATCCGCTGCTCCCCGTGTCACCCTATGCCTCGAGCAAGCTGGGTGCGGAGGTCGCGGCGCAGGAGGCGGCCCGCCGGACCGGCCTCCGGCTGATCGTGGCGCGGGCCTTTCCCCACACCGGCCCGGGCCAGTCCGACCGGTACGTGGTGCCCGCCTTCGCCCGGAGGCTCAAGGCGGCGCGGCGGATCGGCTCCCCGGTCGTGAAGACCGGCAACCTCGAGCCGGTCCGTGACTTCCTCGACGTGCGGGACGTGGTGCGGGCCTACCTCGCGCTCCTGGCCGGTGGCCAGGCCGGGATGGTCTACAACATCGCGTCGGGGCAGGGCCGGCCGCTCAAGGAGGTCTTCCTCCGGCTGGCCGCGCTGCTCGGGGTGCGGGCCATCCCGGAGGTGGACCCGCAGTTCACCCGGACCGCGGACATCCCGCACCTGGTCGGCGACCCCGCGCGGCTGACCGCGGCCACCGGCTGGACCCCCCGGATTCCTTTCGATCAGACCCTCCAGGACCTCGTCAATGCCCAAACGGACTGACCTTCGTTCCATCCTCCTGCTTGGCTCCGGCCCGATCGTGATCGGGCAGGGCGCCGAGTTCGATTACTCGGGCACCCAGGCGGTGCGCGCGCTCAAGGAGGAGGGGTACCGGGTCATCCTGGTCAATTCCAATCCGGCCACGATCATGACCGATCCCGAGATCGCGGACCGGACCTATGTCGAGCCGGTGACCGCGGAATGGGTGCGGCGGGTGATCGAGCGGGAGCGTCCCGACGCCCTGCTGCCGACGATGGGCGGCCAGACCGCGCTGAACGTGGCCATGGCGCTGCACAAGGACGGCACCCTGGCCCAGTTCAACGTCGAACTGATCGGGGCGAATGAGCGCGCCATCCGGGTGGCGGAGGACCGCGACGAGTTCGCCCGGGCGATGCAGCGGATCGGGCTGGCCACGCCGCGCGGGCGCACCATCCGTTCCCTGGAGGAGGGGCTGGAGGCGGTGGCCGACACCGGCTACCCCGCGATCATCCGGCCCTCCTTCACGCTCGGGGGAACCGGCGGCGGCATCGCCTACAACCGGGACGAATTCACCGAGATCGTGGAGCGGGGGCTGGACCTCTCGCCGGTGGGGTCGGTGCTGGTGGAGCGGAGCATCATCGGCTGGAAGGAGTTCGAACTGGAGGTGATGCGGGACTGCGCCGACAACGTGGTGATCGTCTGCTCCATCGAGAACATCGACCCGATGGGGGTGCACACCGGGGACTCGATCACCGTGGCCCCGGCGATGACGCTGACCGACCGCGAGTACCAGGTCATGCGCGACAGCGCCATCAAGATCATCCGTGAGGTCGGGGTGGCGGCCGGCGGCTGCAACATCCAGTTCGGGGTGAGTCCCACCACCGGGGAGCAGCTGGTCATCGAGATGAACCCGCGGGTCTCCCGCTCCTCCGCGCTCGCCTCCAAGGCGACCGGGTTCCCGATCGCGCGGATCGGTGCCAAGCTGGCGGTCGGGTACACCCTGGACGAGCTGCCCAACGATATCACCAAGACCACCCCCGCCTCCTTCGAGCCGGTGCTGGACTACGTGGTGGTGAAGGTGCCGCGCTTCGCGTTCGAGAAGTTCCCGACCGCCGATCCCCGGCTCGGCACCCAGATGAAGGCGGTCGGCGAGGCGATGGCGATCGGCCGCACCTTCAAGGAGGCGTTCCAGAAGGGGTTCCGCGCGCTGGAGGCGGACCGCGCCGGCTGGGAAGTGGGCAAGACCCCGGCGGATGATCGCCTGACGGACACCTCGCTCGAGGCGGTGAAGGCGGCGATCCGCACCCCCACGGCGGAGCGGATCTACCAGGTGAAGCGGGCGCTGCTGATGGGGGTGAGTGTCGAGGACGTCGCCGAACGGACCGGGATCGACCCCTGGTTCCTGGACCAGATGCTGGAGCTGAACGAGGCCGAGCGGGACTGGGTCGACCGCCGGCCCGAGGGTCCGGCGGAGAAGGAGCAGCTGCGGGCCATGAAGCGGATGGGCTTCTCCGACCGGCAGCTGGCCGACCTGCGGGGGGGCAAGGAAGCGGAGATCCGGGCGCGGCGCCACGCCCTGGGACTCCGGCCGGTCTTCAAGACCGTGGACACCTGCGCCGGGGAGTTCCCCTCCAAGACCCCGTACCTCTACTCCTGCTACGACGAGGAGAACGAGGCCCAGGGGAAGGGAGCGAAGACCGTCATCATCCTCGGCAGCGGGCCCAACCGGATCGGGCAGGGGGTCGAGTTCGACTACTGCTGCGTCCGCGCCGCGCTCGCCTTCCGCGAGATGGGCTACAAGACGGTGATGGTGAACTCGAACCCCGAGACCGTCTCCACCGACTACGACATTTCCGACACCCTCTACTTCGAGCCGCTCACCCTCGAGGACGTGCTGGAGATCGTCCACGTGGAGCAGCCACTCGGGGTGGTGGTCCAGCTCGGCGGCCAGACACCGCTCAAGCTGGCCCGGGGGCTCGAGGCGGCGGGGGTGAAGATCCTGGGCACCTCGCCCGACAACATCGACGCCGCCGAGGACCGGAAGCGGTTCGAGGCGCTGGCCCGCGAGCTGGGCGTCACCCAGCCCCCGGCGGGTACCGCCATGTCACTGGACGAGGCGGTGCTGGTGGCGGAGCAGGTGGGCTATCCCTGCCTGGTGCGACCCTCCTACGTCCTCGGCGGACGGGGGATGGAGATCGTGTATGACGAGACCTCCCTGCGCGACTATTTCGGCCGCGCGGTGCGGGTGGCGCATGGCCACCCGGTGCTGATCGACCGGTTCCTGGAGGACGCCTTCGAGGCGGACGTGGACGCCCTGGCGGACGGCACCCGCTGCGTGATCGGCGGGGTGATGCAGCACATCGAGGACGCCGGCATCCACTCGGGCGACTCCGCCTGCGTGCTGCCGCCGTACCTGATCTCCGAGGCGCAGGTGGAGCAGATGCGCAAGTACACCCGGGCGTTCGCCGACCGGCTGGGCGTCGTGGGGCTGCTGAACGTGCAGTACGCCATCAAGGACGGTGTGGTCTACGTCCTTGAGGTGAACCCGCGCGCCTCGCGGACGGTGCCCTTCGTCTCCAAGACCACCGGGGTCGCATTCGCCAGCCTCGCCGCGGCCGTCATGGTGGGGAAGACGCTGGACCAGCTGGGCCTGCAGGACAGCCTGGACCAGCCGTACGTGGCGGTGAAGGAGGCGGTCTTCCCCTTCAACAAGCTGCACGGGGTGGACCTCATCCTGGGGCCCGAGATGCGCTCCACCGGCGAGGTCATGGGCATCGCCGAGTCGTTCGGCATGGCCTACGCCAAGGCGCAGCATGCCGCCGACGGGGCGCTGCCGCTCGAGGGCGGCGTGTTCGTCACGGTCAACGACCATGACAAGGTGACGGTGGTGCCGATCGCCCGGCGGCTCCACGAGCTCGGCTTCCGGATCTACGCCACCGAGGGCACCGCCCGCCACCTGCGGGTCCGGGGGATTCCGGCGGAACGGGTGCTCAAGGTGTACGAGGGCCGGCCCAATGCCATCGACCTGCTGCTGTCGGGGGAGATCCGGCTGCTCATCAACACGCCGCTCGGCAAGCTCACCCAGCAGGACGACTACACCATCCGGGCGGCGGCGCTGGCGCACCGCGTGCCCTACACCACGACCATGTCCGCCGCCTCCGCGGCCTGCGACGCGATCATTGCCCTCAAGAGCCGGGAGCGCACGGTGTGCTCGCTGCAGGAGTGGCACGAGATCGCCCGGCAGTCCCGCGCCACCGCATGAGATCCGCGCGCGACGCCGGCTTCGTGGCCGGCCTCCGCGCGCGGATCGCGGGGGAGCTGCGCGAGCGGGAATCGCTGGCGCGCTACTCCACCTACCGCATCGGGGGCCCGGCGACGGTCCTCCTCCCCAGGGCGCCGGAGGATGTGGGCGCCGCCATCCGCTTCGCCGCGGACGGCGGCGTCCCCTGGTTCGCGCTCGGGCTCGGCTCCAACCTGCTGCTGCCCGATGAGGGGATGGACGCCCTCGTCATCCGGATCGGCAAGGGGCTCGACCGGCTGGAGGCGCTCGGCGGCGGCGGCTGGCGGGTCGGGGCGGGATTGCCGCAGCCCCTCGCCGCGCGCAAGACGGCCGAGCAGGGGTTCGCGGGGCTGCATCGCTTCGTCGGCGTGCCCGGCACGGTGGGGGGTGGCGTGTACATGAATGCCGGCTGTCACGGCGGCGACTGGGCCGGCGTGGTGCGCTCGGTGGTGGTGGTGGATCCCATGGGGGCGGACCGGGTCCTCCCCCGGGAGGCGATTCCCTTCGAGTACCGCCACAGCGGCCTCGGCGGCGTCGTGGTGCTCGAGACCACCGTGGCGCTGGAGCCGACCGACCGGGCCGCGATCGAGGCGGAAGTGGCGGAGCTGTTCCGCTGGCGGCAGGAGGGGACGCCCTTCAACCAGCCCTGTTGCGGCAGCGTGTTCAAGAACCCGGGGGGACCCAGCTGGCAGCGGCCCGATGCCCCCCGGACCGCCGGCCAGCTCATCGAGGCGGCCGGGCTCAAGGGCACCCGCGTGGGTGGGGCCGAGGTCTCGCCGATGCACGCCAACTATTTCGTGAACACGGGCGGGGCGACGGCGGCGGAGGTGCGCGGCCTGATCGCGCTGGCGCGGCGGGCGGTGCGCGAACGCTTCGGGGTGGGGCTCGAGACGGAGGTGAAGCTGGTGCGGCCCGATGGGAGCTTCGAGCCGGCGGAGGACCCGGCCGGCGCGTGAGGGGCTACGGCGCGGGCGTCAGCGCCAGCCGATAGCCGGTCTTCCGCACGGTGAGCAGGTGGCGCGGGTGGCTGGGGTCGGGCTCGAGTTTCCGGCGCAGCTCCACCACGTGCACGTCCACCGTCCGCGACACCACATCCGGTTCGTAGCTCCACACCTCGTGCAGCAGCTCGGTCCGGGTGGCGACCCGCCCCTCCCGGCGGAGCAGGGCCAGCAGCAGGTCATACTCCCGCGGCCGCAGCGCCACCGGGGCGCCGGCCCGCCGGACCTCGTGGGTTCCCGTGTCCACCTCGATCTCCCCGAACTTCCAGTGTGCCGGGGCGGGCGCCCGCGGTTCCCCGATGCGCCGGAGCATGGCGGCGACCCGCGCCAGGAGTTCCGGCAGCGAGAACGGCTTCACCACGTAGTCGTCGGCGCCGAGGCGGAAGCCGCGCAGCCGGTCGGTCTCATCGCCGCGGGCGGAGAGAATCAGGACCGGCACGGTGTTGCCCTCTTCCCGGATGGTCCGGAGCAGCTGCATGCCATCCATGAGCGGCAGCATCAGGTCCAGCACCAGGAGGGCCGGGCGCCACTCGCGGCACAGCTCGAGCCCGGCCACACCGGTGGCCGCGACCCGGACGTCGTAGCCCTCCAGCCTCAGGTTGAGCAGCAACCCCTCGGCGATCCCGGGATCATCCTCCACCACCAGGACCCGGGTCATGCCGCCGCTCCCGATCCCAGGTCCGGGAGCGGCAGCGAGACCACGAAGCGGGCGCCGCCCGCCTGCCCCCGTTCCACCCGCACCGCGCCACCGTGGAGGTCTACCAGCCGGCGGACCACCGCGAGGCCCAGCCCACTACCGCCGGTGGCGCCGCCGCGCTCGAACGGTTGCCAGAGGCGCGCGATCTCCGCCTCCGCGAGCCCCGGTCCTTCATCCTCCACGGTGAGGACCAGCGCCGGCCCGGCGATCGCCGCGGTCACGGTAATGGTCTTGCCACCGGGCGCGTGCCGGATGGCGTTGTCCACCAGGTTGATCAGGATCCGGCGCACCGCCTCCGCGTCCACCGGCGCGGTGCCGCTGTCGCCGGTCAGGACCAGCGGGGTGATCCCACGCTGCCGGAGCAGCGGCCCGAAGCCGGCCATGACCTCCTCGACCAGGCGATCGACCGGCTCCGGGCGGAAGAGCAGTCGCTCCGATGGCCGGCCGACGCGGGAGACCGCGAGCACGTTTTCCAGCATTCCCACCAGCCGCCGGGTCTCCCGCACGATCGCCTCCACCGCGCCGCGCCGGGACTCGGGGCTCCGGGCCCGCTCGAGCAGCAGGGTCTCGGCGAACAGCTGGATCTGGGTGAGCGGGGTCCGCAGTTCGTGGGTCATGCTGCTCGCGAATTCGGACCGGAGCCGGCCGAGCTCCAGGGCCCGCCACGCCACGATGCCGGTGCCCGCGATCAGTCCGCTCAGGAGCAGGAAGCCGGCGAGGATCCACACCCCCGGCCTCGCCGGCAGACCACCCTCGATCAGGAGCCCCGCCGCCGCGGGGGGCAGCGACAATTCCACAGTGGCCGCGAGGCTGCCGCTCATCGCCGCGCTGGCGGTGAAGGGGCCCTGCGGCGGCGGCGAGGTGCGGTACAGCTCGTCGCCGGTGGGGCTCACGACCCGCACGCTCACCGGGACCGATCCATCGCGGCCATCGGCGGTCATCCCGGAGAGCCGGTGACCCTGGACCACGTCGGCGAAGATCCGCTCGCGGAGCATCGGGAGCGGCACCTCGAAGCCGTGCAGCAGCCCGCGGGCGTTGAGGGGTGCGACGACCAGGAAGGTGGCGGAATCGCCGGCGCCGATGACCCGGTAGGTGAAGCGCTGGGCGAGGGCGCCGCCTCCCGACGCCCCGGCGAACACCACCCGGCTCCCCGTGGCGGTATCGGCGCTGTCGGAGAGCCGCTGCTGCCGCTCGGCCCGGGCGGCACTATCGAGCGGGGCCCCGCTCACCTGCCAGCCCCAGGTCACCGGATCCACCGTGAAGAACCGGACCGGCTCGAGCGGCACCAGTCCGGGGCCGATCGCCTCCCGCGCGGCCCGCGCGACCAGCTCCGCCGCGGGCGGCAGCGGGCCCGCCAGGGCCGCGGCGTGACTCTCCTTGAGCAGGGTCCGGATGGCGAACCAGGCCTGGACCTGGGCGCTGTTGGCCACGCCGTCGGCCAGGAGCGCGACCTGGCGCCGGACCGCGGCCTCCGCCG
>CAZPER010000079.1:0-16017 GCA_964585655.1 uncultured Gemmatimonadaceae bacterium | reverse complement strand
GCGGCATCGGCTCCCGCCTGCTGCCGCCGCGCCGCCGGGCCGCTGAGCGTGTCGCCCGTCGGCCCGTCGGCCCGTCGGTCCGTCCTCACGCCGCCGGCTCGGCCTTCTCGGGCGGCGCCGGCCACGAGACCCGCTTGGCGCTCCGCCAGGCGGCGCGGAGTTCGGGGTCGTTCCGGAAGCGGTAGAGGTTCATCCCGTCGATCTGCCGCACCACGGCGAGGATCTGGCGACCGATGTCGGCGAGTTTCTCCCGTCCCCCCACGTGCGCCCGGCGACCGGCGTGCACCTGGAGCGACAGCTCGTCCAGCCGGGTGAGCGCCGCGGTGAGGTCCTCGGGGAGGGTGGTGGCGAGGCCGTGCCGCACCAGCACCTCGCGCTGGGCGATCGCCTGCTCGGCGATGACCTGGGCGGCCGCCCGGTAGTCCTGCAGGTTCCCGTTCACCTTGGGCACCGCCGGGAGCTTGGCCAGTTCCGGGACCTCCTTCCGGGCGGCGGCGGCCACCCGGGCGATCGGCCGCAGCAGTTCACGGGCGATGCGCCCAACGAGCTCCTGTCGTTCCCGCACGGCGGCCCGTGCCGAGGCCTCGCCGGCCTGCACCTGCACCTGGGTCTCGCGGCCCTCGGCCGTGAGGGCCTTCAACTGGTCCACGACCTGCTGCTCCTGCGCGGTGTCGAAGGCGTGGGCCTGCATGAACTCCAGCGCCCGCCCTCCCGCTTCCAGTTCCCTGCGCAATTCGACGGACATACGGTACTCCTGTGGTTCCTCCTGCGTTGGCGAGACGGCGACCGGGGCTCCGCTCGAGACTGCCGGGGTGTGTGAGGCACGGGTCGGCACTGCCGACGCGCCCGGTCCGGCAGCGGTTTGTCGCAGGCCATGTGCCATACATCACTTTTGCTATGTGAGCGGGGCTGACGAGTACCGTGTCGGGGGGTGATGTCGGCTGTGATGCGGGGCGGGGTCCTTTCTATATAGTCAGCGGCGCGAGCGCCGGGGAAATGGGCGCGAGGAAGGGTGGAGTACGCACCAGGAATGACGGGTGTATAAAAAGGTCGGAAGACTGCATAACCCGTTTCGCTGTACGCTGGCGCGGACATCGGAGGCCCGCTCGGAGCGACTTTTCGGTGGGTAGTGCGCTGGGGCAAGGCACCGGAAGGGCCGGGGGAAGGGCTGGTGGGTGCGCCGGTCGAGCGCCGGCCTCGGGGGAAGCGGGACGGTGATCGGCTGGGCGGCCATCCATGCACGGCCGGGCGTTCGTGCGCCCGGGGGGAGGGTCTCGCAGGGGCGTCGGGGCGCTGGCTGGTACTGGGGAAACGATTCCGGGGTGCGACGGTGGAGCTGAACGGCCGGGGGGAGGAGCCAGGAGGGACGACGGGTGCATAACGAGGAGGATGGGCGGAGCGCCGGCTCCGCCCTTCGATTCATTCCGCATGAACAGCCGACACGGAAACACGGAAGCACGGAAGGAGCAGGGAAACCGCTGGAAATCAGCGGCCGATTGCACCCTCGCCGCCCTGACGGTCATGGGGTTGGTGTCGGCACTGTGGTAGGGCCCGCCCGCCCAACCGCCCAGCCCCCTTTCCCGCCTCACAACGCCCCTCCTTGCCCTCTCCGGGCTGGCAGAGTAGGTTGGCCCCGCGTTCCCGCCCACTCTGTGGTAGCCGGCCCCCCATTTTTGGAGCTTGAGATGCGCAGCACCCTGGCCTCCCTCGCCGTTCTCGCCCTGATCGCCTGCGGCAAGTCCAAGGACGACGCCGCCGCCGCCGCCGACTCGGCCGCCGCCGCCGCGGCTGCCGCCATGCCGGCCCCGATCACCCTCGCCGACGTCGCCGGCAAGTGGAGTGTCAAGACGATGGCGATGGGCAGCGACAGCGCGCTGGTCACCACCGAGATCAACGCCGGGGCGGATGCGTCGAGCTGGACCATCACCTTCCCTGGCCGGCCCCCGATCGCCGTGCGGGTGCTCGAGGTCGCGGGGGACAGCATTACGACCGAGGCGGGGCCCTACGAGAGCGCGCTGCGCAAGGGCGTCCAGGTCACCACCCACAGCGTCATGCGGCTGGTGGACGGCAAGCTGATCGGGGCCACCACCGCCCGGTACAACGTCGCGACCGCCGATTCCGTGCTGTTGCTGCATACCGAAGGAACTCGGGTTCAGTAAGGCGGCAGGACGGCAGGATTTGGCCGGGTCGCGGCGGAAGCCGCGGCCCGGCTTTGTCATTCCGGGGACCCGGGGCACGCTTCCCCCGTGGTTCACGGTGCCGTCATCTCCGGGTCGGTATCTTGGGGAACCTCAGTAGGGAGTTCCTCATGCGATCCAGCCTTCGATTTCCGACCCTGCTCATCGGCATGCTGCTCGCCGCCTGTGGCGGCGATGGTTCCAACGGCATCGGCCCCGGCAATCAGCTCCAGGTCACCAATGCCGCCGATGACTTCCAGTTGCAGGTGACCAACCTCAACAACGTCCGGGAAACTCTGCAGTATTCCTGGGTCAACACCGGGGACAGCGCCAGCATCAACCAGGCGACGGTCCTGAGCGGCGGGACGGCGACGCTCACCATCCGCGGTCCGGACAACGCGGTCGTGTATCAGTCGGACCTGGTCGGAAACGGCACCTTCCAGAGTGCCCTGAGCACGGCCGGCACCTGGTCGATCGAGCTGAAGCTCCGGGGGGCGGACGGCGACGTCAACTTCCGGGTGCAGAAGGCCCCGTAGCCTGGAGCGGCAGACGTGATCCACCCCGAACTCCACCGCACCTCCCATATCGGCTGGCTCCGCGCCGCCGTCCTGGGAGCCAATGACGGCCTGATCTCCACCAGCAGTCTCGTGGTGGGGGTCGCCGCCGCGAACCCGGCCCCCGGCGCGGTGCTGATCGCCGGGATGGCCGGGCTCGTGGCCGGGGCGCTCTCGATGGCGGCGGGCGAATACGTCTCGGTGAGTTCGCAGGCCGATACCGAAGGCGCCGATATCGCCCGGGAGCGGCGCGAACTCGCCACCGAACCGGAGGCGGAGCACGCCGAGCTGGCGGGGATCTACCGGGCGCGGGGACTGACGCCGGAACTGGCGGATCAGGTCGCGCGGCAGCTGGCCGCCCATGACGCCCTCGGCGCCCATGCCCGGGACGAGCTGGGGATGCACTCGGCCACCCAGGCCCGGCCGATCCAGGCGGCGCTCGCCTCCGCCGCCGCCTTCGCGGTTGGGGCCGCGCCGCCCGTGCTGCTGGCCGCCTTCTGGCCTTTCGGCGCCCTGAGCAGTGTCATCACCGGGAGCACTCTGGTGCTCCTCGCGATCCTGGGGGCCACGGCAGCACGCACCGGTGGCGCGCCGCTCCTCGCGGGGACGATCCGCGTGACCTTCTGGGGAGCCGTCGCCATGGGTGGCACGGCGCTGGTGGGGCGGCTGTTCGGGGCGGTGGTGTAGCGGGCGGTAGGGCGGTAGGGCGGTAGGGCGGCAGGCGATTGGGCGATTAGGCGATTGGGCGGTCAGACCACCTTACCGCCCTACCGCCTTACCGCCCTACCGCCTTACCGCCTAACCGCCTAACCATCCAGCACCTCCCGCACCTTTCGGGTCAGCGACCCCACCGACCAGGGCTTCCCCAGGAAATCGGCCCCGCCGCGCAGCACCTTGTCTCGCAGCATGAGATTGTCATTGTAGCCCGAGGTGTACAGCACCCGGAGGCCGGGGGCGCGTCCGGTGAGGAGTTCGGCCAGGTCCGGCCCGCTCATTCCCGGCAGCACGACGTCGGTGAGCAGGAGGTCCACGGGCTCGGAGTGGGCGGCGAAGATCCGGCGGGCCTGCGGGGCGTCGGCCGCGGCCAGCACCTGGTACCCGGCCCGGTGCAGGATCCGGGTGGCGAGGGACCGCAGCGCGGCATCATCCTCCACGAGCAGGATGGTCTCGCGGCCCTCGACGGTCTCCTGGTCGTTGACCTGGTGGGCGGCGGGCGTGGAGTCGGGCCCCCGGGGCAGGCGAATCTTGAACGTGGCGCCGTTGCCCGGGGCGCTTTCCACTTCGATGGTGCCCCCGCCCTGGGTGACGATGCCGTACACGGTAGCGAGGCCGAGCCCGGTGCCCTTGTGGGGCTCCTTGGTGGTGAAGAAGGGCTCGAAGATCCGGCGCTGGATCTCCTCGGTCATTCCGTGGCCGGTGTCGGTGACCGCGAGCAGGATCCCGGGCGTGGCGGTGTCGTTCCCCGCCGGAATGTTTCGGGTCTCGAAGGTGAGGGTGCCGCCCGCCGGCATGGCATCCCGGGCGTTGACCGCGAGGTTGAGGATGACCTGGGTCATCTCCCCCGAGTCGCCGAGCACGGAGCCGAGGTCGGGGTCTCCGGTCAGGTTGATGACAATGTCCTCCCCGAGCAGGCGGTGCAGCATCTGGCGCAGGTCGCCGAGGAGGGCGCGGAGGTCGAGCGGCTCCCGGTCGCGCCCGGCGGTGCGGCTGAACGCCAGCAGCTGGCGGGTGATCGTGGCGGCGCGCTCCCCGGCGCCGAGGATCACCTGCAGTTCCTCCTCGAGGGGATCTCCCGCATCGAGGCTCCGGGCGGCGAGCCCCGCAGTGGCATTGATGACGGTGAGCAGGTTGTTGAAATCGTGCGCCACGCCGCCCGCCAGCCGGCCAACGACCTCCATCTTCTGGGCCTGGAGGAACTGGGCCTCGAGCCGCTTCTTCTCGCTCAGGTCCCGCTTGATCGCGATGAAGTGGCCGATCCGGCCATTGGCCCCTCGGACGGGGGTGATGGTCATCTCCTCGGGATAGAGGGTGCCATCCTTGCGGCGGTTGGTGATCTCGCCGTGCCACACCCTGCCGGCCAGCAGGGTCTGCCAGAGCTCCCGGTAGAACCCGGGGTCGTGGGTCCCGGAGCGGACCAGGTCCCGGGGGTTCCGTCCCAGCGATTCCGCGAGGGTGTAGCCGGTCACGGCGGTGAAAGCGGGGTTGGCCCACTCGATCCGGCCCTCGAGGTCGGTGATGACGATGGCGTTGGCGGCGGCGCTCAGGGCCGCGCTTTGCAGCCGCAGGGCCTGCTCGGTCTCCTTGCGCTCGCTGACGTCGCTCCACGCGCCGACGATCTCCCGCGGCTCCCCCTCGGGGCCGCGGATGAGGCGGAGGTGGTCATGGGTCCAGAGGACCCGGCCGTCCTTGTGGAAGAAACGATACTCATGGGTGAGGTGGCCCCGCTGGAACAGCTCGAGCTGGCGGACGATCGCCTCCGTGCGGTCTTCCGGATGGATGTGGTCCACCCACCATTTCGGGTGCAGCGCCTCGGCCGCCGTGTACCCCAGGATGCGCTCGACGTTATGACTCACCGAGACCGGGACCAGGCGCTCCCCGACGATGCGCAGGGCGTACACGATCATGGGGCCGGCCGTCAGGAGGTGGCTCAACCGGTCGGTGGTCTGGCGCAGCGCCTCCTCCGACTGCTTGCGCTCGGTGATGTCGGTATGGGTACCGAGGAGGCGGGTGGGCCGGCCGTTGCGGGTGCGAGCGACGACCTTCCCCAGCGACAGGATCCACTTCCAGCTACCGTCGCGGGCCCGCTGGCGGAACTCGAGCCGATGCTCGGTGCGGTGGCCGTGGAGGTACTCCTGCCAGGCGCGGGCGACCGGGGAGAGATCGTCGGGGTGGAGCCGCGCGAGCCAGGCCCGCCGGGTCTCCCGGAAGCCGTCGGGGTCCAGGCCGAGCATGGTGGCGTACTCGGGGCTGACGGTGGCCACGCCGGTGGGGATGTCGAGGTCGTAGAGCCCCTGGTTGGCGGCGGCCAGGGCCAGGCGCAGCCGCTCCTCCTGCTCGGCGAGCGGAGGGCGGGGGGAGCCGTACGGCGTTCCCGGGTCAGCCCCGGGGACGACCACTTGGCCCTGACATGCCCGGGGAGCCCGGGTCGGGATGAACGGTCTCGCGGCTCATGCTGGGATCCCTAATTGGATACCGATTGATCGGCTTTTGGCCCTGAAGCGGGCGTGAAGCCGGGATGAATCGTTGCCGGACCGGCGCGGACGGGCGGGTCGCGGATCCCCGCCGACCGCCCCGTCCGGCCGCCTGGTCGGGCCACCCGGATTTCACTCCGGACTGGCCTCCGCAGGCCTGCGCGGCCTAGATTGCTAGCGTCGCCCGGTACCCCCGGCCCTGGCGGCACTGCCCGGATGGGGGCCTCGTGCCACCTCTGCCGTACCTCTCTGTGATCCGTGCCTGCCCCCGTTTCAGCGGTGGGGCTGCGGCGGCGGTGCTTCCGGCATGAGTTTCAGTCAGCCGGACGGCCCGGGGGCACCCACCCGGCAGCTGCTCGCACGGCTCGAGCGACTGACGCTCGCGATCGAGCAGAGCCCCGCCGCCGTCCTGATCACCGACACCGATGGCCGCATCGAATACGTGAACCGCCGGTTCACGGAGATGTCGGGCTACACCGCGGCGGAGGTCGTGGGCCAGACCCCGCGGCTCCTCAAGTCCGGCCACACCCCCCCCAGCGTCTACCACCAGCTCTGGACCACGATCGCCGCCGGCCAGGCGTGGCGGGGGGAGCTGTGCAACCGGCGGAAGGATGGCACGCTCTACTGGCACTCGGCGTCCATTTCGCCGGTGCGGGACGGGGCGGGCGGGGTGACGGGTTTCGTGGCGGTGCAGGAGGACATCACCGAGCAGCGGCGCATCCGCGAGGCGCTGGAGCTGAGCGAGCGGAACCACCGCCGCATCGTGGAGACCGCGACGGAGGGGATCTGGCAGGTGGATGCAGAGCACCGCACCACGTTCGTCAACGAGCGGTTGGCCTCGATGCTCGGGTACGAGGTGTCCGAGATGCTGGGGCGCCCGGTCTTCGACTTCACCGACGCCGAGGGGCGGGTCATCGCGGAGGCGAGCCGGCAACGGCGGCGGCGTGGGATCCAGGAGCAGCAGGACTTCAAGCTGCAGCGGAAGGACGGCAGCACGTTCTGGGTGCTGATGTCCACCGGCCCCATCCTCGATGCCGCGGGGCAGTACATCGGCGCGCTGGCGATGGTGACCGACCTGACCTCGCGGCGGCAGGTGGAGGCGAAGCTGCGGGAGAGCGAGGCCTGGTTCCGGGCGCTGATCGAGGAGTCCGAGGACCTGATCTCGGTGCTCGATGGCGATGGCGCCTTCCGGTATGTCTCGCCCTCATTCGAGCGGGTGCTGGGCCTGACGCCGGCGGAACTGGTCGGGAAGCCGGCCTTTTCGTTCCTGCATCCGGATGACCTGGAGAAGGTCGTGGCGGTCTTCGCGGAGGGCGCGAGCGAGGCGGGAGCGACGCGGCGGCTGCAGTACCGGTTCCGGCACCGGGACGGCTCCTGGCGGACGATCGAAGGTGTCGGGCGCAGTCTGTTCCACGATCCCGTGGTGCGGGGCGCGGTGATCAACGGCCGCGACATCACCGAACGGGCCGCCCTCGAGGCGCAGTACCGCCAGGCCCAGAAGCTGGAGGCGGTGGGCCGCATGGTGGGCGGGGTGGCGCACGACTTCAACAACATCCTCGCCGTCATCCTGGGGACCAGCGAGATCCTCCAGTCGGACCTGGCGGTGGATCATCCCAGCCACGAGGACGTTTCCGAGATCCGCCGCGCGGCGGAGCGGGGCGCCACCCTGACGCGGCAGCTGCTGGCCTACAGCCGGCAGCAGGTCCTGCTGCCCCGGCTCCTCGACCTCAACGCCCTGGTGCGGAACCTCGAGGGGATGCTGAGCCGGATGATCGGGGAGGATGTGGCGCTGGTCATGCGGCTGCAGGCGGGGCCCGCCATGGTGAAGGCGGACCCCGGCCAGCTGGAGCAGGTGCTGCTCAACCTGGCGGTAAACAGCCGGGATGCGATGCCGGAGGGAGGGCAGCTGCTGCTGGAGACGTCGGTCGTGGAACTGGACGAGCATTACGCGGCGCTGCACCCTCCGATGGCTCCCGGGTGGTACGTGAGCCTGACGGTGAGTGATACCGGGAGCGGCATGAGCGAGGAGGTCCGGTCTCACGCCTTTGAGCCGTTCTACACCACCAAGGAATCGGGGAAGGGCACCGGCCTCGGCCTGGCGACGGTCTACGGCATCGTGAAGCAGAGCGACGGCTTCGTCTGGCTCTACAGCGAACCGGGCCGGGGCACGAGTTTCAAGATCTTCCTGCCGATGGTGTCCGAGGCCGCCGACCCGGTGCGTCCCGCGGCGGTGGACGCGCCCGCGTCGCTGCGGGGGACGGAGACGATCCTGATCGCGGAGGACAACACCGCGGTGCGGATACTCACGCGTAAGGCGCTGGAGCGGCAGGGGTACACCGTGCTCGAGGGGACGGGTGCCGACGCGATCGAGGTGGCCGGGTCCCATCCCGGTCCGATCCACCTGCTGCTCACCGACACGGTCATGCCGGGAGTCACCGGGCCGGCGCTGGCGGCGCGGCTTGCCGAGACGCGGCCGGGGCTCCGGGTGCTCCACATGTCAGGCTACACCGACAATGCCCCGCTCCTCACCCAGGTGATGGCGTCCGGTGGGGCGTTCCTGCAGAAGCCCTTCACGGTCGCGAGCCTGGCGCGGAAGGTCCGGAGCGTGCTGGACGGCGCGCCCTAGGGCGCCTTTGCCGCAATCCCCCGGCCGGAACCGAGGCGGTCTACCACCCAGCCACGGGCGCGGAGCCGCGACAGGATCAGGTCCGCGTGGAAGGGGGAGCGCGCCGTCCCGGCATACGCCCAATTGAGCGACGGGGCATAGACGATCAGCGCGCCGGGCGCATCGGGCAGGTCCATCGGCTCGAGCCACAGTGAGTCGCCGCCGGCGCGGAGCCAGCGTCCGGCCGTCACGATCGTGGCCGCCCCCGGCTTCTCCCCATGATTGCGCAGGATGATGCGAAGGTACGGTTCGGCGCCGGGGGCGGCGTGCAGCGTGATGCCGCTCCGTGCCAGCCACGCCACGCCGCCGTTGGCGGAGCCGGGGAGGGTGACGAGCGCAGTGGAGAGGCGGCCCGCCGGGTCGGTGGCGCGGAGCCAGGCGGCGGCACGCTCGGCGCTGAGTGGGGCCTGCCCCGGCTCGAGCAGGATCCACGCCGTGCCGAGGCGCACCGCCCCGGCCGGCGCCCCCGGGGCGTTGAAGGTGGCGAAGTGCTCCTCCACAATCCGGGCGGAGTCGAGCGGAACGTCGTGCATCGGGCGATTCTGGGTGGCGAAGAAGGCGGCGCGGAGCGAGTCGCTCACGCTGAAGGAGTCGGGGGCCGCGACGCTGTCGAAGCTGGTGGCGAGCACGGTGAGGCGCTTGTACGGGCGACCCACCCGGCGGATGTCCCACTGTAGCGGGAGCACGGCGCCCGCCGGGCTCCGCTGCCAGATGGAAAACCAGACCTCCACCTCCATGACGCCCCAGGGCACCAGCCCGAAATCGTTGGGATGGCCCGCGCGGTAGCGCGCCATCGCGAGCAGGCCGTCGGTGCGCCGCACGAAGAGCGTCGTGGGGAATCGGTCCAGCGTCGCCGCCAGGCGGGCGTGGCGCACCCCGGCGATCAGTGTGTCCGGCTCCAGGCGCAGGTCGATCGCCGCGCGGGCCAGGAGCAGCACCCGCTCCGGGGCGAAAGCAAAGAGTTCGCGGCGCTCATCCACGTAGGCGACGTTGAGCGGGCTCCAGGCGCCGTTGAACCGCCGGGCCGCCACGGAATCGCGCACGATGTCGGTGATCTCGCGCCAGGTGCCGCCGGCGGGGAAACGCCGGGTGTTGCGCCAGGCGCCGAGGGCATAGTCGCGGACGTCGCTGTGGGTCTCGTACGAAGGGGCGTCAGTGTAGGGATAGTCGCTGAAGCCGGTCCGCTGCCACATGGTCAGCATTTCACGCCGGATCCGGACGATGCGCTCCAGCGCGGGAGCGCCCCCCATGCGGGCGAGGGCGGTGTCCAGGACGGCGGTGGCTGGTGACGGTGGCGGGCCGGCGAGCATCAGGGCCGACGCGAACAGGGCGGGGAGCAGCGGCATGGGCGGGGCATCCCGTGTGTTTGGATGGTGTAAGGTCCGGGACCGCGCGAGCGACTCGGGCCGGGCTACGACGGGGGAGAGGCGGGGGAGTTTCAGCCCGATTATCTTGGCGGGGTCTTCGGGGCGGTAGCTCAGCTGGGAGAGCACCTGCTTTGCAAGCAGGGGGTCACCGGTTCGATCCCGGTCCGCTCCATGTCAGGACCAGAGCAGGCGGCGCCCACTCCCGGGCGCCGCCTGCTACGCGTTTCGGCCCAAATGGCCCGTCCGGGCTTCCCCGACTGCCCTGCCGGTTGGGGGGGTAAGAATGTCCATCCACCCCGGACGAAGTTTCCCGGTCCGGCCCCAGGACCGAATTCATCCAATCTCGTAACACTTTGATCTGGTGACACTTGTGCGCCTGGGCCAGGGGTGCGCCCGGTGGCACGAGACCCGCCTTTTACCTGGCCAGTGAGAGGGTGATTCCCGCGGCCCAGTCGAGGCGAACATGCAGATCGAACGAGCGAAGAACCAGCACGTGCGGGCCGTGGCCAAGACGGCCAGTGACGACGAACTCGCCAGCCGCTACCGCGTGCAGGGAGATCTCGAAGCCCGGGACCGGCTGATCGAACAGAACATGGGGCTGGTGCACTCGGCGGCCCGGCGGTTTGACCGGGGCAACGGCGCGGTGGTGCAGTATGACGACCTCGTCGGCGTGGGGACGGTCGGGCTGCTCCAGGCGGTGGAGCGGTTCGACCCGTCGCTGGGCTGGCGGTTCAGCACCTTTGCCGTGACCCGCATCCGCGGCGCGATCCTCGACCACCTGCGGCAGCAGTCGGGCGTGCCGCGCACGGTGTTCGCCCGCACCCGGCAGCTGGCGGTGGCCCGCAACAAGGTCGAGCATCGGCTGGGGCGCCGGGCCCGGTCCACGGAGGTGGCGCAGGAGCTCGGCGTGCCGGCCTCCGAGTATCACAGCTGGAATCGCGATGTCCTGCCGGTCCCGGTCCCGGTAACGGACGACCTTCAGGTTGCCGCGGGGGGCGAAGGCCCGGATGCCGACGCCGGGCCGGTCTGGCTGACGGAGGCGATCGAGCGGCTGCCCGAACGGGAACGCACCGTGATCAAGCTCGGCTTCTACGAGGACCTGCCCAGTCGCGAGATCGGCGCGGTGCTTCGCATCACGGAGTCCCGCGTCTCCCAGCTCCGTACCCGGGCCTTGTCCCGGCTGCGTGATGCCGGCATGACGCTGGCGGCCGTGTGAGGGCCGTCGACCGGACGACCGGCCCCGCGGCCATCGGACCGGCCTGGGATGTGGTGCCGCCCGCGCTGGCCTCGGGCCGGGTGCTGATCATCGATGACAACAAGGCGATCCTCGCCGTGCTGACCCGGCTGCTGCAGCATGCCGGGCTCACCGCCATCCAGGCGGTCTCCGATTCCGCGGCGGCCATCGCGGCGTACCAGGACTTCCGTCCGGACCTGGTGCTGCTGGACCTGCACATGCCCGGGCTCAGCGGGTTCGAGGTGCTGGAACAGCTCCAGGCGCGCTGCCAGGAGGTCGTGAAGGTGCCGGTCGTGATGCTGACCGGGGACCAGGACCAGCGGAACCGCACCCGCGCCCTGGCCATGGGGGCGAGCGACTTCCTGAACAAGCCGTTCGACTCCATGGAGGTGCTGCTCCGGGTCCGGGCGCGGCTGGAGACCCGGTCCCTCGAGCTGCGCCTGGCCGAGCACAACCAGGAGCTCGAGGCCCGGGTGGCCAGCCGGACCCGGGAGCTGGAGGAGTCGCAGCTGGAGATGCTGCAGCGGCTGGCGGGAGCGGCGGAACTGCGGGATGACGAAACCGGGCAGCACACGCAGCGAGTCGGCGCGATGGCCGGCCGCCTGGCCCTCGCGGCGGGGCTGCCACCAGAGCGCGCCGACCTGATTGCCCGGGCCGCCCCGCTGCACGACATCGGAAAGATCGGCGTCCCGGACGCCATCCTGCGGAAGCCCGGCAAGCTGACCCCCGAGGAGTTCGCCGAGATGCGGACCCACGCGGCGGTCGGCGCCCGGATCCTGTCCGGTGGGCATTCCGAGCTGATGCAGCTCGCCGAACGGATCGCGCACCACCACCACGAGCGGTGGGACGGCGCGGGCTATCCCTGCCGCCTGTCGGGCGAGGCGATTCCCCTCGAGGCCCGGATCGTGGCGGTGGTGGACTTCTTCGACGCCCTCACCCACGAGCGGCCCTACCGGGGCGCGGTCCCGGTGGACCGGACGCTGGCGATGATCGAAGAAGCCAGCGGGGCACACTTCGATCCCGCGATGGCGCGGGCATTCATTCAGATGATCCGGGCGGACGCCGCGGCGGGCGCGGCGCCATTTCCGGACCGGCAGTCGACTTGTGGGGAGGCGGCATGATCGGGGATCGGGACGCGGGCACGGTGCTGGTGGTGGCGGCGGACGCGACGGCCCGGGCCACGCTCGGCACCTGGCTGGAGCTGGCGGCGTATCGTCCCCTGACCGTGGGCACGGCACACGAGGCGCTGGCGCGGATGCGCCAGGGCCGGCAGCGGCCGGCGGCGCTGGTGATCGAGCTCGGCGAGGAGGCCGGGGTGGACGCGTTGCGGCACGCGCGGGCGATCGACCCGTCGATCGGCGCCGTGCTGCTGGGCGACGCGCCCGCGGCGCTGCTCGAGGGGCTGGGGGCGAGCCCGACGGTCCTGTCCAGGGGCTGTGACCGGCCGGAGCTGCTGACCGCGGTCGCCGGCGAGATCCGGCGGCGGATCGAGCGGGCGACGGCGGGGCAGTGGCGCCAGGTGGTCGAGGAAGTGCTCGAGGAGCGGTCCCAGGTGTTCGAGCGGCGGCTGGAGCAGTTTGCCGCGGCCTCGCTGGAGGTGCTGGTCACCTCCCTCGAAGCGCGGGACCCGTTCATGGCCGGGCACTCGGTTCGGGTGGCCCAGCTCAGCGCCTCGCTCGCCGATGCACTGGGGCATACGCCGAACGAGGTGGAGGCGGTGCGGCTCGCCGGACGCCTGCATGACGTGGGGATGATGGTCATCAGTGACCGGATCGTGAACCGGGACGGCCCCCTGACCGCCGAGGAGTACGACCAGGTCCGCCAACATCCCTTGGTGGGATACCAGCTGCTGCAGCCGTACCCGCACCTCAGCGAAGTGGCGCGCTTCGTCCGCGGGCACCACGAGCGCTGGGACGGCGCCGGCTATCCGGACGGCCTGGCCGGGCCGGAGATCCCGTGGGGCGGCCGGATCATCGCGGTGGTCGAGGTCTACGACGCGCTCGTCACCCGGCGAGCCTACCGCAGCGAGGTCATGACCCCGCAGGAGGCGGAGGCGGAGGTGCATGCCCTCGCGGGGACCGCGCTGGATCCCGAGGTGTGTGCGGCGCTGCGCCGGGTGACCGGCCGCCGACGGACCCTCGAGTTCGTTCTCGATCCCGCATGGCGGGAAACGGCGGCGCTTGCCGCCGCCACCCCCTGACGGAGGCGCCGCGGCGCGCCTATCCTGCATCAGCCCCTGACGAGGGAATTGGTGCATGCGGCATCCCCGGTTGGTCCCCGCGTTCCTGATCCTGACCCAGCTGGTACTCGGCTGCCGCTCCGCCCGCTCCAGTGGGGATGACCAGCCGGCGCCCGCGGCGCCAAAGACCACGCTCGAAGTGGACAACCGCGGCTTCCTCGAGATGACCGTGTACGCCTTCGACGCCAGCGGCCAGCGGGTCCGCCTGGGGGTCGCCGGGAGCCACGCGGTCACCCTGCTCACCATTCCCGAATACCTCGTCCGCTCGGTGACGGTGCTCCGCTTCCTCGCCGACCCGGTGGGTGGCCGGGGTCCGCCCGTCAGCGATGAGATTACGGTGGAGCCGGGGGACGTGGTGACGCTGATCGTGCGGGGGAGTTAGGCCGCGGAGGAACGGGGGACGGGAGACGGGAGACGGGAGGCGGGAGATAGGGAACGGGGAAACGGGGAAACGGGGGAACGGGGGAACGGGGGAACGGGAGACGGGACACCAATCGTCAGGGTGGGGTTTAGGACGTCCCGCCGCCTGGGTAGAGCGCCCGGTACAACGCCAGGTTCCGCTGGATGATGCGGACGTAGTCGCGGGTTTCCCGGAAGCTGATCCGCTCGATGAAGAGCTCCGGGTCCTCGGCGGCGCGGCCGGCCGACCAGGTGGGCACCCGTCCCGGCCCCGCGTTGTACGCCGCGAGGCCGCGGACGACGTCGCCGTTGAAGCGTTGCAGGACCTGGCCCAGGTAGAAGGCGCCGAATCGAAGATTGAGCGCCGGTTCGTCCAGATGGTCCACCCGCCAGCCGCGAAGGCCGAGCTGGCGGGCGATCAGCCGCCCGGTGCCGGGCATGATCTGCATCAGGCCGCGGGCGCCCACCCGCGAACGGGCCTCGGGATTCCAGGCGGACTCCTGGCGGATCAGCGCGGCCAGGAGCATGGGATCCAGGCCGGTGGCGGCCGCCTGCTCCGTCAGCTGCTGGTCGTAATGTCGCGGGTAGAGCAGGCGGTAGGTCCGGCTGTCCCGCGGCGCCCCACGCGCCAGCGCCGCGCGCGCCGCGGCGATGCTGCCTTCGGCATCTCCCCGGCGGCGGTAGGCGTCACCGACCGCGAGCAACCGCTCGGTGGAACGCACCCGCTCGCCGAGCAGCCAGCCACGCTCCCAGCCCGCCTCCGGCAGCATCCCCACCGCCTTGAGCCGGGCAATGCGGGTCATGCTGCTGTCGAGGTCGTCGTAGTGAGTGAACCGCTCCACCCGCTGGGCGGGCCGCCAGCCGGGGATGCCGAGCCGGGTGGCGCTCACGTAGGCGTAGTAGGAGAGCGAGTCACGGGCCATCACCGAACGCCACAGCAGCAGGGCGCGGGCGCTGTCGCCCTGTTCCACGGCTGCGCGACCGGCCCAGTAGCCGGCGGCCTGGCCATCGGCGCCCCGGTCGAGCAGGTGCACCCGCTGCCACTCATCCGCGGCCTGAGAGAGCTTCCCTTCCTCATAGAGCGCCAGGGCGGCGAGGAACCCGGCGCGGCCGATCGAATCGGCGTCCGGGAACCGCTCCAGGAGCGGCATCCAGGACTCCCGGGCGCCGGTGTGGTCGCCGGTGTCCCAGCGCAGCATCCCCGCCAGGTAGAGCGCGCGCGACACGGCGAGGCTGTCGTTCGGGAAGCGGACAAGGACCCGCTGCAGCGCCGCCGTGGCGGCGGTCCGCTGGCCCAGCCGGGCGTGGGAGGAGGCCTCACCGAGCAGCGCCTGGGGGGCGAGCGGAGAGGTGGACGGAACCCGGCGGAAGGTGGTGATCGCCTCCCGGTGCCGGCGGAGCGACGCCAGGGACCGGCCGTAGGCGAGCAGGTCCGCCGCGCCGGTGCCGCCCCGGCGGACGACCTTGGAGTACAGGAGAGCGGCTTCGAGCGCGATGCCCCCGCTGCTCGCGAGACGGGCGACTTCGAGTTGCTCCTGTGGCGTGAGCACGACAGTGGGTGAGGCGAGGAACCGCAGCGCCTCGGCGGCGGCGGGGGTGCCGGCGCGCTGCCGGGCGATGCTCAGGAGCCCTGTCCGGAGCGCCGCCCGCTGCTGGTGGGTGGTGGCCTGGCGCAGCCGGAGACGGGTGGCGTCGGTGAACTGGCCCAGCGAATCGTAGCGCCGCGCCGCCCCGGCCAGGTCACCGGTGCGTTCCCGGGCGGCGGCCTCCGTCGCGGTAATCCTGGCCCGGGCGGCGGGCAGCGTCAGTCGGGAATAGAGGCTGTCCCGCTCGAGGGAATCGTTGGCCAGGGCCGCGGCGCGAAGCAGCAGCCAGTCGGCGATCTCCGGGGCGGAATCCGCCGCTTCCCGGAGCTGCCGTCGCGCCAGGTCCGGCCGCGCCGTTCGCGCGGCGGCGATCGTCCCGCGGAGCGCGGGCGGATCACCGTCATCGGCGGCGCGCAGCGGCGCGGCGATGCTGGCGGCGCCGACCAGGCCAAGGACGAGCGGGACGAAGCGCGCAGGGTTCAAGCTGGGCCGCCGGTTGAGGGGATCTTGCAACGCCAGGGCGCAGGGGCCGTGCCACCCCGGCAGGGACGAACATAAGGCGAATCGGGACCCGCCACCACGCCCGGAAGCTCTCCACTTGAGGC
>CAZPER010000078.1:0-16634 GCA_964585655.1 uncultured Gemmatimonadaceae bacterium | reverse complement strand
GCGACCCGCGCCGGCTCCCACCCCAGCTCCGCCCCCAGCAGCTCCGCCACCCGGCCCGCGGCGGCGGCGCCCTGGTCGGCGGTTTCGTAGTAGAGCAGCAGCCGCCGCACCAGCACGTCCTCCACCCGCTGGGCCAGTTCCCGCCGCGCGACGTGCACCACTTCCGCCGCGATGGCGGGGTAGGAGGGGTCGAGGGGCGCCGCGAGCTCGCGGCGGTCGCGCACCAGGTTGAAGATCGCGGCGCACTCGGTGCCGAAGGTCTGCACCACATGGTCCACCGTCGCGGCCGGGAGTCCGAGGTCGAGTCCGGGCTGGCCCAGCGGCCGGAGGTCGGCGACCTCGCCGCCCGGGAGAGCCTCCTCGTCGGTCGGCGGGTGCGGCGGCCGGGCACGGCCATCGAGCGCGGCCAGGGCGCGGGTGACGTGGTCCACCAGCTCCTGGGCCATGAGCCGGTAAGTGGTGAGCTTGCCCCCCGCGATCGTGAGCATCCCGCCGGCTCCCTCCAGGATCACATGCTCCCGCGGCACCTGGGAGGCGCCCACGGCGTCCGGCGGCGAGATCAGGGGCCGGAGCCCGGCCCAGGTGGCGAGCACGTCCGACGCGTCGAGGTGGGCGTTGGGGAAGGCGGCGTTGGCGGAGCGGAGCAGGTAGACCACGTCCTCGGGTGTGGCGCGCACGTCATCGGGCCCCTCACCGGTGTCGGTGTCGGTGGTGCCGATGTACGAGAATTCCCCCCAGGGGAGCACGAACATGACCCGGCCGTCGATCGGGCTGGTGAGGGTGATGGCGGCCTCATGCCCCAGCTTCTGGCGCCGCACCATCACGTGGACCCCCTTCGTGGTGCGGAGCAGCGGCGGCACGGCGGGGTCCTCCATCCGCCGGAGCCGGTCGCACCAGGGACCGGTGGCGTTGACCACGACATGGGCCTGGATGGTACCGGTCGCGCCGGTGATGGTATCCCGGACCCGGGCGCCGCGCACCCGGCCGTCCGCCTTGAGGAGATCGTCCACCGTCACGTAATTGGCCACCAGGGCGCCGTGCCGGATGGCGCTCCGCGCGGTGGCCAGGGTGAGGCGGGCATCGTGGCACTGGGCGTCGTAGTACCGGGCGCCGCCCTGCAGCCCCTTCTCCTTGAGCATCGGTTCCAATTGCAGCAGGCCGCGCTTGCCGAGGAACCGGTGGCGGCGCACATTGCGGAAGGTGGCCAGCAGGTCGTAGAGCCAGATGCCGGCCCAGATCTTCCAGAGCGGCACCCGGTCCCCCCGGTGGACCGGAAAGATGAACGGCAGTGGGCGGACCAGGTGCGGGGCAATCGTAAGCAGGACCTTGCGTTCCCCCAGCGCCTCGAAGACCAGCTTGAGGTCCCCCTCCTCGAGGTAGCGCAGCCCGCCGTGAATCAGGCGGCTGGAGCGCGAGCTGGTGCCGAAGGCCAGGTCGCGCTGCTCGACGAGGATCGTGGAAAGACCCCGCATCGCCGCATCCCGCGCGATGCCGGCGCCCGTGATGCCGCCGCCCACGACCAGCAGGTCCACCGGCGCGGCGGTCAGACGTTCGATCGAGGGCCGATGCCAGATCTCACCCGCGGGGCCCCCCCGCCCGTCCTGTACCTGCCCCGGCCGAGTACGTGGCTCACCTGGCACGATTACCTCATCCGTCCGGGGATGCGGGTGCTGGACCTCGCCTGCGGCGAGGGGCGGCACGCGCTCAAGGCCGCGCAGTGGGGCGCGAGCGTGGTGGCGCTGGATGACGACGACACCAAGCTGGAGACCGGCCGCGAGGCGGCGTCCCGGCTGGGCGTCGAGGTGGACTTCCGCTCGGTGGATCTCACGGGGGAGTGGCCTGACCTCGAGGATTTTGAGGTGGTGCTGCTGTTCAACTATCTTGACCGCGCCCGCATGGAGGATGTCCAGCGGGCGGTGGCGACGGGCGGCCTCCTCATGATGGAGACCTACCTCGACTGGCAGCGGGCCCTCGGCTGGGGCCCGACGTCCGATGACCACCTGCTGCAGCCCGGCGAACTGGCCCGGCTGGTGAGTCCCCTCGAGGTGCTGCACGGCCGCGAGGTGTTCGAGCCGATCGAAGGCAACAAGGTCCGCGCCGTCGCCTCGATCGTCGCCCAGAAACTGTAAGCGCGCACCGGCGTGCGCGCCAACGCGCCGCGCCGCCGGGCCGCGCCCAAGGTACCCGAGAACCTCCCATGGCTTCCCCCCGCCGTCCCGTGATCGTCGCCGGTCTCCGCACCCCCTTCGCGCGCAGTGGCACCGTCCTCAAGGACGTCACCGCCGTCCAGCTGGCCCGCCGGGTCGCGCAGGAACTGCTCGAGCGCACCGGCCTCGATGGCCGCGAGGTGGACGAGGTCGCCTTCGGCCAGGTGGTGCAGTCGGTGCTCGCGCCCAACGTGGCCCGCGAGGTGAGCCTGCTGCCGCAGCTGCCCCGCACCGTGCCGGCCTTCTCCCTGAACCGGGCCTGCGCCTCCGCCGGCCAGGCCATCACCTACGCCGCCGACCAGATCACCCTGGGCCACGCCGACGTGGTGCTGGCGGGCGGGGTCGAGTCGCTCTCGGACATCCCGATCCTGCACAGCAGGCGGATGACCCAGATCCTGCTCGAGGCCAGCAAGGCCAAGTCGCTGGGGCAGCGGGTCGGCGCCTTCCTCAAGGTCCGGCCGAAGGACCTCGTCCCCGTCTCGCCGGCGATTGCCGAGCCGTCCACCGGGGAATCGATGGGCCAGTCGGCGGAGAAGATGGCCAAGGAAAACGGCATCACCCGCGAGGCGCAGGACCGGGTGGCGCTGCTGAGCCACCAGCGTGCCGCCGCCGCGACCCAGAGCGGCCGGTTCGCCGAGGAGATCGCCCCCTGGTTCGGCGGGCGCGGCATGGATGACGTGGTGACCACCGACAACCTGATCCGGGCCGACACCTCGCTGGAGCAGCTGGCCAAGCTCAAGCCGGTGTTCGACCGGCGCTACGGCAGCGTCACCGCCGGCAACGCCTCGCCGCTCACCGATGGCGCCGCCATCTGCCTGCTCATGAATGAGGAGAAGGCGCGGGCGCTGGGCTACCGGCCGCTGGCGGTGGTGCGGAGCTACGCCGTGGCCGCGGTGGACCCGGGGTGGCAGCTGCTGATGGGGCCGGCCTACGCGGTGCCCAAGGCCCTCGACCGGGCCGGCATCACCTGGAAGGAGCTGGGCCTGGTGGAGATCCATGAGGCCTTCGCCAGCCAGGTGCTCTCCAACGCGCAGGCGTGGGCCTCGAAGGAGTGGGCCGCGAAGCTGGGGCGGCGGGAGCCGGTCGGCGAGGTGGACTGGGAGCGCACCAACGTCCATGGCGGGTCCATCGCCATCGGCCATCCGTTCGGGGCCACCGGCGCCCGCATCGCCACCACCCTGGCCAACGAAATGGTGAAGCGCGACGTGCAGTTCGGCCTGATCTCCATCTGCGCCCAGGGCGGGATGGGGTTCGCGATGGTCCTGGAGCGCGCATGACCGCCCTCACGACGACCCGGCACGGCACCACCGCCGTGCTCTCGCTGGACCTGCCCGGCGAGCCGGTCAACAAGCTCAACGCCCAGGTGAAGGACGAGTTCGATGCCGCCCTCGCCCGGCTGCGCGACGACGCCGGCGTGCAGGCCGTCGTCATCATCTCGGGCAAGGCGGACAACTTCATCGCCGGCGCCGACATCGAGGAGTTCACCCGGCTCTCCACCCGGGAGGAATTCACCCGGCTCTCCCGCGAGGGGCAGGAGATGCTGCAGCGGCTGGACGACTTCCCCAAGCCGGTTGTCTGCGCCATCAACGGGGCCTGCCTCGGCGGGGGGCTGGAGCTGGCGCTGGCCTGCGACTGGCGCGTCGCCAGCGATCATCCCAAGACCCAGCTGGGCCTGCCGGAGGTGCAGCTCGGCCTGCTCCCCGGCGCCGGCGGCTGCCAGCGGCTCCCCCGGCTCATCGGGCTGAGCGCCGCACTCGGCATCATCATGCCGGGGAAGACCGAGATCGCCTACAAGGCCTTCAAGCTCGGCCTGGTGGATGAGCTGGTGCCCAAAGCCATCCTGCTGGACACCGCGCTCGTCGCGGCGGAGCGGCTGGTCGCGGCGGGCGTCCCCGCCCGGCCGGTGCGGCGAGCGAAGAAGGGCGGCATGGTCGGCGCGATCTTCGACCGGAGCTGGCCCGGCCGGCAGTTCGTCTACTGGAAGGCGCGGAAGGACACCCTCAAGAAGAGCGGCGGCCACTACCCCGCGCCCATCGCGGCGCTGGACGCGGTCCGGGCCGGGCTCGAGCGGGGGATGAAGACGGGGCTCCGGGTGGAGCATGAGAAGTTTGGCGAGCTGGCCGCGACCGATGTCTCGCGGACGCTCATTGGCATCTTCTTCGCCACCACGGCGCTCAAGAAGGACGATGGCCTCCCGCCCGGTGTCACCGCGACGCCGCGGCCGGTGGAGCGGATGGCGGTGATCGGATCCGGCTTCATGGGCGCGGGCATCGCGGGCACCGCCGTGAGCACCGCGGGCATCGACGTGCGGGTGCGGGACACGGAGCTGGCGCGGGTGGGGAAGGGGCTCAAGGCGGCCACCGACATCCTCACCGGCCGGCTCAAGCGGAGGCGGATCACCCGCTTCGAGTTCGACCGGCTGGCGGCGCTGCTCTCCGGCGGCACCGACTTCGCGGCCTTCTCCCGCGCCGACCTGGTCATCGAGGCGGTGTTCGAGGATCTCGAGGTCAAGCGAAAGGTGCTGGCGGAGACCGAGGCGGCCACGCCGGCGACGACCATCTTCGCCACCAACACCTCCACCATTCCGATCACGGAAATCGCGGCCCGGGCAGCGCGGCCCGGCAACGTCCTGGGGATGCATTTCTTCTCCCCGGTGGACCGGATGCCGCTGCTCGAGGTGATCCCCACCGCGCACACCAGCCCGGCCACCATCGCGAGCGCGGTGCAGTTCGGTCGCCGGATCGGGAAGACCGTCATCGTGGTGCGCGACCGTCCCGGCTTCTGGGTCAATCGCATCCTGATCCCGTACATGAACGAGGCGGGGCAGCTCTTCGCCGAAGGGGTGCCGATGGAGCTGCTGGACCGGCTGATGACCCGGTTCGGCTTCCCGGTGGGGCCGATCACCCTGCTCGACGAGGTCGGGCTCGACGTGGGCGCCAAGGCGGGGAAGGTGATGCACCAGGCCTTCGGCGACCGGCTCAAGCCCTCGGACCTGATCGAGAAGCTGCTGGCCGACCAGCGGATGGGCCGGAAGAACGGCCGCGGCTTCTACCACTACCACAAGGGCCAGAAGACCGGCCCCGACGAAACCGTGTACGACCTGCTCGGCCTCAAGCCGCAGGCGCCGGCGGACACCACCGAGACCGCGCAGCGGCTGGTGTACAGCATGCTCAACGAGGCCGCGATGGCCATGGGCGAGGGCGTGGTGCGCAGCCCGCGGGATGGCGACATCGGCGCCATCTTCGGCATCGGCTACCCGCCGTTCCGCGGCGGCCCGCTGCGCTACATCGACCAGCTCGGCGCGGCGAAGGTGGTGGAGGTGCTGCGCGCGCTCGCGGCGAAGCACGGGGACCGCTTCACCCCCTGCGACACCCTGGTGCGGATGGCGGAGGCCGGCGGGAGGTTCTACCCGGTGTGAGCGCCCCGGACCCGCTGGCCGCCCTCCACGCCGACCTCGCCGGGCGGTACGAGCTGCAGGACGAGATCGGGCGCGGCGGCATGGCGGTGGTGTACCGCGCCCGGGACCTGCGGCATGGCCGCCCCGTGGCCATCAAGGCGATCCGGCCCGGCGTCTTCGCCACCGGAGAGGCGGGGGAGCGCTTCCTCCGCGAGATTCGCTACGCCGCGCAGCTCGGGCATCCCCACATCCTGCCGCTCTACGACTCGGGTGAGATCGCCGGCCCCGGCGGCCCCGCCACCCTGTTCTATGTCATGCCCCTGGTCGAAGGCGGCTCGCTCCGGGACCAGCTCCGGAGTGAGGGGCGGCTGCCGGTGGATCAGGCCATCCGGCTGATGCGCGCGGTGGGGGGAGCGCTCGACTACGCCCACCGCCGCGGCATCGTGCACCGGGACATCAAGCCGGAGAACATCCTGCTCCAGGCGGGGGAGCCGGTGGTGGCCGACTTCGGCGTGGCGCGGGCCCTCTCGGATGTCCCGGACGCGCTGCACACGGTGACGGCGCCGGGGGTGGCGGTGGGGACGCCCACCTACATGAGCCCGGAACAGGCGAGCGGGGATCCGGTGCTCGACGCCCGGAGCGACCAGTACGCCCTCGCCTGCGTGCTCTACGAGCTGCTCACCGGCGAGCCGCCGTTCACCGGCACCAGCCCCCGGGGCACGATGGCGCGGCACGCCACCGAGGCGCCGCGCTCTCCCCGGGCGCAGCGGCCGGAGGTCCCCGCCACCGTGGAGCGGGCCCTGCTCCGCGCCCTGGCCAAGGAGCCGGACGCCCGCTTTCCCACCGTGGCGGCGTTCTGCGAGGCGCTGGTCACCCCGCTCTCCGGCCTGCCGGACTACGACCATGGTGCGGCGCGCCACGCCATCGCCGTACTCCCATTCACCAACGCCAGCCCCGATCCCGACAACGAGTACGTGAGCGACGGGATCACCGACGAGCTGATCCATGCCCTCGCCAGCGTGCGCGGCCTCCGGGTGGCGCCGCGCAGCTCGGTGTTCGCGCTCAAGGGACGGAGCGAGGATGTCCGCGCCGTCGGCGCGATGCTGGGCGTGTCGATCGTGCTCGAGGGGAGCGTCCGCCGCGCCGGCGATCGCTTCCGGGTCACCGCGCAGCTGTCCGATGCCGCCGACGGGCGGCTGCTCTGGTCGGAGCGCTTCGACCGCGAGGGACGGGACATCCTGGCGCTGCAGGACGAGCTGGCGCGGAGCATCGTGGCGACCCTCCGCACCCAGCTCGGGCTGGTGGGCACCCCCGGCCGCCGCCGCACCACCACCAGCGCACGGGCCTACCACCTCTACCTGCGCGGTCGTCACGCCTGGAATCTGCGCACCGGCGCCGGGATGGAGCAGGCGGTGCGGTTCTTCGAGCAGGCCATCGCCGAGGATCCCGACTTCGCGCTGGCCTACACCGGGCTGGCGGACGCGTACGCGCAGCACGTGGACTACCGCGCCATGCCGGTGGCGGAGGGGCTGGGCCGGGCGCGCGAGGAGGCGAAGCGCGCCATCGCCCTCGACGATTCCCTGGCCGAGGCGCACACCTCGCTCGCCTGGGTGCTCTTCATCTACGACTGGGACTGGGAGGGGGCGGAGCGGGAGTTCCGCCGCGCCCTGGAGCTGGACCCGGGCTACGCCTCGGCACACCAGTGGTACTCCTGGTACCTGGCCGCCATGGGGAAGACCCGGGAGGCGATTGCCGAGGGACAGCGGGCGGTGGAACTGGATCCGACCTCCGTGTCCATCCGCAGGAGCTGCGGCTGGCTCTACTACTACGACCGCACGCCCAACGCCGGGGTGCCCTACGTACAGCAGGCGCTGGTGATGAACCCCGAAGCGGCGGATACCTACCTCAACCTGGCGGTGCTGCTGACCCTGGCGCGCCGGGTGGACGAGGCGTCCGAGGCGATCCAGAGCTCGCTGGACCTCAATCCCGATGACGCGCAGGGGCTCCAGACCCTGGCCCAGATCGACCTGCTGCGCGGCAGGGAGGCCGCGGCGCACGCCACCTGGGACCGGTTCCACGAGCTGGCGCGGGACCGCTACATCTCCCCCACCAACTGGGCCCGGCTGGCCCTCACCCTGGGCCGCACCGACGACGCCTTCCACTGGCTCGAGCGGGCGCGGGAGGAGCGCCGCGGCTGGCTTACCTACATGCGGGTGGACCCGCTCTTCGACGCCATCCGGGGCGATTCCCGCTTCAGCGCCCTGCTCCGGCAGCTGCGGCTCGACCGGTGAAAGCGTGGCTGCTGCTGCTCCTCCTGGTGCTGCCGATGGGCGCGGCGGGGCAGGCGCTTCGCGGCACGCTGCTGGATGACGGGAGCGGCGCTCCGCTGCAGGCCGTGCTGGTGGATGCGCTTCGCGCCACGGATGACAGCGCCCTCCGCCGCACCGCCACGGACGCGCGCGGCCGGTTCGGTTTCGCCGACGTCCCCGCCGGCCGGTACCGGGTGCGGGTCAACCGGATCGGCTTCCGGCCCTGGGTCTCGGAGGAGTTCCCACTGGGACCCGGTCAGACGCTGGACTCGGTCTGGCGGGTGGCGTCGGAGGCGGTGGTGCTGACGGAGATCGTGGTCGAATCGGAAAACGCCTGTCGCGCCTCGCTCGATGACGACCGGCGAATGGCGCTGGTCTGGGACGAAGCGCGCAAGTCGCTCAGCCTGCTGCAGCGGCGCGGAGGCGGGGACAGCCTGGAGTTCATCTTCACGCGGACCCGCATCCAGGTGGATACCGCCGGGAACGAGCGGGTGCTCGGGAGGTTTCCCGGCGGGGGCCGTGGTCTCTGGCCCATCACCAGTCAGGCGCCCGAGAGCCTGGCGCGGCTCGGCTATGTGCAGCCCCGGGATACCCTGTTCGGGCCGATCTACTACGGTCCCGATCCCGAGGTCTTCTTCAGCGACCCCTTCCTCCAGACCCACTGCTTTCGCCTGGTGCCACCTCCCGGTGATCACCCCGACTGGATCGGGCTGGGCTTCCGACCGGTGCCCGAGCGGGAACTGCCGGACATCGACGGGGTGCTGTGGCTGGCGCGCCAGGACGCGACGCTCCGGCGACTCGAGTTCCGGTATACCCAACTCTGGAGCTGGGTGCCGCCCGGGCGGGCCGGGGGCTCGCTCGAGTTCGCGCGCCTCTCGAGTGGCCAGCCGGTGGTGGTGGGCTGGACCATGCGGGCCCCGATCGCATCGCGGGCTCCGGCCACCGCCGGCCGCCGCCGGAGCGACGCCCGCACCGAGGCGTTCTTCGGGAGTGGCCGGACCACCCTGCAGGGGTTTCTGGTGGAGGAATCCCTGGTGGCGCAGATTCTCGGGCCGGGAGGTCTCGTACTCTGGACACCGAATTCCGCAGACGGCGCGGTCACTCCGCGCTGAGCTTGGCCCAGAACCCACCGGTGCATCTTCACGCAATTACTTGCCGCTCAATGACTTGAGCCGGCAATGTGATGCCGCCGCTTGTGTCGTTCCGCTCGACCCCCAAGCTTAAGTGCCTCTCTGATCAGCCTATCTGTCGAGAAACACGACATCCCGCGAGGAGTGCCAGCGCGTGTCCGTGCCGAGCGAGATGCCTGTCCGCCAGTTCCCCCGGGAGTATCGCACCCGCGTGCGGGTGGCGTACGCCGTGGCATGGGAGACGCTGGTGGAAACCCACGCGCAGCAGGCGCTGCAGTTCATCGGGGAGTTTTCCAGCCGGGTGACGCCGCTGGAGGCGCTGGAGCTCTACCTCACCGTGGTGCCGGGCTCGGTCGCGATGCACGAGGCCATCCGCACCCGAACCCTTGCCACCCTCGAGCTGGATGACCTGCCGGCCCAGGCGCCGATGCCGGTGCTCCGGGGCTGGCGGGTGCTGCGGCCGGACCTGGTGCTCAAACTGATGCGCTACCGGCGGACCTACGCGGAGCGGACCCTGGAGCTGGCGAAGATGGTGGGGGCGCGAGCGGCGGAAGCGGTGACGGCGACCCACATCCGGAACGCGAACGCCTTCGCCGAGCTGCTGAGCGGCCACTGCACGGTGGGGCGCGCGGTGGCGGAGTACGTGCGGGCGTTTCATTTGCCCCTCGGGGTGGGGCAGACGGTCATGCAGCGGGTGAAGGCGGCTGTGGCGGGGAGCGAGCTGGCGCTGGAGTACAGTCGGCCGGCGTTGCCGGATGCGGAACTGCTGGACGCGGCGGCGCCGGAAGGGCCCGCCCTCAGTCCACCTGACCCGCCAGCTCCGCATTCGACGCCGAGCGCCGCATCAGCGTGAGCACCTGCTGCATGGCGTCGAGCGGTGTCATCGGGGCGAGGCGTGCGCGGAGCGTGGTGGAGATGGCCAGCAGGGGTGGCGGCAGGAGCAGTTCCTCCCGGCGGGTGCCGCTCATCTTGAGGTCGATGGCGGGGAAGATCCGCCGCTCGGCCAGCTCCCGGCTCAGGGTCAGTTCGCTGTTGCCGGTGCCCTTGAACTCCTCGAAGATCACCTGGTCCATCTTCGATCCGGTGTCGATCAGCGCGGTCCCGATGATGGTCAGGGAGCCGCCCCCCTTGGACTCGTCGATCCGCCGGGCGCTGCCGAGGAAGCGCTTGGGCTTCTCCAGGGCCGAGGAGTCCAGGCCGCCCGTCATGGTGCGGCCGGTGCCCCGTTCCACGGTATTGTAGGCCCGGGCGAGTCGCGTGATGGAATCGAGGATCAGGACCACGTCCTCACCCTGTTCCACCCGCCGCCGGGCCCGCTCCAGGGTCAGCTCCGCCACCGCGACGTGCCGTTCCGCGGGATGGTCGAAGCTCGAACTCACCACCTCCCCGAAGCCGATCATCTCCATCTCGGTCACTTCTTCGGGCCGTTCATCCACCAGCAGAATGAGCAGCAGGGCCTGGGGATTGTTCTTGGCGATGCCTTCGGCCACAGCCTGCAGCACCATCGTCTTGCCGGCCTTGGCCGGCGCCACGATCAGCGCCCGCTGCCCCTTGCCGAAGGGGCAGAAGAGGTCGATCACCCGGTTGGTGTAATCCGGCTGCCCGTAGCGGCGGAGCCCGCAGTCGAGGATGAGCGGGGCGTCGGGGTGCGTGGCGCCCAGGCTGGAGAACGCCGGCCGCCGGCGGAGCTCGTCCGGATTCCGGCCATTCAGCAGGGTCAGCTTCTCGAGCGGCGGCGCCTTCCCCCGTCCGGGAGAACGGCCCAGCTCGCCCCAGAGCTCATCCCCGGTGCGGAGGCCGTACTGGCTGACGAGCCGCGGGGGGACGTAGTAATCGCCGTCCTCGGGCAGGTAGGCGGTCTCGCGTCGCCGGATGAATCCGGCGCCGCGGTCGCTGAGCTCGAGGATACCAAGGGAGGGGGGGGTGCTCATGAGACCGGACAATATACCAGATTGTGTGTCAACCGGACGTCATTTGGGCGTCTCCGGCGGCCCCTGGACCCCGGGAGTGGTACTCGCAGCCATGGCTTCTCCTGACCTGCTCTTCTACGACGGCGGCTGCGGCCTCTGCCACCATTCGGTCAAGTTCGTGCTGGCCCGGGACCTCGAAGGGACCCGGTTCCGTTTTGCGCCGCTCCAGGGGCCGACCTTTCTGGAACAGTACGACGAGGCCCGGCGTCGGGAGCTGCCGGATAGCGTCATCATCCGCACCCACGATGGCCGGACCCTTGTCCGCTCCCAGGCCGCGATTCACATTGGCGAGCGGCTCGGCGGGGTCTGGGGGGCGCTGGCCTGGGTGGGGAGCTTCCTCCCGAGCTGGCTGCTGGACTGGGGCTACGACCGGATCGCGCAGGTGCGCGGCCGGCTCTTCGCCCGGCCCAAGGATTCCTGCCCCATGCTGCCGCCGGAACTCAGGCAACGTTTTCTGCCGTAAGTAGGCGGTTCGGCGGTTCGGCGGTTCGGCGGCTCGGCAGATATCGGCGACGACGATCGCCGAGTCGGCCGGGATTCCGCGCGCTGCAGTTCGCGCGCC
The DNA here is from genome assembly GCA_964585655.1 of uncultured Gemmatimonadaceae bacterium. Classification (GTDB taxonomy): domain Bacteria; phylum Gemmatimonadota; class Gemmatimonadetes; order Gemmatimonadales; family GWC2-71-9; genus JADJOM01. The sequence goes on along the minus strand of CAZPER010000078.1, from coordinate 5,059 downwards.
GGGTGAGGGCGCAATCGGCCCGACCGCTCACTGCCGCGCGCTCCACCCCCGCCGCCTCGGCTCGTGGCGCTCGGTGACCGCCCAACCGCCCACTCGCTTCACACCACCACCGTCCCCTCCCGCGCCGTCAGTTCCCGAAACAGCTCGGTGAGGCGCCGGGTCATCGGTCCCGCCATCCCTTCTCCGATCTTTCGCCCGTCGATCGTCGTCACCGCCGCCAGCTCGCCCATGGTCCCGGTGCAGAAGGCCTCGTCCGCCCGGTAGGCTTCGCTGAGCGAGAGGTCGGCCACCTCGTGCGGGATGCCGTGCTCCTGGCACAGCTCCAGCACGGTGGCCCGGGTGATCCCCTCCGGGCAGGCGACGGTTCGCGGGGTTCGTACCACTCCCCGCTCCACGAAGAAGAGATGGGTCGCGTTGGTCTCGGCGATGCAGCCGCGGGTGTCGAGCATCAGCGCGTCGTCGGCGCCGGCCACGTTGGCCTCGATCTTAGCCAGGATGGACTGCAGCAGGTTGTTGTGGTGGATCTTGGGGTCCAGGCAGTCGGGCGGGAAGCGCCGGATGGAGCTGGTGACCAGGGCGAGCCCGGCGGTGTCGTAGACTGGCGCCTTATGCTCCGCCAGCACGATCAGGGTGGGGCCCGACTGGTTGAGCCGCGGGTCCATGCCGCTGGTGATCTTCACCCCGCGGGTCAGGGTGAGACGGATGTGGACCCCGTCCGTCATGGCGTTGGCGGCCAGGGTCTTCCGGATCTCCGCGATGATAGCGGCGTGTCCGGGGATCTCCGCGAAGGCCAGGGCCTGGGCCGAGTGCCGCAGCCGGTCCAGGTGCTGGGTGAGGCGGAAGATCCGGCCGTTGTAGAGGCGAAGCCCCTCCCACACTGCATCGCCCCCCTGGACCACCGAGTCGAAGGGGCTCACCCCGGCCTGATCCCTATGGATGAGGGCGCCGTTGATGTTGACGAGGAGATCCTGGTTCTTCGGGTTGAAGGTCTGCAGCATCACCGGGCACCGGGGGACGGGGAGACGGAGAACGGAGAACGGAGAACGGAGAACGGGGAACGGAGAACGGGGAACGGGGAACGGGGAACGGGGAACGGGCAACGGAAAATGTACCCGAGCGTCAGGTCGCGCCCTACCGCCCTACCGCCCTACCGCCCTACCGCCAACCTGTGCGCCCGCAGCTCCTCGTAGTATGGCATGCACGCCGCCAGGAGCGGCTCCAGCTCCGGCGGGACATTTCGGGGTCGCGGGCGGTAGGGCTCGAAGCCGGTGGAGCGCTCCACCGCCTCGTACCAGTGACGGGCCCAGATGCCGTCGGTGGCGCGTCGGCCCGGGGGCCAGTGGAGCATCCGGTCGTCCCAGGGCAGGTCCATCAGGTCGCAGAACCGGCCCAGCACCCCCCGCGGGTCGCGGAGGACGTCGTCGGTCTCGAGCACCGGCGGGGGAGACCCCGTCCGCTCCCGGAGGAACCGGAACAGCTCCACCTGCTGGGGGAGGCCGGTGTCGCGAAGCGCCGGCGGGCCCATCTTGGCGGCCAGGGAGGGGAGCATCTCCGCCGGGTGCCGGATCAGGAAGGCGTTGCGGAGCCGGAGCAGCCACTCCCCGCGGAGATGGGGCAACCAGTGGTGGGCCATGTGCTTCTGGTAGTAGATCGCCCGGCCTTCCGGGATCGGGCCCACCAGCCCGGCGACGACCTTTTCCCAGTCGCTCTCGTGGTGGGCGATGACCTCCTCCACCCCGGGGTGGGCCACCTCCACCCGGGTCAGATAGTGGGCGTAGAGCGGTTCGTCCACCACCCAGGCGTCGGGGCGGTTCTCCCAGGCGCGCATCATGGCGGTGGAGATGTTGCGCGGCCCGGACCACATGGCGATCCGGGTGCCGCCCCCCGCGGCCTCATGTCGCATGATTATTCATCGCTTGTTGGCTCCATCCTCGCCGGATATCGTTCTGCCCCAATGATCGCCCCCGGCGAGGATCACCTGACATGATGCGGACCAGCCTGCTCTGGCTGTCGGAACAGCCGCGCGTCTTTCATTTCGTGCGGCGCAACCCGCTGGCCCGGAAGTTCGCCTCCCGGTTCGTGGCCGGGGAGAGCGTGGAGACCGCGGTGGACGCCGCCCGGGAACTCAACCGCCGGAAGATCACCGCCACCCTGGACCTCCTGGGCGAGAGCATTACGAAGGAGTCGGAGGCGGCCCAGGCCCGCGACACCTACCTCCAGATGCTGGACCGGATCGCGGAGACAGAGGTGGACGCCAACGTCTCGTTGAAGCTCACCCAGATGGGCTTCGACATCAGCGAAACCGCCTGCCTCGCCAATATGACGGCGATTCTCGAGCGCGCCAAGGCGCGCGGCAGCTTCGTCCGGCTGGACATGGAAAGCTCGGCCTATACCCAGCGCACCCTCGATTTCTTCTTCCAGCGGCTCTATCCCGCCTTCGGCCCGCACGTAGGGGTGGTGATCCAGTCCTGCCTGCGCCGCTCCGCCGCGGACGTGGAGCGCCTGATCCAGGAGCGGGTGCGGGTGCGGCTCTGCAAGGGCGCCTACCTGGAGCCGGCGGACGTCGCCTTCCCCGACAAGGCGGACGTCGACCGGACCTACGTGGAGCTGATGGAGCAGCTGCTGCTCCGGGGGAACTACCCCGGCCTGGCCACCCACGACCCCACGATCATCGCCCACGCCCGGCGCTTCAGCCTCGAGCGCGGGATCGACCCGGCGCGGTTCGAGTTCCAGATGCTCTACGGGGTGCGGCGGGACCTGCAGGACCAGCTCCGGGCCGCAGGATTCAACGTCCGGGTGTACGTTCCCTTCGGGACCCAGTGGTATCCCTACCTGATGCGCCGCCTGGCCGAGCGGCCGGCGAACATCGCATTCATCCTGGGCAACGTGGTGCGGGAGGCGGTCCACCGGTAACAATGAGCGAGGCGACCCTGGGCGGCTACATGGCGCAGCATGACCGGGCCGCCGCCTTCACCGGCCGGGATGGCCAGCCCTATTCGGTCGGCATCCACCTCGACGAGGAGCCGGACGAGACCGGCCGCTACGGCGCCTCCCTCCTGTTCGTGCGCTGGTCCCCTTCGGGGGAGCGTCCCACCGGCCACGTCGAATCCGGCATCCTCACCTGGGGCCGCACCCCGGAGGAAGCCGACACCCGCCTGAAGGCCCTTTCCCTGTACGACGTGAAGGCCGCGCTGGACGAGGCCATCGGGCTCGATCCCGGGACATGGTGAACGGCACCGTGCTGGAGCGCGATGGCGCGGCCTACCGGGTGCTCACCACCGGGGGCGAGGTGCGCGCCGTGCTGCGGGGCAAGGTCAAGCGCGACACTCCGCACGTGGTGGTGGGAGACCGGGTGCGGCTCGACCTCGAGGGCGAGGGCGGGGTGATGGGGATCGCCGGGGTGGAGGCGCGGACCAGCCTGCTGGCGCGGCGGGTGCCGGAGGGGCGGGGCACCCGACCGGTGGTCGCCAACGTGGACCAGGTGCTGGTGGTGACCGCCGCGGTGGATCCGGCCCCGATCCCGCAGCTGATCGACCGATTGCTGGTGGTCGCCGAGGCGAACGAGCTGACCGCCGCCGTGGTCATCAACAAGACCGACCTCGATCGCGGCGCCGCGCTGGCGGCGCGGATGGAGCTGGCGGGCTACCGGGTCTTCCGCACCAGCGCCCGGAGCGGTGAGGGGCTGGAGGAGCTGCGCGCGGCATTGATGGGGCGGGAGAGCGTGGTGACGGGGCCCAGCGGCGCGGGGAAGTCGAGCCTGCTGAACGCCCTCGAACCGGGGCTCGGGCTCCGGACCGGCGAGCTGAGCGCCCGGGTGCGGCGGGGGAAGCACACCACCGTGAGCGCCGTGATGGTGCCGCTCGCCGGGAGCGGCTACCTGGTGGACACCCCGGGGTTCAGCGAGGTAGGGCTCTGGGGGCTCGCGCCGAGGGACCTGGCGCACTGCTTCCCGGAGTTCCGGCCGCTGGTGGAGCAGTGCCGCTTTCCCGACTGCAGCCACACCCACGAACCGGGCTGCGCGGTGCTGTGCGCGGTGGGTGCCGGCGTGTCGGCGGACCGGCACGAGACCTACCGCACCCTCCTCGCCGAGATCCAGGGCGAGCCGGAGGCCTGGGAGTAGCCGCCCTCTTCCGCGACTTTCCGGCCGGTCTATCTTAGGCGGGTCTGCTCCGTGACGAGGGCATCCCTGTCGATTCCGTTTCGCGACCAGCTCCAACAACAGCTCGGCACCGCCTATGCCATCGAGCGCGAGCTCGGTGGGGGCGGCATGTCGCGCGTGTTCGTCGCCCGGGAGACCGCCCTGGAGCGCCTGGTGGTCCTCAAGGTCCTGCCCCCCGACCTCGCCGCGGTCCTCTCCACCGACCGCTTTCGCCGCGAGATCCAGTTCGCCGCCAAGCTGCAGCACCCGCATATCGTGCCGCTGCTCACGGCCGGATCGGCGGAGTGCCTCTACTACACCATGCCGCTCATCGAGGGGGAGTCGCTCCGCACCCGGGTGGCGCGGCAGGGCGAGCTGCCGGTGGCGGACGCGGTGCGGATCCTGCGCGAGGTGGCGGATGCGCTCGCCTACGCCCATGCGCAGGGCGTGGTGCATCGGGACATCAAGCCCGACAATATCCTCCTGAGCGCCGGGCACGCCGTCGTCACCGACTTCGGGGTGGCGAAGGCGCTGAGCGCCTCCGCCCCCGACGAGGGGAGCGGCCTGACCTCCGTCGGCCTCGCGATCGGGACGCCGGCGTACATGGCGCCGGAACAGGCCGCCGCCGATCCCGCCACCGATCACCGCGCCGACCTCTACGCCTTCGGCGTGATGGCGTACGAACTGCTCACGGGCCAGCCCCCCTTCGCGGGGCGCCCCCCGGCGTCGCTCCTGGCGGCGCACGCCGCGGAGCCACCGGAGCCGATCACCCGGCGCCGCCCCGCGCTGCCCGAGCCGCTGGCGGCCCTCGTGATGCGCTGCCTCGCCAAGCGCCCCGCCGATCGGCCCCAGTCCGCTACCGAGCTGCTCGCGGTCCTCGACGCCGTGGCGACGACCGCGGCGGCCGGGACGGTGCCGGCG
>CAZPER010000077.1:0-16656 GCA_964585655.1 uncultured Gemmatimonadaceae bacterium | reverse complement strand
CTCCCACCCCTCCGCCCACACCCTCAGTCCCAAGTTCACCGAGGCGCTGCTCTACGCCGTCGAGCTGCACGGCCGCCAGCGCCGGAAGGGGAGCGGCATCCCCTTCATGGCCCACCTCCTCGGGGTAGCCGCGATCGTGCTCGAGGATGGCGGGGATGAGGAAGAAGGGATCGGGGCCCTGCTGCACGACGCGGTCGAGGACCACCCGCGGAAGGGCGCCACCGAGCGGGAGATCCTGGAGCGCTTCGGGCCCCGGGTGCACCGGATCGTGATGGGCTGCACCGAGCCCGACCCCCATGCCCTGGAGCACGGCCACAAGGGCCCGTGGGAGGACCGGAAGCGCCGCTACGTCGAGCACCTGCGCACCGCGGCCGATCGCTCGGTCCTGCTCGTCGCCGCCGCCGACAAGCTCTACAACGCCCGGTCCATCATCAACGACATGCGCGTCGTCGGCGACGACGTCTGGAACCGTTTCAGCGTCCCCCGGGAAAAGACCCTCTGGTACTACCACGCCGTCGCCGGCGCCCTCCGCGCCGCCCCCGGCAGCCCCACCCGCCTGGTCCGCGAACTCGACGGTATCGTGGCCGCGCTGGAGCGGGGAGTGCAGCGACTGTAACCGAAGGAGACAGGAGACGGGCATCACCTTACTTTCCGCCCCATGCTGAAGCTCACCTTCCTCGGCACCGGCGCCGCCTGCCCCACCGTCGACCGCAACGTCGCCGCCCTCGCGCTCGCCCGCGAGGGGGAGACCCTGCTGTTCGACTGCGGCGAGGGCACCCAGCGCCAGATGATGCGCTACGGCGTGAGCTTCACCTTCCGCGACATCTTCTTCACCCACTTCCACTCCGACCACCTCCTCGGCGTCATCGGCCTGCTCCGCACCCTCGGCCTGCTCAACATCTTTGGCGAGCAGGAGGCGCGGAGCGAGGGCCTCACCCTCTACGGCCCCCGCGGCGCCAAGCGCATCCTGAGCCACGCCCTCGAGGTCGGGATCGAGCGGGTCAAGTTTCCGGTGGAGATCGTCGAGCTGGCCGTCGGCGACGTGGTCAAGCGGGCCGAGTACGACATTGTCACTTTCCCGACCGAGCACCGCGCCGACACCATCGGCTATGCGCTGGTGGAGCACATCCGAAAGGGCCGCTTCAACCCCGACCTGGCGCGCAGCATGGGGATCCCCGAGGGGCCGCTCTGGGGCCAGATCCACAAGGGAGAGACCATCACCCTCCCCGATGGCCGGATCATTACCCCGGCGGAACTGGTGGGCCAGCCGCGGCCGGGCCGGAAGGTCGTGATCACGGGGGACACCCGCCCGGTGCCCGCCGTGCAGGAGGTCTCGGCCGGCGCGGATCTCCTGGTCCACGAGGCCACCTTCAGCCAGCAGGACCAGGCCCGCGCCCGCGAGACCGGGCACTCCACCGCCACCGAGGCCGCGGAGATCGCGCGCGCCGCCGGGGTGAAGCGGCTGGCGCTGACGCACATCAGCCCCCGCTACTCCCGGGAGGCGCCGGAGCTGCTGGCCGAGGCACGCGGCATCTTCCCCGAGACCGTCATCGCCCGGGACGGGATGGAGCTGGAAGTGGCGTTTGAGGTGGAGGGGGGGTAGGGGGGCGGGAGAACGGGGGAACGGGGGAACGGGGGAACGGGAGAACGGGAGAACGGGAGAACGGGGAGCGGGGAACGGGGAACGGGAGCTTTGGCCGCCCGGGCCGACGGGGATTCCGCGCGCTGCGGTTCCGCTGCTTAGGGTCAGTGCTCAATCGTGCCACCGCTCACCGACGCGCGCTTCACCCCCGCCGTCCCGGGTGGCCACTGGCGGCGCTGCCGCGGCACAGCGGCGGAGGGTGTGCCGCTAAGCGGTCTCACCGATCCTGTGCGGCCACCCTCCGCCCGCGAGCACGCGGCAGCGCCGACACCCATGCGGCCACCCTCCACCCGCGAGCACGCAGCAGCGCCGACCGCCCTGACTCAGGCGTAGGTGGCGCAGTACCGGTCTACGTCGAACTTCCCCCGTGCCGCCCGCAGCGACTGATACCGCACCGTCCCGTAGATCGCGCGCCGGTAGAAGGGCCGGTCGTACTTCCCGAAGATCCACATGATCCCGCCGTACGAGTTCGGATCCCGGCCATCGAGCGCGTACTTGTTGTTCAGATGCTCCAGCACCCGCAGGCACTCCGCCGCGTTCGGCGTCCACTGCAGCACCGTCTTCCCCCAGAGCATCCGCATGTAGTTGTGCATCCACCCCTCGCGCAGGTAGGAGCGCTGGGCGGCGTTCCACAGCTCCTCGCCGGTGCGGGCCTGCTCCAGCTCCTCCAGGGTGTAGAGGTGCGGCCGCGGGTCGGCCTCGTGGTCGGAGAGCTCCTTCCGGGCCCAGGCGGGGACGCCGTCCATGGTGCGGTGCCGCGGATTGAAGTGGCAGAAGTTGTGCGCCACCTCGCGCCAGGTCAGCGCCTCGTCGAGGAACTTGGCGTACTGCTCCGCCGGCCCCGCCGCCCGCACCGCCAGCAGCACCTCGTGGATCGAGAGGTTGCCGAAGTGCAGCCAGGGTGACAGCCGGCTCACCGCGTCGGGCTTGGTGGGGTCGTTCCGGTCCTCGGTGTAGTTGCCGATCCCCGTCCGCAGGAACTCCCTGAGCCGGGCGCGGCCGGCGCGGGTGCCGCCGCGGAACGTCGTCGAGGGCGGCACCGAGTGGTCCACATCGCATCCGGCCACGAGCTCCCCAATCCCCGCGGCCGAGCCGACCAGGTACCGAACCGCCGAACCGTCGAACGGCAGGTCGATCACCTTCCTTACTTTCACCTCCGGATTGTCCACCGGCCAGAGATAATGCGGCAGCGCCTCCATCAGCACCGTCCGGATCCCGCGGGCGGTACTCTGCTCCTTCTGGTGGAACGCCATCGGCACCACGGTGGCCGACTCCACCGCAATCACCGGCGTCTCGACCTTGCGCGCCAGCCCGCGCGTCTGCCGCGGCGCGATGAACGTGGGGAAGTAGTCGGTGACGACGAGGGCGGCACGCTGGGCGAGGGCCACCAGTGGAGAGGTGAACGGGGGAACGGGAGAACGGGAGAACGGGACGGCCGCCCGTTCCCCCGTTCCCCCGTTCCCCCGTGCCCCCGCCGGCCACTCCGTGTACTCCCCCACCGACCGGTCCAGCCAGAAGGCGTAGTTGATCCCCTTCGCCTCGAAATCGGCGTAGAGATCCGCCACGCTCTCCAGGATCCAGGTGTGGAAGCGGTCGCTGGCCCAGGGGTAATCGTGCCGGAGGCCGTGATAGACCTGGAGCGGCAGCCCGAGGGCGTTGGCCTGCTCGATCGCGAAGTTGAGGGCGAAGTTGTCGTGGGCCCGGTGGGTCGTCTGCATCCAGTACAGCACGAACTCCCCACCCGCGCGGGGCCGCGCGTCGGCGGGGGCGTGGATCCGGTGGTCATCCAGCGGGGCGTGCGTCATGCGTGATGGCCCTTATCCCTGATCATGATCGAACCTCCACCCCGTCTCGTCGGGTTCCAGCGTGGCCAGGAATCGCTCCCGTTCCGCCCGCATCTCCGCCAGCTCCGCGGCCGGGATCCGCTCCAGCCCCTTGAGCACCAGCGCCATCCGTTGCCCCACATCGAGCCGCCGGCGCCGGATGTCGTCCAGGAAGGTCCAATAGAGATAGTTGAACGGGCAGGCGCCGGGGCCGGTCCGGAGCGCGGGGTTGTAGCGGCAGCCGCCGCAGTAGTCGCTCATCCGGTTGATGTACGCCGCGCTGGAGACGTACGGCTTGGAGGCCAGCAGCCCGCCGTCGCCGAACGTCGCCATCCCCACCACGTTGGGCAGTTCCACCCACTCCATCGCGTCGGCGAATCCGGCCCAGAACCACTCCGACAGCCGGAGCGGGTGCACCCCGGTGAGCGTGGCGAAGTTGGACAGCACCATCAGCCGGTGGATATGATGGGCGTAGGCGGTGTCGCGCACGCTTCGCACCGAGTCCCGCAGGCAGGCCAGGTCGGTGCGTTCCGGCTCCCAGTAGAGCTGCGGCAGCGGCCGACTGAAGCCGAAGTAGTTGTGCTGCCGGTACTCCGGCATCGTCATCCAGTAGATCCCGTTCACGTACTCCCGCCAGCCGATGATCTGGCGCGCGAACCCCTCGACGGAACTGAGGGGAACGGGGGGGAGCGGAGAACGGGGAACGGGGAACGGAGAACGGGGAACGGGAGACGCCGCCTGCGGGGGCGCCTGGCTTGCCGCAGCCGCCGGACGGAGGGTCGGGTGAGGAGGCGCTTGGCCACCGCACGCCCCCGAACCCGACCCCCCGTCTGGCAGCGCCATCCCGCCTGAGACTGCCGTACCGGAGAACCGCGCCACCGCCGCGGCCACCATCTCCCCCGGATGCAGCAGCCCCACATTCATCGCCGCGCTGAGCCGCGAATGGTAGAGGTACCGCTCCCCCGACAGCATCGCGTCTTCATACGGCCCGAAGTCCGCGAGACGATGATCGAGGAAATCCTCCAGCGCCTGTAGCGCCTGGGCCCGCGTCACCGGCAGGTCAAACCCCGCGACCGTGCCCCAGGGGCCGTTCCGCTCCCGGTCCCCGTTCCCCGGTCCCGGTTCTCCCATCCGCGTCACCAGCTCCATCACCTCGCGCGTGATCCCGTCCGGCGCGAACCCCGCCGGCGCCGGCGGCAACCCGCGCTTCCGCAGCGCCCTGGCGCCCGCGCGGTTCTCCCGGTCCAGGTTCCACTCCCCGCCCACCGGCTTCCCGCCCTCCATCAGCACCCCGAGCCGCTTCCGCTGCCAGCGATAGAAGTCCTCCATCCGGAGCAGCTTCCGCCCCCTGGCCCACTGCCGGAACTCCGCGCGGGAGGTGAGGAATCGGCGGTCGGGCAGCACTTCGATGCGGGACACCGCGCCCAGCGATGCGCCAATCCCCCACTCCGCCGCCTCCTGCGCATACACCACCGACGCCCCGAACTCCGCGACATGGGCCGCGATCCCCGCCGCATAGCTCGGCGCCACCCGGTGGTCCACCTCGTACCCGGCCGCGCGCAGCTCCGCCCCGAAGTGCCGCAGCGCCGACAGCTCCAGCACCAGCTTCCAGCAATGGTAGGGAAGGGCCGCGCTCCGGCCGCTGCTCTCGATCAGCAGCACTCGACCCGCTTCAGGAGTCGGCGGCAGTTGGGCCGTGGCGGTGGACAGCTCCCACGGCCCGATGAACCAGGTAGGACGCGACATGGGGGGTGAATCTATCGGGCGGCGCGGCGCGGAGTCCGATTGCGGCGGGAAGGTTGGACAGGGAGCCGGGGAACGGGAGAACAGGAGAACAGGAGAACGGGAGAACAGGAGAACAGGAGGACAGGAGAACAGGAGACGGGAAAAGCACGTAGGTCCCGTTCCCCCGTTCCCCCGTCTCTTACCTACCGCGCCGGATACCCCTCGGCCTTCTTCACTTCCTCGATCTGCTGCACATGCCGCCGTGTGTGCGCGGCCATGAACACCAGCCACTGCACGCCGTCCATCGGCCCGAGCGCGGGGTGCGGCAGCTTGTGCCAGCGGAGCGCGTCCTGGGTCCCGTGCACGTAGTGCAGCGTCGTCGTGTGATTCGCCAGTTGCGCCGCCACCAGCGCGTCGGTGCTGGCCCAGGTCCCGCTGGGCACGAACCCCTCCGGCGCGTTGAACTTTGCCGACCGGTCCCCCATCAGCGTCCGGTAGCGCCCCTCCGCCGCGGCGGCGTCCGCCGCCGGCTCGGTCTCCGGCGTCGCCAGCAGCGGCCCCCGCACCTGCCCGCCGATCGCCTGCTCCACCAGCGCGATATGCTCCGCGACCTCGGCGATGGACCAGCGGGTCGGCGCCGGCTTGAAGCGCCACTGCGCCTCGGTGAGCCCGCGGGTCGCGGCGGCGAACTCCTGCTGGGCGGCGGTGAGGTCCCGCACCAGCATGGCGCGCTCATCGGGAGTGATCGGTCCCGGCGGCGCGGCGGTGGGTGCGGTGAGGGGAAGGATCAGCGCCGCGAGGGCGGCAAGGTGAAGCGTGCGCATCAATGCCTCAGGTTGAGGGGAGGCTTGGACGGTAGATGGAGGGACGGTTTGGCGGTAGTGGCGGTGGCGGCGATTGGGCGATGGTGTGGGCGGCGCTGCCGCTGCTCGCGTCGGAAAGTGCTCTGGCGGCGAGTGGAGCCGCCGATGAGCCGGCTGGGATTCCGCGCGCTGCAGTTCGCTCGCCGGGTGAGGGCGCAATCCTTTCCTACTGCTCACTGACGCGCGCTCCACCCCAGCCGGCTCGGCGTGCGGCAGTCGGTTGGCACTGGCCACTGCTGGTCCTCACAAGGGCAGGTGGTCCCGTTCCCCGTTCCCCGTTCCCCGTTCTCCTCGCGTCCAACCGCTTAACCGCCCTACGCCCCCCTTGCCGCCCGCCCCAGCGCCCGGATCATCCCGCCGAACAGGTACTGATGCAGCGGCCAGAGACTGTACCAGTAGAGCTTGCCGAACAGCCCGGCGGGGTCGAAGATCGCCGTCTGGTGGATGATGCTCCGGTCGGCGTGCGGCTCGACCTCGAATTGCAGCCAGGCCCGGCCTGGCATCCGCATCTCCGCCGCGAGCCGCAGCAGGTGATCGGGCTCGACGCTCTCCACCCGCCAGAAATCGAGGGTGTCCCCCGGCCGCACCTGCTCCGGATCGCGCCGCCCGCGCCGGAGCCCCGGCCCGCCCGCGATCAGGTCCACGATCCCCCGCAGCCGCCAGAGGAACCCGGCGTGGTACCAGCCGGTGTTGCCGCCGATGCGGCGGATGGGCCGGAACGCCTGCGCCGGCGTGCACGCCACCTCGATCCGCCGCACATCCACCAGCCGGGCCCCGAACTGCCGCCCGCCCCAGCTCGCCTTGTGCCCCGCGACAGAAAGCGCATCCGACCAGCGGGTCGCGGCGAACTCCCGGTCCTCGTTGGCCAGCGCCCGCGCCATCGCCTCACGCATGCCCAGCGGCCGGACCCGGAAGGTGCGGAGGGCGCGGTCGTCCCGGACAATGGTCTCGTTCTTGAGGCCGTCCACCATCGCGCGTCCGACCCGGGCGTACACCGGCGTGACCAGTCCCAGCCAGAGACTCGAGAGCCGGGGCGTCAGCACCGGCACCGAGATGAAGAACCGGCGCAGCCCCCGCTGTCGGGCGTATTCCCGCATCAGCTCGCCGTAGGACACCTGGTCCGGCCCGCCGATCTCGTACACCGCGCTCTCATTGCCGGGGAGCGCCAGCGCCTCGCGCAGGTAGGCGATCACGTCCTCGATCCCGATCGGCTGGGTGGGGGTGGCCACCCAGCGGGGCGTGATCATGACCGGCAGCGTCTCCACCAGTGCGCGGATCATCTCGAACGACGCGCTGCCGGAACCGAGAATGATCGCGGCCCGAAGCTCGATGGTGGGGACACCCGACTCGCGCAGGATCCGGCCCACCTCGTGCCGGCTGTCGAGATGGGAGGAGAGGTCGTCCCCACCGCCGAGCCCGCCGAGGTAGATGAGGCGGCGGACCCCGGCGGCGCGGGCGGCGGTGGCGAAGTTGCGGGCGCCGATGCGGTCGGCCTCCTCAAAGGAGCCGGCCGATTCCATCGAGTGCACCAGGTAGACGGCGCTGTCCACGCCGGCGAGCGCGGTGGCAAGGGAGGCGGGGTCCTGGACGTCGCCGGCGACCACCTCGGTGCCCGCCCCGACCCGCGCCCGTAGGTGCTCGGGGCGCCGCGCCAGGCAGCGGACCGTCCGTCCCTCCAGCTCCAGCGCCTCCAGCAGCCGGCCACCGACGTAGCCGGTGGCGCCAGCAAGCAGGATCCGGTCGCCGCTCATTCCGTGGTGGCCAGCGCCGCGAGCGCGCTCCGCAGCTCTCCGAGCTGGCCGACGATCTCGCCGTCCGCCGCCTCGATCTCCGCCCGGTAGGACTCCGCCGCGGCGCCACCCACCAGGAGCGGCAGCTCCGGCGGCAGCGCCCGCCGGAGCGCCGCGAGCTCCTTGCCAAGGGCCGGGTCGGCGGTCGGATGGATGACGCTGAGTGCCACCGCGTGCGCCCGGGTCCGGAGCGCCGCCGCGGCGATCTCCGCCACCGGCAGGTCCGCCCCCAGGTATACCACTCGCCACCCATCGGCTGCGGCCGTCGCGGCCACCAGCAGCGCCCCTCCTTCGTGGATCTGGTTGGGCGGAGTGGCCACGATCACGGAGGGGCCGCGGGTCCCCGTCTCGGTCGTCTCCCGCACCCACCCCAGCACCTGGCGGAAGACCGCCGTGGCCAGGTGCTCGTGCGCGATCCCCAGGGAGCCGCTGCGCCAGCGTTCCCCGATGTCGCACAACACCGGCCCCGCCACCTTCTCCAGGAACGGGTGAACGCCAAGCGCGACGACCCCGCGCTCCAGCTGCCGCCGAAGCCCCACGCCGTCCAGTCCCTCAATGGCCTTGAGCACCGCCTCCCGCCACCGCGCCGTATCCCCTTCCGCGGTCTCCACCTCAGTTCGCTCCGCCTGGTCCGCCCGCGCCAGCCGGGCCAGCTCCTCCCGGGGGAGCTGGGCGAGCTGCCCGATCGCGCCCCCATGGCTGGTCAGTTGCCGGAGCAGCGTCAGCCGCTCCACGTCGGCATCGGAGTAGAGCCGCTGTCCGCCTTCGCTCCGGGCGGGGCTCACCACCCCATGGCGCCGTTCCCAGGCCCGGAGGACATGGGTGGACAGTCCGGACCTCTGCGCCACCACCCGGACCGGGTGCCGTGGCAGGTCGTTTGGGGACTCGGAAGCTGTGTCGGGCATGGCCAATAGTACGCCAGTGTCTAAGTTATGTCAAGCAATAGACCTAGACATTACCTTGACATTCGACGCAATCGCACGTACATTCTTCGACGCAACTTGGACACACACCGATCACCTATTGGAGTTCGACCATGCTGAAGCTCAACCTCCGCGCCGCCGTCCCGGGCGTGATGACCCTTGCCGCCCTGCTGGCCCTGCCCGTCGCCGGCTCCCTCCGGGCGCAGGGTGCGGCGGCGCAGCCGGCCGCGACTGCCAACATCGTGGAGACCGCCGTGGCCGCGGGGCAGTTCAAGACCCTGGCCGCGGCGCTCCAGGCCGCTGACCTCGTCACCACCCTCTCCGGCAAGGGCCCGTTCACCGTCTTCGCCCCGACCGATGCCGCCTTCGGCAAGCTGCCCGAGGGCACCGTCGCCGCCCTGCTCAAGGACAAGCCCAAGCTCACCGCGATCCTGACCTACCATGTGGTTCCCGGGATCATCACCGCCCAGGACCTCAAGGGCCGGGCGGACGCCAACGGCTACGTCACCCTGAAGACCGTCCAGGGCTCGGACCTCCGGATCCATCTGGCCGGTTCCATGGTCCATGTGGGTGACAAGAACGCCAACGTCACCGCCGCCGATGTCCGCGCCAGCAACGGCATCATCCACGTGATCGACGCGGTCGTCCTGCCCGCGATGTAGCTCCCCGCCGCGGCGTCGGGGCTGCTGCCCCGGCGCCGCGCGGCACTTCACTCTGCCAACGACTCTGACCGGAGTAATAGACGATGAACAGCAGGTACCTGGCTGCAAGCCTCGCGGCGCTGGTGCTGGTGACCGCCGCCTGCAGCGATGACGACAGCAACGGCCCCGGCCCCCGGGCGCAGGTGCGGGTGGTGCACGCCTCTCCCGATGCCCCCGCCGTGGACGTGCTGGTGGATGACAAGTCGGTGCTGACGGATGTGGCCTACCAGGGCTTCTCCGGCTTCCTCAGCGTGGCCGCCGGCACCCGCAACATCAAGGTCAACGCCGCCGGCACCAGCACCACCGTGATCAACGCCGATCTCCCGGTGACCAAGGACAGCGCCTATACCGTGATCGCCACCGACCTGGTCGCGAACATCACGCCACTGGTGCTGACCGACGACCTCGTCGATCCCGCGGCGGGCAACTTCAAGCTCCGCCTGGTGCACGGCGCCCCCAACGTGGGCCTGGTGGACATCTACATCACCGCCCCCGGCGCCGACATCAGCGCCGTCGCCCCCGACCTGGCCGGCGTCCCCTTCCAGGGCGCGAGCGGCTACGTCGAGGCCCCAGCGGGGCAGTACCAGGTGCGCATCACCCCGGCGGGCTCCAAGACGCCGGCGCTCGACACCGGGGCGCTGACCCTGGCGGCGGGCCAAATCCGCACCGCGATCGCCGTCGAGGCGGCGGGCGGCGGGGTGCCGCTCGCGGCCCTGCTGCTGACGGACAAGAACTGAGCATGACATCCGGCGCGGTGCTGGTGCTCGGCGGGACCGGCGGCATCGGCACCACGCTGGTGCGGCGGCTGGCGGGGGATGGTATCCCCGTCGGCATCGCCGCCCGGCGGCTCGGCCCGCTCACCGAGCTGGCCCGGGACACCGGTGGCCTGCCGCTCCTGGTCGAAGCCACCGACCCGGAGTCGGTGCGGCACGTGGCGCAACGGCTGGTGGCGGAGTACGGCGCGCTCGCCGGCGTCGTCAACTGCGTCGGCTCGCTGCTGCTCAAGCCGGCGCACCTGACTACCGCGGAGGAATGGGACCAGGTCATCACCCAGAATCTCCGCACCGCCTTCGCCGCCGTCGCGGCGGCGGCGCAGGTGATGACCGGCCCCGGCAGCGTGGTGTTGCTCTCCTCCGCCGCGGCACGGGTCGGGCTCGGCAATCACGAGGCGATCGCCGCCGCCAAGGCCGGGGTCATCGGCCTGGCCCTCTCGGCCGCCGCGACCTACGCGCCGCGCGGCATCCGGGTCAACGCCGTCGCCCCCGGGCTGGTGCGGACGCCCCTCTCGGCGTTCATCACCGCGAACGAGCCGGCCCTCAAGGCCTCGGCGGCGATGCACCCGCTGGGCCGGATCGGCGAGCCGGAGGATGTCGCCGGCGCCATCGCCTGGCTCCTCTCCGACGAGGCCGGCTGGATCACCGGGCAGGTGCTGGGCGTGGATGGCGGGCTGGGCACCGTGCGGACCCGACGGTAACACTCACACTTCCCTGGACACTCAAATGCTGCCGACCACCCTTGCTCCGCCGGCGACCGATCTTGCCGGGATGCTGCAGACCCTCATGGCCGCGGACCGGTTCCGCACCTTTATCGCGGCCGTGGCGGCGGCGGGGGTGAGTCGGGAGCTCTCCCGCGGCGGCCTCACCGTCTTCGCGCCGAGCGACTACGCCTTCGAGCGCCTGCCGGTCGAAACCCTGACCAGCCTGTTCACCGACCGCGACCGGCTCCGCGTCTTCCTCGCCGCCCACGTCGTGCGCGGCGAGTACGCCGAGCGGGATCTCATCCCCTTCACTCGGCTTCCGACCCTGGCGGGGGGCGAGGTCACCCTCACCGTGGGCCGGGACGACCGGGAGATCCTGGTGGACGGCGTCGGCATCGTCACCACCGACATCGTGACCTCCGGCGGCGTGGTGCACGAATTGGATGGGGTGCTGGGGTAGGTTGACGGGCGGT
Organism: uncultured Gemmatimonadaceae bacterium; assembly: GCA_964585655.1. Taxonomy (GTDB): domain Bacteria; phylum Gemmatimonadota; class Gemmatimonadetes; order Gemmatimonadales; family GWC2-71-9; genus JADJOM01. The sequence goes on along the minus strand of CAZPER010000077.1, from coordinate 5,239 downwards.
CGGACGGGCGGACGGGCGGACGGGCGGACGGGCGGACGGTCGGTCCGTCGGTCCCTCGGTCCGTCGGCTCACCTACTCCTCCCGGAGCGCCACCACCGGATCCACCCGTACCGCCCGCCACGCCGGCACTACCGCCGCCGCCAGCGCCACCACGAGCAGCAGCGCCCCCACCGCCACGAGCGTCGCGCGGTCGGTGGGGGTCACTCCATAGAGCAGCGACGTGAGCAGCTCCGTCCCGACCAGCGCGCCCCCCACCCCGAGCACAACGCCCAGGCCGGTGAGGGCAAACGCGCTCCGGGCCACCAGTCCCAGGATGCTGCCGCGGCTGGCGCCGAGTGCGCTCCGGATCCCGATCTCGCGGGTGCGCTCGGTGACGCTCGCGGCCAGCACCCCGTAGAGCCCGAGTGCCGCGAGCAGGAGCGCCGCGAGGCCGAATCCCTGGAACACCGTGAGCGCAAACCTCCGGGTGGCGGCGTTCTGCGCCACCAGGTCGGTCATGCGGTTCACCGTGGCGATCGGCACCGTCGGGTCCACCCCCCGGATCGCGGCGCGCACCGCCGGCACCAGCGCGGCGAGCGCGCCCGTGCCCCGCACCACCAGCACCATCCGCGAGTCGGCAAAGTGGTGCTGCACTGTGGGGAGGTACACCTGCGCCTCCTCACCGGCGTCGAGTCCCTGGTGCCGCACGTCGCCCACGATGCCCACCACCGTGCGGAACTGTGACGCGCCGCCACCGATCCTGATCCGCTGCCCGATCGGGTCGGTGCCCGGGAACCGTCGCCGCGCCAGCACCGAGTTGATGACCGCGACCTGCGGCGCCAGGCTGTCGTCCTGGGGGGTGAGGCCGCGCCCCCGGAGCACCGGGATCTCCATCGTCTCCAGGTACCCCGGCGACACCGAGAAGCGGAACGCGCTCGGGTCCAGGGCCGGGTTCTGGTCGTCCGCGAATTCCGGGTGGATCCCCCAGGTGTCGAAGTCGCCGCTCAGCGGGAGCTGGCTGGTCACCGCCGCGTTGGTCACCCCGGGCACCGCCCGTACCGCCGCCACCACCTGGTCGAAGTAGCGGTACACCGGGTCGTCCTCGAAGTAGCGGCTGCCGAAGGTCTGCAGCTCGAACGCCACCACTCCCTCCGCCCGGAACCCCACCGGCACCTCGAGCAGGTTGCCAAGGCTCCGGAGCAGGAGCCCGGCGCCGGTGAGGAGCACCAGGGCAATCGCCACCTCCACCACCACCAGGCCGGCCCGCACCCGCCGGCTCAAGGCGCCGATGATCGAGCGGCCCCCCTGGCGGAGCAGCCCCGCCAGGTTGGCGCGGCGGGCCGCGATGGCCGGCGCCACCCCCGCCAGGATCCCCGCCACCGTCGCGAGCAGCAGCGTGAAGCCGAGCACCGCGCCGTTGAGCGCCACCTGGTCCATCCGCGGCACGCCGGCCGGGGCCAGCCGCACCACCAGCCGGGTGCCGGCGTACGCCAGCCCCACGCCCACCACCCCACCCACCAGCGCCAGGACCACCCCTTCCGCGATCACCTGCCGGATGAGCGGCAGCGAACCGGCGCCGAGCGCCGAGCGCACCGCGAACTCCGGGCTCCGGAGCAGCGCCCGCCCGAGGAAGAGGTTGGTCACGTTTACGCAGGCGATCAGGAGCAGCAGCGCCACCGCGCTGGTGATCGCGAGCAGCACCGGGCGCACCGACCGGGTGAGGGCCTCGTTGAGTGGCCGCGTGGTGAATCCCGGCTCCGCGTATTGCGTGGGGTACTGCGCCACCAGCCCCACCGAGAGCTGGTGCAGTTCCTGCCGCGCGGCCGCCAGCGACACCCCCGGCGCCAGCCGCGCGATCATCCGCAGGTGCCGGCAGTCGCGGCAGGCCTGCTGCTCCCCCACCGCGTAGCCCAGCGGCGCCCACAGCTCGGCCCCATTGAGGATCAGGCTCTCGAAGCTCCGCGGCATCACCCCGATCACCATCATGGCGCGGTCGCTGACCTGGATGGTGCGGCCGATGATCGCGCTGTCGCCACCGAAGCGCGACTGCCACAGCCCATGGCTCAGGATCACCGAGCCGTTCCGCTCGGCCGGCACATCCCCCGTCGGCAGGAAGTCGCGGCCCAGCGCCGGGCGGACGCCGAGGACCTGGAAGAAGTCGTGCGTCACCCGCTGGCCGAGGAGCCGGGCGGCGTCGCCGTTGCCGGTGAGCACCGGCGTCCAGTAGGCCATCGCGGCGGACCGTTCGAGGCTCCGGCTCTGCTGCCGGAGATTGTGGAAGGTCTCGTAGCCGAGCTGGCCCAGCTCGCCGTCGCGGGTCGGGTCGCTGATCAGGAGCAGCCGTTCGGCATGGGGGTACGGCGCGCCGCTGAGGAGCACCGGCTGCAGCACGCTGAACATCGTCCCCGCGGCGCCGAGCCCCAGGGCAAAGGTGAGGATCACCAGCGACGCGAAGAGCGGCGCGCGGCGTGCTACCCGGAGCCCGTGACGCAGGTCGCCGAGCAGCCCGGCCCAGAGCCTCCCGCGGCTGTCGGCGGCGGTGTGCGGCGCCGGCCAGCGGCGCAGGCAGGCGAGCGCCGTCTCTTTCCAGTACCAGCACCACGCTCGGCCCGGCTGGCCCGCGGCGTGGAGCGCCTGGAACCGCTCCTCCATGTCGCCCAGCAGGAACTCGCTCACCTCCCGGGGGAGGCGGCGGGTGAGAAGCCGGGTGGCGAGGCGGGGTGGGGCGGGGATCACGGGGCCTCCAATGGCCGGGGGAGGCCGAGGGTCATCTGGCGGAGGGCGGCGAGGGACTGCTCCAGGTGGCGCGCGCCGACGGAGCTCACCTGGTAGTACTTCCGGCGGCGGCCCCCCCGTTCGGCGAGCGGCTCGCCCATGCGGGCCTTGAGCAGCCCCTTCTCTTCCAGGCGGAGCAGTGTGGTATAGACCGCCCCGAGGCTGGCGCTGCGGCCGGTGCGGGTCTCGATCTCCCGCTGGATCCCGGCGCCGTAGGCCTCCGGGCCGGCCTGCAGGATGGCGAGCAGGACCAGTTGCTCGAACTCACCGAGGGTGAGCGGCGATTTATTTGACATTGTGGGGGATATACGGTGAGGTGCGGGGCGGGGTTTCGGGTCGGACGGTCGGACGGTCGGACGGTCGGACAGTCGGACAGTCGGACGGTCGGGCAGTCGGACGGTCGTCCCGTCGGCCCGTCGGCCCGTCGGCCCGTCGGCCCGTCGCCTCGTTGACCAACCCCCTGCCGCTGGGTAGGTTACCCCTCCCCAAAGGGGGCTGTAGCTCAGCTGGGAGAGCGCTGCAATCGCACTGCAGAGGTCAGGGGTTCGATCCCCCTCAGCTCCATGAACAGAGAAGACCCGGGTCCACGGCGGATCCGGGTTCTTTCGTTTAGTGGGCGGTTGGGTGGTTGGGTGCGTGGGCGGCCCGTCGGGCCGACGGGGATTCCGCGCGCTGCGGTTCCGCTGCTTAGGGCGAGTGCTCAATCGTGCCACCGCTCACCGACGCGCGCTCCATCCCCGCCGTCCCTCCGGTCCTCCGTGCCCTGGCCCTTGCCGTCTCCCGTCTCCCGTCTCCCGTCTCCTGTCTCCCGTTCTCCCGTTCTCCCGTTCTCCCGTTCCCCGTTCCCCGTCTCCCGTTTCCCCGTTCTCCCGTTCCCCGTTTCCCCGTTCCCGTAACACCCCCGTAACGCCATCCCCCGACGTTGGTCCGGTCACTCCTCCCTGCTCGCCGGCGAGGGTCCCATGATCACCGTCATCGTTGCCGCGGAGAGCCACCTCCTCCGTCAGCTGCTCTTCGAGGCCCTGAACGGTCAGGGCGGCCTGTCGGTTGCCGCGACCGCCTCCGATGCGCGGCGGGCCGTGGCCCTGCACCGCGCCCTTGAGGCCGAGGTCGTGCTCGTCAGCATGCACCTGCCGGACGCCGAGGCCCTGGTGCCCCTGCTCCTCGAGCGACAGGCGCGGGTTGTCGCCATCGGGCGCTGCGACAACCCCGCCGTCGTGGCCGTCGAGGACGGCAGCGTCCACGACCTGATCGCCGCGATCCATGCCGCGATGCACGGGGCCCTCCCCGGCCTGGCGGGCGCGACCACTCCAATACACCTCGATCATCTCACCACCACCGAGCGGGTCGTCCTCCAGGCCGTGAACGACGGCCTCTCCAACAAGGAGATCGCCCGCGATCTCGGCGTCAGCGTCCCCACCGTGAAGAGCCACGTCCACAGTCTCCTCGGGAAACTGGGCGTGCACCGCCGGGGCGAGGCGGCCGCGATCTTCCGCCAGAGCCCGGCGCCCCCGGTGCGCGCCTTCGCCGGCCGTCGTGCAATCCGGCCGGACTATCTGCACCGTGCCTGACTGCATCGCCTCCATCCGCCTCATCCCAAGGGATGAGAAGGATCGCGATCGAAGTCTGGCCACTTGGCCGATGCCCCGCATCCGCGCCATTCCGAGATTGCAGTCCATGCACACCGCCCGGAGCGACCGGTGAGGCCGGTCCCGCCCCCGCCGATCAGGATCCTCCTGGCGGCGCTCGATCCCCGGGCCCGCGCCCTGGTGGAGGGGTCCTTGGCACAGGCCGTCCTGGGGGCGGAGTGGGAGCCGGACCAGCCGGGATTCCGCTGGCGCTGGACGGCCGCCCGCGGGATCCCCCTGCTCGAGGCCGCGGCCGGCGCCGACGTGGTGGTGCTCGGCCTCGAGGAGGAGCAGCTGCCCGGAGAGGCGAGTCACCTTCTCGCCACCTACCCGGCGCTGAAGATCATCGGCCTCGACCAGGAGGCGCGCCCCCGGATGATCCTCGGCGCGGTGGCCGGCGCGCTGGTGCGGGACCTCCCCACGGTGATCCGCTGGATCACCCAGCGGCTGCGGCGCGAGGCCGCCCGACCCACGCCGGCCCGGCATGGGCCGCGCTGAACCGGCAGTCTGGAGGCAGCAATGACCACCCGATGGGAGCACATGGACACCGACTATCCCGCCCTGCGCGGAGTACTCGGTCCGGAGCAGGAAGCGCTGGACGACGCGGCGATCGAGGAGATCGTGGCGGAACAGTTCCCCGGCGCCGACGCCGAGTACGTCGAGGACTTCATGCGCTCGATGCAGCAGTTCGGCCGCCAGGCCGCGCCGATCCTCCAGACCGCCGGGTCCGGCGCCGCACAGGGGGCGATGGGCGGGGCGGCCCTCGGCCCCTACGGCGCGCTCTTCGGCGCCCTCGCGGGCGGCGCCAGCAGCCTGATCAACCGCGGCGGCGGCGCGCGTCCCTCCCCGGCCGCGCC
>CAZPER010000076.1:0-16872 GCA_964585655.1 uncultured Gemmatimonadaceae bacterium | reverse complement strand
GACGCGGTGGACCCCACCGGCTGCGGCGACGTCTTCGGCGCGGTGCTCGCCGCCCGGCTCGTCGCCGGGGACCCGGTGGAGGCGGCGATCGCGGAGGCCAACCGGCTGGCGGCGCGGAACGCGGCGCTTCGGGGCGCGGGGCGGCTGGGGTCCCTGCTCCGGGGAGAACTGGTGCCGGCGGGCGGCGCGGCGTGACCCGCGTCGTGGAGATCCCGGCCTACTTCGACGAGCGGAGCTTCGAGTCGTTCGCCCAGTCGCTGGCGGCGGGGCCGCTGACCGACCGGCTGCTGTTCGATGCCCATGGGGCGACCTGGTCCTCCCCGGTCGGCTTCGTGGCGATGCTCACCGCCGCGCAGGCGGTGCGGGAGGCCGGCGGCCCCACGCCGCAGTTCACCATCCCCGACTCGGCGGATGTGCGGCGCTACTGGGTCCGCACCGGGCTGTTCCGCCACCTGGCGGAGCTGGTGGAGATCCACGGCAAGCTGCCGCGGCTCAAGGTGGAGGAGCAATCGGACGTGCTGCTCGACGTGACCCCGGTGCGCGCGTCCGAGGACGTCCACGCCGTGGTGGGCAAGATCCAGGCGGCGGCGTCCCGCATTCTGCACGGCGAGCTGGGCCTCGAGGCCAAGGCGACCATGGGATTCGCCATGGCACTTTCGGAGGCATGTCAGAATATTGTGGAGCACGCCGGGACCGGGGGCTGGGTCTCGGTGCACGCCTACAGCTTCCGGAAACGGCTCAAGCGGCGGGTGGTCGTGATCGCGGTGAGCGACGCGGGCGTCGGCTTCCGCCGATCCCTCGAGGCCACCCAGGCGCGGCGCTTCGGCGATCGCTGGGGCGACGCGGCGGCGCTGGAGGCGGCGGTGATCCAGAACGTGAGCCGGTTCCGCGACCCCGGCCGGGGCCAGGGGATCGCCGGGATCAAGCGCTACCTCGCGCGGTGGCAGGGCAAGCTCACCATCCGGAGCGGGACCGCGCGCATCGCGATCGTGCCGGCGTGGGACGACGACAGCCCCCTGCTCGAGCAGCTCGCGCCCTTCCCGGGCGCCCAGGTCCAGATCGTGATTCCGGCCCAGCAGGACGAGCCACAGGACGACGCGACATGAGGCAGACCATCCGGGTGGAGCGGCTCCTGCGGGAGTCGGTCGAGACGCCCTATTCCAACCTCGTCACCCGGACCACCGGGCGGCTGGTGCGCACCAGCATCCAGCGGGCCCTGGAGGCGGACGGCGCCCCGCTGGCGCTGCTCGACTTCAGCGACGTGGGGCTGGTGGACTTCAGTTGCGCCGACGAGATCATCGCCAAGCTGCTCCTGGACCCGCCCACCGGCGCCTACCTGGTGCTGCAGGGACTGCAGGACGAGCAGCTGGAGGCGATCGAGCACGTCCTGGAGCACCATGAGCTGGCGGCGCTGGTCCACGATCCCGCGCAAGGCGGCGCCCGGCCGGTGGGACGGGTCAGTGCCGACCTGCGAACCGTCTTCTTCCACCTGCGTGAGGCGGGCGCCTCCACCGCCGCGGCGCTCGCCGGCCGCCTGGGCTGGGGAGCCACCCACACCGCGGACGCGCTGGAGACCCTGGCCCGGCTGCGGCTGGTGCGGTGCTCCGACGGACTCTACGCCCTCCCCTACGACGCATGAAGCGCAAGCCCGGACCCTCCACCCTCGCGGTCCACGGCACCCCGGCCCGCCGCGGCGACTGGACCCCGGTCACGACCCCGATCTTCCAGAGCAGCACCTTCACCAACCCGGTCGGCAGCGACGAGCAGGTGATGTACTCCCGGTACGGGAACAACCCGAACCAGGTGAGCCTCGCCGGGCGCTACGCCCTGCTGGAAGGGACCGAGGCGGCGCTGTTCGTCTCCAGCGGGATGGCGGCCACCGCGCTGGCGCACCTCGCGGTGCTCCGGCCCGGCGATCACCTCCTCTCGAGCTCCTGGATCTACGGCGGCACCCGCCGGCTCTTCGAGGAGGAGTTCGGCCGCCTGGGCATCGACGTCTCCTACGTGAACCCGGACCAGCCCCGGCAGTGGCGCCGCTCGGTGCGGAAGAGCACCCGGGCGGTGTTCGTGGAGACCCCGACCAACCCGCTGATGCGGGTGGTGGACCTGACCCCGATGGCCCAGATCGCCCGGGACTCGGGGCTGGCCCTGATGGTGGACGCCACCTTCGCGAGCCCGATCAACTTCCGCCCGGTGGAGCACGGGGCGGACATCGTGATCACCAGCGCCACCAAGTACCTCAACGGGCACAGCGACGTGGTGGCCGGGGCGGTGGCGGCGTCGGCCTCGATCATCGAGGAGGTCACCCGGCTGATGACCCTGTGGGGCCAGCCGATCGACCCCCACGCCGCCTGGCTGGTGGAGCGGGGCCTCAAGACCCTGAGCCTCCGGATGGCGCGGCACAACCTGAACGGGATGGCCGTCGCGCGCTGGGCCGAGACGCAGGACGCCTTCACCCGGGTGCACTACCCGGGGCTCCCCTCCCACCCCGACCACGCCCTCGCCACGCAGCTGCTGGACGGCTTCGGCGGCATGGTCGGGCTGGAGCTCAAAGGCGGCACCCGGACCGTGGAGCGGTTCCTCAAGAAACTTCGCCTGGTCACCCACGCCCCGAGCCTCGCCGGGGTGGAGAGCCTCATCTCGGAGCCGCGCCTCACCAGCCACGCCGCGCTGTCCCAGGACGAGCGGGTCAAGCTGGGGATCGCCGACGGGTTCGTGCGGCTCTCCTGCGGCATCGAGGATGCGGACGACATCATCGCGGACCTGGCGCAGGCGGTGGGGTAGGCGGTTCGGCCGACCGAGCGTACCGTCGCTACCGTCCCGCCCTACCGCCCCACCGCCCGCCCCTCCTATCTTCCCCCCGTGATCCGCTTCTCGCATGTCTTCAAGGACTATCCCAAGGGCGCGGCCCTGAAGGACGTCTCCCTCCACATCGCGAAGGGCGAGTTCGTCTTCCTCACCGGTCACTCCGGCGCCGGCAAGTCCACCGTGCTCAAGCTGATGTACGGCGAGCTCCGGCCCTCGAGCGGGGACGTGCGGGTCTCCGGCTTCAACATCAATGAGCTCGATGCGGCCGAACTGCCGCGGCTCCGCCGCCGGCTGGGCATCGTGTTCCAGGACTTCCGGCTGCTGGAGGACCGCACCGCGGAGGAGAACATCGCCTTTGCGCTGGAGGTGACCGGCGCCCGGGCCGACGCCATCCCCTCCCGGGTGATGCGGGTCCTGACCCAGGTGGGGCTCGCCGCCAAGGCGTCGGCCTATCCGCAGGAGCTCTCCGGCGGGGAGCAGCAGCGGGTGGCCATGGCGCGGGCGCTGGTGAACGACCCGGCGATCATCATCGCCGACGAGCCCACTGGCAACCTGGACGAGCGGGCCACGCGGGGCGTCTTCCAGCTCATCCGCGAAATCAACGCCGGCGGCACCGCGGTGGTGATGGCCACGCACGACCTCGACCTGGTGAAGCAGACCACCTACCGGACCGTGGAGCTGCGCGAGGGCACGGTGGTCTTCGACAGCGGCGTGGACGACGGCGAGGAGACCGACCCGTGAGACTCCTGGTCCGCGAAGCGCTGCTGGCCTTCCGCCGCGCGCCGCTCCTCTCGGCGCTCTCCATCACCACCATCGGCTTCTCGCTCTACGCGGTGGGGCTCTTCGCCCTGGTGGCGGTCAACCTGCGGGAGGCGCTGCGGGGGGTGGAACAGCGGGTGGAAGTCGTGGCCTACCTGCTCCGCGGCACCCCGCCCGAGACGGTGGCGCAGGCGTCGCAGGACATCGCCGCCTTCCCCGAGGTGGCGCGCGTGACCTTCGTCAGCGAGGACGAGGCGCTCAAACGGGCCCGGGCGGAGCTGGTGGAGTTCCGGGACGCCTATCGGGACCTGGCGGTGAACCCCCTGCCCGCGTCGCTCGAGATCCAGCTCAAGGACGGCTTCCGCACCGGGGTGCACACCTCAGCGGTGGCGGAACGGCTCAAGGGCTACGGCTTCATCGATGACGTGCGCTACGGGCGGGAATGGATCGAGAAGCTGGACCGGCTGCGCAACATCGCCGGCATCGTGGGCCTGACGATCGGGCTGGCCTTCGCGGCGGTGGCGGTGGTGATCATCGGCGTCACCATCCGGATCACGGTGCTGCAGCGGGCCCGGGAGATCTCCATCATGCGGCTGGTCGGCGCGACCCGCGGCTTCATCCGCGGCCCCTTCCTGCTGGAGGGCGCGCTCAAGGGCCTGGGCGGCGGGCTGGTGGCCATCGGACTCTCGTACGCGACCTATCTCATGTTTCGCGGCCAGATCGAGCTGGCCACCTCGGGCATCGTCTTCCTGCAGCCTCCCCAGCTCGCGCTGGGGGTCCTCTTCGGCGTGGCGATCGGGCTGGGGGGAAGCCTGGTAAGCGTGGGGCGGCACCTGCGGAATGTGTAGGTTGCTGCGGCGATTCGGCGAGTGGGCGATTGGGCGATTCGGGGGACCCGAGCCGGGCCGTCGCCGGGCGCCGGCGGCCACCGCCCGCGCCTCCAATCGCCCAATCGTCCAATCGCCCGTTCGCCTGCTGCTGCTGGTGCTCGTCGCGCTGTGCTCCGCCGCTCCCCTCGCCGCCCAGACCGACCTCGACGATTCCCGCCGCCGGCTGGAGGAGATCCGCCGGGAGCGGGAGCGGCTCGAACGGGACCGGACCCGGCTCCGGGGCGAAGTGCAGGACCTCGGCGCGGAACTCGACAACCTGGAGCGGCAGCGGCGGTCCACCAACCGGATCGTCAACGAGCTGGAGACCCAGATCGGCGGCCTCAACACCCACGTGGACCAGTCGAGCGCCGCGCTGGCCCTCGCCCAGGACAACCTGGCCGAGAAGCGCGCGGTGCTGGCCCGGCGGCTGGCGGAGATCTACAAGCGGGGCCGGCTCTACACCTTCGAGGTAATGGTCGCGGCCCAGTCGTTCGGCGACCTGCTCTCCCGCTACAAGTACCTCTACCTCCAGTCGCGGCAGGACAAGTCACTGCTCACCGACGTCGAGAAGCTGACCACCCAGGTGGAGCGGCGGCGCCGGGAGATCCTGCAGGTGCGCTCCCAGCTCGACCTGAGCCGCGAGGAGCGGGAGGCGGAACTCCGGCGCTACTCCAGCCTGGTGGACGAGCGCGCCAGCCGGCTCAACGAGGCCCGGCGCACCGCGCGCACCACCGAGCAGCGGCTCTCGGCGCTGGAACGGGACGAGTCACGGCTCAACGACCTGCTGGCGGAACTGGAACGGGCCCGGCGGAACGCGGAACCCCGGGTGCCCACCGCGGGCGCCGGGCCGGGCACGCTGACCACGGCGGACATCGGCAAGCTCGACTGGCCGGTGGATGGCGCCATCCTCACCCGCTTCGGCCCGGAGACGCTCAACTCCGGCGCCACGATCGTCAACAACGGCATCCGGATCGGCGCGCCGGAGGGCACCCCGATCCGCGCCGTCGAGTCGGGCACGGTGGAGCGGGTGCAGCCGCTCGGCACCTATGGACTCACGATCTTCCTGGCCCACGGCAACGGCTACCGCTCCCTCTACATGCAGCTGCATGACGCGCGGGTCGCGGCGGGGGAGAAAGTGACCCGGGGCCAGGTGATCGGATCGGTGGGGGGGAGCAACAGCGACCAGGGGCCGCACCTGCAGTTCGAGATCCGGGGGAAGGACGGGATTGCGCTCGACCCGGCGGACTGGCTGAAGCGGAGACGGTAGCTCAGGCCGCCACGGAATCCGCGGTGCCGATGCGGCCGTCGGTCTGGGCCTTGCCGCGCAGCAGCGCGGCCTCGACCAGGGCAAAGAGATCCTGGGTCTGGCTGGCCGCGGGATGCGGAAAGGTGACGATCCCGGCGGACAGGGTGGGACGGTCGTCCCGGGCGAGGTCGGGAAAGTCGTGCCCCTCGATCCGTTCCCGCACCCGGCCGATGGACGCGCGGGCGCCGACCAGGTCGGTCTCGGGCAGGACCAGGGCGAATTCGTCCCCGCCGTAGCGCCCCACGAAATCCGGGGCGCGCACTTCCTTGAGCAGCACCCCGCCCAGCTCGGCCATGACCCGGTCTCCAACTACGTTGCCGAACTGCTCGTTGTAGCGCCGCAGCCGGTCCACGTCGAGCAGCACCAGGGAAAAGGTGAGGGAGTAGCGGCGGGCCCGCTCGAACTCCTCCTGGATGCGGCGGTCGAGGGCGTCGAGGTTGCCGCAGCCGGTGAGCATGTCGGTGGCGGGCGCGCTGGCCTGGCGCCGGGCGATGCCGGCCCGGCGCTCCTCGTTCTCCAGCATCCGGGCGGCGGCCCGGAGCAGGCGCTCGGCGAAGCCGAGTTGTTCGGCGCTGAGGGGCGGATCTTCGCGTCCGGTGCGCAGCAGGAAGACGCCGGCGGGCTTGCCGTGGAGGTTCACCGGGATCACCGCCACGCTCCGGATGTCCGCGGAGACGCCGAGATCGCGCCAGAGGGGGCGGATCTCCTCGAAGAAGGCGTGCTGTTCGAGGTCGGGGATGAAGACGGTCTTCTCGGTGCGCAGCGCCTCGCGGATCTCGGGGTAGCGGTAGAGGTCCACGCGGAGGTCGCGGGTGGAGGGCTTCTCGCACACGGCGACCACCCGGCCGTAGCGCTCCCAGGGGGAGGCCAGCAGGAAGGAACAGCGCGGCAACTCGAGGGCGAGTCCGACCCGGCGCACCAGGGTCTCGACGATGGAATCCGAGCGGAGCGAGGAGGAGAGCTCCTCGAGGATGTCGAACATCAGCTCCTGCCGCCACGCCACCACCCGGTCCGGTCCCTGGCCGGGGTCGCGGCGCAGCCGGGCGCCGACCCGCGCGGTGAGTTCCTGCAGGTGCACCGGCGCCATCATGGCGTCATCGGCCCCCATGATGAGCGCCTTCGCGGCGCCGTCGGGATCGTGCTCGCCGAGCACCACCATGCGGGGGATCGCGTGCCAAGCCTCGCCGGCGAGGGTGGTCAGCGCCTGTTCCAGGTGGGCGTCGGCGCGGCGGGCGGTGACGAGAATGAGGTCGGGAGGGGCGGCGGGGGGATGCTCCACCTCGGTGCCCTGGGCCTCGAGGAGGTGGTACCCGCCGCGCGCCAAGGCGCGCTCCAGCCCGGTCGGGCGGGAAGCGGCATCACCGAGCAGCAGGATGCGGCGGGCGGGGACGGTGTCAGTCACAATCGACGGAATCCCGACGAGGCGGCCGGGAACGTAGCCGGGCCATGAGCCCTGTCAAGGAAGACGCACCATGAGAACATCCCCGCGGCCGGCGGACGAAATGCTGGGCGCGCACGTCTCGACCCAGGGGGGCGTGCACACCGCACCGGCGCGCGCCGAAGCCATCGGCGCCACCGCTCTGCAACTGTTCACCAAGACGCCCAACCAGTGGCGCGAGTCGGTGATCACCGGCGAGATCCGCGACGCCTTCCAGCAGGAGCTGAAACGCACCGGGATGCGAGCGGTCGTGTCGCACGATTCGTACCTGATCAACCTCGCAACCCCTGATCCGGTGCTAAGTAAGCGGTCCGTCGCGTCTTTCACCGCTGAACTGGAGCGGTGCGAGCTGCTGGGGATTCCCTATGTGGTGTCGCATCCGGGCAACTATATGGATGATCCAAGCCTCGGTCTGTCACGAAATGCCGACAACTACGCCCGCTGCCTGGACCGGGTTCCGGGGCGGGTCATGGTCCTGCTGGAGACCACCGCCGGCACCGGGACCGCCCTGGGGGCCCGGTTCGAGGAGCTGGCTGCGCTGCGCGCGGCCATCCCCGCCCCGCTCCGCTCCCGGGTGGGCTACTGCGCCGACACCTGCCACCTGTACGCCGCCGGCTACGACCTGCGCGAGGCGTTCGACCGGGTCTGGGCCGATTGGGACCGGGTGCTCGGGCTCGCGCACCTCCGCTGCCTCCACCTCAACGACTCCAAGACGCCCTTCGGGTCACGCCGCGACCGGCACGAGCTGATCGCGGAGGGCTCGCTCGGGCCGGCCCCGTTCCGGCGGATCATGACCGACCCGCGATTCGACCATGTAATCAAGATCCTGGAAACACCCAAAGGCGACGACATGGTGACCCTCGACCGCAAGATGCTCCGCCGCCTGCGTGCGTACGCCCGGGCCGGGCGTCGTCCCCCTCGTTGACCCTCACCCCTTCGGACGGCATCTTAAGCGCCATGCGCATTCTCCCTACGACCCTGGCCCTCGCGCTGCTGGTTCCGGCCGCGCTGGCCGGGCAGGCCCGCTACGGCGTCACCCTCGGCGCCACCGGCGGCACCCGCCTGGCCACCGACCGCATCTTCCAGGACATCGAGGTCACCCAGGGCCTGGCGCCCACCGTGACCCTGAGCGCCTCCCTTCCCGTCTCGGAGCGCGAGCGGGGCGGGGTCGAGGTGGCCCTCGGCTTCGGCAAGACCCGGATTAAGGAGTCGGGCTTTCCCACGGTGGACGGCCCCGACTTCAAGACCCTGAGCATCACCGGCGGGGTGCAGGGGCCCATCATCTCGACCCTCGGCTGGCGCTTTGGCGCCGGGCTGCTCAAGTACCTGCCGGAGAAGGAAGGCATCTTCCGCAGCGGCGGGCCCCTGCTCCTCATCCTCTCCGGCGGCGCCGACTACCGGCTGCCGATCCGCGGTCCGGTGGGCGTGGTAGCCCGGCTGCGCTACGATTATCAGCGATTCAACACCGACGAACTCCAGAGTTCCGGCTTCGGGCGCACGCAGGACGTGCATCGCCTCGGGCTGGGCCTCGGCATCGAGTACCAGCGCCCATGATCCCACGCCCCCGCCTCCTGCTCGGCGCGACCTTCGTCGCCTTGACCGCCGCGCTCGCCTGCTCCGACATGGTCTCGCCGACCCGGGGCGCCCGCTACGACTGGCGCCTGGTCGTGGACTACGACAGCGCCGGTCCGCGCCTCGATACCCTGAGCTTTCACTGGCCCCGCAACCGGATCCCGGTGCGGATCTGGGTGGAGGACTCCCTCGAACTCCCCAGCCGGGTGCGCGAAGGGATCGCGCTCTGGAAGGGCGCCCTGCTCTACGGCGAATGGGACGGCGTGATCGTCTCCGACTCGGCCACGGCAGACGTCATCGTCCGGCTGACCCAGCCGCCGCCGCAGATCCCCATCCGCCTCGCGGGCCGGGTGCTCTCCTGCTCCGGGGCCACCGACGTGGACACCGTCAGCACCCGCTTCGAGCTGGCGGTCCCCGTCCGGGCCTACATCTTCCCGACCATTCCGGGCGCGGCGGATCTGACCCAGTGCCTGCGCACCGTGGCGGCGCACGAGCTGGGACACACCCTGGGGCTGTTCCAGCATTCCAGCGATTCGCTGGACCTCATGTTCAGCGAACCGACCGCCCGGTTCCTGACCGAGCGGGACGTCGGCACCATCACCAATGCATATCATTTCACGGCCGACATGTTCCCCGTCGGGCCGTGAGCCGCCGCGGCGGCCCCGTGGCTGCATAATTTTCCAAGGATTGCCCGCCGGGCCACCCGCTGCCGAGATTACCGGCCCGTGCGGGTGGCCCGGCGATTTCCGACTGGCGCCCGCACCTTTCCCTTTGAGGAGCGCGGCATGACCGTCACCGCAGAGCCACGGAGCCTGGACTTCGACTGCCCCGCGTGGGTCACCAGCGAGCGGGTGAAGGGCTGGGTGGCGGAGGTGGCCCGGCTGACGGAACCGGACCGGATTCACTGGTGTGACGGCTCCGACGCCGAGAACGAGGCGCTGCTGGAGCTGATGGTGCAGGGCGGCACCCTCAAGCGCCTCAATCCCGCCAAGCGCCCCAACAGCTACCTCGCGCTCTCCGATCCCACCGACGTGGCCCGGGTCGAGGACCGCACCTTCATCTGCAGCCAGCGCCGCCAGGATGCGGGCCCCACCAACAACTGGGTAGATCCGCGCGAGATGCGGAGCACCCTCCGGCGGCTGTTCAACGGCGCCATGCGCGGCCGGACGATGTACGTGGTGCCCTTCAGCATGGGGCCGCTGGGCTCGCCGCTGGCGCACGTCGGCGTCGAGATCACCGACTCCCCGTACGTCGTCGTCAGCATGCGGATCATGACCCGCATGGGGAAGCCGGCCCTGGCGGCGCTGGGCGACGGGGAGTTCGTTCCCTGCATCCACAGCGTCGGCGCTCCACTGCCCCGGGGGGAGAAGGATGTCCCCTGGCCCTGCAACCGGGATGACAAGTACATCGTCCACTTCCCCGACGACCGGAGCATCTGGTCGTATGGCAGCGGCTACGGCGGCAACGCCCTCCTCGGCAAGAAGTGCTTCGCGCTGCGTATCGCCTCGGTGATGGGCCGGGACGAAGGCTGGATGGCCGAGCACATGCTGATCCTCGGCATGGAGAGCCCCGAGGGAGACAAGCGTTACGTCGCGGCGGGTTTCCCCAGCGCCTGCGGCAAGACCAACCTCGCCATGCTGGTGCCCCCGAAGGGGTGCGAGGGCTGGAAGGTCACCACGCTCGGGGACGACATCGCCTGGATCCGGCCGGGCCCGGACGGGCGACTCTACGCCATCAACCCGGAAGCGGGATTCTTCGGCGTGGCCCCGGGGACGTCGGACCAGTCCAACCCGATCGCCATGGCCACGATCGCGAAGAACACCATCTTCACCAACGTGGCGCTGACCCCGGATGGCGATGTCTGGTGGGAGGGGATGACCGAGCATCCGCCGGCGGCGCTGACCGACTGGCAGGGCCAGCCCTGGACCCCGGCCTCGGGGCGCAAAGCGGCCCACCCCAACTCGCGCTTCACCGCCCCCGCGTCGCAGTGCCCCTCGATGGACCCGGACTGGGAGAACCCGGCCGGCGTTCCCATCAGCGCCTTCCTGTTCGGCGGCCGGCGCGCGTCGCTGGTGCCGCTGGTGGTGCAGGCGGTCAACTGGAACTTCGGGGTCTACACCGCCGCGACGATCGGATCGGAGACGACCGCGGCCGCGACCGGGCAGGTGGGCCAGGTCCGGCGCGACCCGATGTCCATGCTGCCCTTCTGCGGCTACCACATGGGCGACTACTTCAATCACTGGCTGCAGCTCGGGCGGCACATCGTGGACCCGCCCCGGATCTTCTGCGTCAACTGGTTCCGCAAGGACGCCGAGGGGAACTTCATCTGGCCGGGCTACAGCCAGAACCTCCGGGTGCTCAAGTGGATCTTCAACCGGGTCCGGGGGAAGGGCGGCGCCACCGAGAGTCCGCTGGGGTGGATGCCGCGCTATGAGGACATGGACTGGACCGGCCTCGAGGACTTCGGGCCCGAGACCTTCCGTGACCTCATGTCCGTCCCTCGCGAGGCCTGGAAACTCGAGGTCCTCGGCCACCAGGAGCTGTTCGAGCGGCTGTACGACCGGATCCCCAAGGAGTTCATCCTGATGCGGGAACTGCTGCTCTCGAGCCTGTGGCGCTCGCCGGAGGAGTGGAAGCTGGCGCACGAGACGGAGGACGATTAGGCGAACAGGCCGCCCATCGAGGATCCGGGCGCCGCGGCCGCACCGGGGAGCGGCGGAGGGTGCGCCGCTCAGCGGGCTCACCAATCCCGTGCGGCCACCCTCTGACGCGACATCGCGGCGACCGCGGCGCGCCCGGGCTGCCGAAGCCCGGCCCCCGCGTTTTTCGACCCTCGTCTCCCTCCCCCTCTCCTGCTACCTTCCCGACCCATGGGCGACTTCGACGTCATCCGTGACCCCCTCTGGGACAACATCCGACTCGATCCGCTCGCCACG
Source organism: uncultured Gemmatimonadaceae bacterium (assembly GCA_964585655.1). Taxonomy (GTDB): domain Bacteria; phylum Gemmatimonadota; class Gemmatimonadetes; order Gemmatimonadales; family GWC2-71-9; genus JADJOM01. The sequence continues at coordinate 5,184 of CAZPER010000076.1, read as the reverse complement.
ACGGTGCTCGACACCGCCCCGATGCAGCGGCTCCGCTACATCCGGCAGCTCGGCCACGCCTTCCTTGTCTATCCCGGCGCCACCCATACCCGCTTCGAGCACGCCCTCGGCGCCTACCACCTGACCCGCCGGGCCCTGGCCGCCCTCACCGAGCGCGGCGAACTCACGGGCATCCCCGAGGAGCAGCAGGTGGCCGCCCGCCTCGCCGCCCTGCTGCACGACATCGGGCATTACCCCTTCTCCCACGCCCTCGAGGAGGCCGGCTTTCCCCACCATGAGCAGCTCGGCGTCGCCCGCCTGGGCCGCCCGCCGCTCGCCCCCCTGCTGGCCGACACCGGGCTGCCGGGGCTCGGCGCCCGGATCGGCGAGTTCATCACCGGACGGAGCGCGAGCCCACTTAAGGGGCTCATCTCCGGTTCCCTCGACCTCGACAAGATCGACTACCTGAGCCGCGACGCCCGGATGTGCGGCGTCCCCTACGGCGCCGTGGACGTGGACCGCCTGCTCGCCTCGCTGACGCTCATCGACACCGGCGGCGGACACCTCGAGCTCGGCGTCCAGGAAAAAGGGATCAGCGCCCTCGAATCGCTGCTCTTCGCCAAGTACCAGATGTACCGCAACGTCTACTGGCACCACGCGGTGCGGAGCGCCACCTGCATGTTCAAGCGCGCGGTGCGGGCCGCCGTCCGGGACGGTGTCCTGAGCCACCAGGAGGTGGCGGACGCCACCGACGACGGCCTCACCGAGCGTCTCTCCACGGTGGACCGCACCGGCCTGGCCCGCGCCGTCCCCGCCCGCCGGCTCTACAAGCGGGCGCTCGACCTCCCGGCCAGCGAAGTCCCGGAAGAAAACGAGCCCTGGGCCCGCGCCCAGCCCGACCTGCTGGAGCGGGTGGAGGACCAGCTCGCCGCCGAACTCGGCCTCCGTCCAGGAGAGCTGCTGTTCGACTTTCCCACCAATCCCTCGATGCTCGCCGTGGACCTGCCGCTCCGTACCCGGACCGGAGAGGTGGAACGGCTCACCGGAGAAGGCGTCGCCGGGCAGTTCGGCCTGCCCCGCGTGGCCGATGAGCTCTACCGCAGCGCCCGCCGGCTCCGGATCTTCACGGCCTCGCCGGTCTCACGGGACCTGACCGACGCCCGGGAGCTGGTCGCCTTGAGCCCCCGCGAACTCGAGGTCCGCCTGGGACACCGCGCCCTGCTCCCCGACAGACAGCCCCGATGAAGCTGCTGGTCACGGCCGCCTGGATCTTCTTCGGAATCGACGCCGTCCTCGTCGTCATGCTCCTCGTCACCCGCAACATGGGGGACGATGCCGCCGGCCGCGGCATGGCCACCGGCTTCGGGCTGGTGCTCACCCCGGTGGTCCTCGCGGTGGGCGCGCTGCTCTTCTGGGCCACGCGCACCGGATCGAAGGCGGGGCTGATCGCCGGGTTTGTGATCGCGGGGATCCCCTTCTGGATGCTGGCCCGGAACTTCCTCGGCGACTTCAGCTCCGGCCTGTCGCGCTCGATCCGGGACCAGCGCCGGCTGCACTACGCCCAGCCGGTCCTGACCGACATCGCACGGGCGCTCCGCGCCGGCGACGCCCCCCGGGTGCAGGAACTCACCCGGGGCGCGACCCTCGACTTCACCGCCCGGAACTCGATGGACCTCACCATCCTCGGCTTTGCGGTGGACCAGGTGCTGAGCAACGGGCCTACCGAGGCGAATGTCGCCGGGGTCAAGGCACTGCTCGACGCCGGGGCGCGGCCCGACGCCGACATCCTCGGCGCCGACAAAGAGCTGATGGAGTACATGCTCGGCGGCAACACGCCGCAGGCACACGAGACCCTGCGGCTCCTGCTGCAGGCCGGCGCGAATCCCAACGCCACCGACAGGCACGAACAGCGGCCCCTGCTTTTCAGCACCTACATGGACCTGCCGGAGCTCGAGATCCTGGCGGCGCACGGCGCCGACCTCGAGGTGGTGGACCGCCGCGACGACCGGCCGGGGTGGAACGGACTCATGCACATGGCCTACACCCAGCAGTGGGACATGGCCCGTTTCCTCCTCGAGCGGGGCGTGCCGGATGACTATCGCACCGCCACCGGCGAGAGCCTCGACACCATCCTGGCCGCGCTGAGCGCAGACGGGATCTACGACACCGCGGGCTACCAGGCCTTCACCGCCGCCCTGGCCGCCCGGCGCGCGGGGCGCGCGCCTCGGGGCCGCTGATGCCGCCGGCGCTGCCGCCGGAGTTCCGGGCCAGGGTCGAGCGGTTCCCCGCGGCACTGCGCCGGCTCCTCGACCGGGAGCTCGAAGCGGGCAACAGCATCACCACCGCCGGCGGCGGCTTTCCCGCTCCGCCGATCGGTGAGCAGGTCATGCTGGCCCAGGGCCTGCAGTCCGGCCCGGACGCGCTCGAGGGGCTGGTGGTGCGCACCCGCGCCAGCTCCCTCAACCATCTGGAGATCACCGACGGGACCGGCCACTTCTTCATCCTCACGCCGCCTGTCCCCCCGCCACCGCTGCCCTCGATGGACGAGATCCGCGCGCGGCACGACGCGCCTCGCCCCCGCACCGTGCCGCAGGCGCCGGGACAAACGGCCGACGAATCGCTGGAGGTGGACATCCGGGGAGAGACCCTGATCTACCATCGGGACGGGCGCACCGCCTACCTGCAGTGGACCTATACCCAGGGGCACCGGGTGTACCGGTCCAGCCTCACGGAGTGGGTCGGCCCCGGTCGGGGCGAGTCTGCCCCCATGGCGGAGGCGGAGCGGATCGCAGTGCTCGAGCGGATCCTCGAACTGGCCCGGCTGCAGCAGGGGATCCACCCGGTCCGGATCGAGGACTGAGCCCGCCCCTACTCGTGCCGGATCGCGTCGATCGGTGACAGCCGCGAGGCCCGGAGCGCGGGATAGAGTCCGAAGATGAGCCCCACCGTCAGCGCCGCGATGGCGCAGACCAGCACCGTGCCCCAGGTGAACGCCGCGTACACCTGCGCTTCGGTCTCCTGGCGCATGAACCAGGTGATGCCGAACGCCCCCGCCAGCCCCACCGCCGCGCCCAGCGCGCTTCCCAGCCCGGAGATCGTGACCGACTCGGCCAGGAACTGCACCAGGATGTCCCAGCGGCTCGCGCCGACCGCCTTCCGCACGCCGATCTCGCGGGTCCGCTCCGTCACCGAGGCCAGCAACACGTTCATGATCCCGATTCCGCCGACCAGCAGCGAGATGCCGGTGATCGCCCCCATGAACAGCCGGAACAGGATCATGCCCTGCTCCACATCCTCCAGCTGTTTCCGGTTGGTCTCGACCCGAGCCACCTTCTTCCACTCGGCGCCGTAGCGGGACGCGAGCCACCGTTCCGCCCCTTCCTGGACCGGGGTGACGTCCTCGATGGTCCGCGCCCGAAGTACGAGCGTGGGCGCCCGCGGCTTCGGGGTGGGCGCCAGGGCATCACCCACCCCCTGGATCGGGATATACGCGGCGCCGACCTGCTCCCCCTCGACCGGCGCCAGGACGCCAACCAGCCACCGGTCCCGTTCGCGGACGCGGACCGTGGCGCCCACCGCCTCTTCCGGCTTGAGGCCGGTCAGCCGGCGGGCCAGGGCATGGCTCAAGACCACGACGGCGCTGTTGCTATCGGCTTCGGCGGCGGTGAAATACCGCCCGGCGGCGAAGCCGAGGCCGACCTGTTCCGCGAGGCTCGGCAGGGTGGCCGCGATGCCAACCTCCTCCAGCGTCCCACCCACCCCGGAGATCCTGGAGCGGCCGCTCACGGTGAGGGTGGCCTGGTCGGCGCCAGGAATGGCCGCGACGATCGCCACGGCGTCGGCGGGGGTGAAGACCGGATAGCCGTCCACCGGGAAGGTCTGGCCATCGATCGTCATCGAGGTCTTGGACGCGACCAGGATCGACTGCACGTCGGTAGAGCGGGCAATCTGCTCCCGGACGAATCGCTCCATGCCATCCCCCAGCGACAGCACCGCGACCAGCGCGGCCGCGCCGATCACGACGCCGAGGGTGGAGAGGGTGGTGCGAAGGGGATTGGACCGGAGGGTGGCAAAGCCGGCCAGGATCGAGGCGCCATTCAGGGTATGCATGCCGGGGACAACGGCGCAGCGATCCCACATGTTTCAAATCGCGTCGTACCCGACGGAAATGACGACGGGGCGGCCCATCGGCCGCCCCGAGACCCCCGTCCCCGCCCGTCTACTAGGACGCCGGCGGTTCGGGCTCGATGCGGATGATGATGGCGGTGATGTTGTCGAGACCGCCCCGGCGATTGGCCTCGTTGATGAGCCGGTCCACCCACTGCTGCGGGCCGCCTTCTCCCTTGAGGATCTGGGCCAGGTACTCGTCCTCGAGCATGCCCGTCAGCCCATCAGACGCCAGCAACAGCACGTCGCCCGGGCGCAGGTGACCGAAGTAGAGGTCCGGTACCACTTCGGCGTTGGCGCCGATGCAGCGGGTGATCACGTTGCTGTAGGGGTGCACCCGTGCCTGCTCCGCCGTGAGGAGGCCCAGGTCCACCTGTTCCTGCACGTAGGAGTGGTCCTTCGTGACCTGGAGGAAGTGGCCGCCGCGGAGCAGGTAGGCCCGGCTGTCACCCACCTGGCCGAGGAGGTAGCGCTGGGGGAGCAGGATGAGGGCGGTGGTGGTGGTCCCCATGCCGCGCTTGTCGTGCTCGGTCAGGGTGCGGTCGAAGATGGCCGCGTTGGCCTCGATGATGGCGTGCCGCATCCGCTCGCCCGCCTGGTCATCATTCAGCCCGCGCAGGCTCCCCAGTTCCCGGGAGATGATGCGGACGGCCATCTCGCTCGCGACCTCGCCGGCCGCGTGCCCGCCCATGCCGTCCGCCACGATGAACACGCCGCGGTCGGCCAGCATGAGGTAGTTGTCTTCATTTCCGGAGCGAACGACACCGGTATCGGTCCGGGCTGCACAGGAGAAACGCACGGCGGCTCGCTTATCGGGTGAGCAGGACCGCGGCGACAACACCGAGCACGATCACCAGCAACAGCGGCACCACCCACTTGGGCAGGCCGCTGCTCGGCGGCGGCGAGGACACGATCACCGGCGGGCGCCGGGAGCCGGACTGCTTGATGCCGGGCTCGATGGCAGGACTGTGCGACGGCGGCGTGGCCGGGCGCTGGGCGACGGGCGCCGCTGCGGGGGCGGGCGCGGGTGGTGGCGGC
>CAZPER010000075.1:0-17891 GCA_964585655.1 uncultured Gemmatimonadaceae bacterium | reverse complement strand
TGGTCTGCGCCGCGTTCAACGCCGACTTCGACGGCGACCAGATGGCCGTGCACGTGCCGCTCTCGTTCGAGGCGCAGCTCGAGGCGCGGATGCTGATGATCTCGTCGAACAACATCCTCAAGCCCTCCGACGGCCGCCCGGTGGCGGAGCCGTCGCAGGACATGGTGCTGGGGAGCTACTTCCTCACCAAGCTGCCCCGGGGCGCCGAGGAGCCGAAGGAGGGCAAGCCGGCGCCGGCGTGGGACAAGGCCAAGCACTTCGGCTCCCTGGCGGAGATCGAGATGGCCCTGCTGCACCGCCGGGTCAGCTTCCACACGGCGGTCCACTTCTGGTACCAGCCGCCGCGGGAGGCGACCGAGCCGAAGCCGCGCTGGGTCCTGACCACCGCGGGCCGGGTGCTGTTCAACAGCATCATGCCGCGGCAGGTGGTGGCCAACCACGGCTTCCGCAACGACCTGATGCGGAAGAAGGCGCTGTCGGAGCTGGTGCTGCAGAGCTACCGGGAGGCGGGCCTGGCGGACACGGTCGTGTTCCTGGACCGGCTCAAGGAGTTCGGGTTCCGCTACGCCACCCAGGGCGGGATCTCCATCGGGGTCGAGGACCTCGAGATCCCGGCCGACAAGGTGCGGCTGCTGGAGGAGGCGGACAAGCGGGTCCAGCGGTTCCAGCGGGCCTACAACACCGGCCAGATCACGTTCGGGGAGCGCTACAACAAGGTGATCGACGCCTGGACCCACGCCAACAACGACGTGGCCGAGGCGATGGTCAACAACATGCGCCAGAGCCGGGGTGGCTTCAACCCGGTGTTCATGATGTTCGACTCCGGCTCCCGCGGCTCCCGCGACCAGATCCGGCAGCTGGCGGGCATGCGCGGCCTGATGGCCAAGCCGCAGAAGAAGCTCACCGGCGGGATCGGCGAGATCATCGAGAGCCCGATCAAGTCGAATTTCCGCGAGGGCCTCACCGGCCTCGAGTACTTCATCTCGACCCACGGCGCCCGGAAGGGCCTGGCCGACACCGCGCTCAAGACCGCGGACGCCGGCTACCTGACCCGCCGCCTGGTGGACGTGGCCCAGGACGTCACGATCACCGAGGAGGACTGCGGCACCATCCAGGGCCTCGAGATCTCGGCGCTCAAGGAGGGGGAGGACGTGATCGAGCCGCTCAAGGAGCGGATCCTCGGCATCGTCGCCTCCGAGGACGTGTTCGATCCGCATGAGCTGGACGAGCACGGCGATCCCCGGCTGCTGGTGCAGGCGGGCAAGCTGATCGACGAGGAGCTCTCCGCCCGGATCGACGAGGCGGGGATCGAGAAGGTCAAGATCCGCTCGGTGCTCACCTGCGAGTCGCGCCGCGGCTGCTGCCGGATGTGCTACGGCCGCAACCTGGCCACGATGGACATGGTGGACATGGGCGAGGCCATCGGCATCCTGGCCGCGCAGTCGATCGGCGAGCCGGGCACCCAGCTGACGATGCGGACCTTCCACATCGGTGGCGCGTCGTCCCGCATCGCGGAAGAGGCGGAGCGGCGGGCCCGGGCCAGCGGGCTGGTGAAGTACACCAGCGGGCTGGAGTACGCCGACGTGCCGGTGGAGTACGAGGACGGCAGCAAGGCGATGGTGCGCATCGCCCTCACCCGCGACGACGAGTCGGCGGAGGAGGAGGCGAAGGAAGGCATCCTGGTGGTGGATCCCGCCGACCCGAAGCGGATCCTCAACCGCTACCCGGTGCCCGAGGGCGCGATCATCCACGTGAAGGAGGGCGACACGGCGCAGGGGAAGATGTCCATCCTCTACACCTGGGACCCGTACAACGACCCGAGCATCATCAAGCTCGACGGGGAGCTGCGCTGGAAGGACCTGGTGCCGGGCTCGACCCTGCGCGAGGAGCTGGACGAATCCACCGGCCTGCGCTCGATCGTGGTCATGGCCGACCCCGACCGGGAGCTGCACCCGTCGGTGCTGGTGTACGCCCCGAACCGGAAGGATCCGCAGGAGTACATCCTGGCCGAGGGCTCCCGGATCATCCTGGGCAGCGACACCGACCAGATCACCCGGGGCATGGACCTGCCGCCCGAGGGGAACCCCTGGTCCGGCAAGTTCAAGGTGGACGAGTACCCGATCAACGTCGCCTGGCCGGGCAAGAGCAAGAAGGAAGCGAAGGACAAGACCGTCTACCTCTCGCCCGCGGTGAAGATCACGCGCGGCGTGACCGTGACCAAGATGCCGCGGCAGGCGTACAAGACCCGCGACATCACCGGCGGCCTGCCGCGGGTGGCGGAGCTGTTCGAGGCCCGGCGCCCGAAGGATCCGGCGACGATCTCGGAAATCGACGGCATCGTGAAGTTCGGCGAGATCAAGCGCGGCAAGCGCGAGATCTACGTGTACCCCATCGCCGAGCCCGGCAAGAAGGGCGAGCCCGAGCCGCCGCAGCTGTACGAAGTGGGCGCCGGGAAGCACCTCCGGGTGCACGAGGGCGACCGGGTGCGCGCCGGCGACCGGCTGACCGAAGGCCCGGTGAACCCGCACGACATCCTGCGGATCAAGGGCCCCCGCGCGGTGCAGGAGTACCTGCTCAACGAGGTGCAGGAGGTGTACCGCCTGCAGGGCGTGCGGATCAGCGACAAGCACATCGGCACCATCGTGCGCCAGATGCTGCAGAAGACGCGCGTCACCGATCCGGGCGATACCGACTTCCTCGAGGGGGAGACGGTGGACAAGCTCACCTTCCGCGACGAGAACGAGCGCGTCATCAAGCGGAAGGGGACCCCGGCGCAGTCGGAGCCGGTGCTGCTGGGCATCACCAAGGCGTCGCTGACCACGCAGTCGTTCATCTCGGCGGCGTCGTTCCAGGAGACCACCCGGGTGCTCACCGATGCCGCCATCCGCGGCGCCAAGGACGACCTCCTCGGCCTCAAGGAGAACATCATCATCGGACACCTCATCCCGGCGGGGTCGGGCATCTACCGCTACGCCGAGATCGACATCGAACCGCCGGCGGGCTACGAACCGCCCCCGCCGCCGGAACCGGGCACCGAAGTGCCGGCCCAGCCGGTCTCGGTGGCCGCCCTGATGGCAGACGACGAGGAGTAACCGCGGCGGCGGTACCGGAGGGAAACGAGGCGGGGCGGACCAACCGGTCCGCCCCGCTTGTGTGTTCCTCCGCCGAGCCGCCGAGCCACCCCTAGGGCGCGCCCGCGCCGAAGGTGTCGCAGCGCTTCGGGTCCCGCGACTGGAAGCCGGCGTCGAACCACCGCATCCGCTGCTCGCTGGAGCCGTGGGTGAAGCCGTCCGGGTTCACCTGGCCCTGGGTCATCTTCTGGATCCGGTCATCGCCCACCGAGGCGGCGGCCCGCATGCCCTCCTCGAAGTCTCCCTGCTCCAGTCCGCCCTGCGCGCCGTAGGCGCCGGCCCAGACCCCGGCGAGGCAGTCCGCCTGCAGTTCCATCCGGACGCTCAGGTCGTTGGCATCGCCGGGGCGCCGCTGCTGCGCCTGCCGCATCTGCCGCTCGATGCCCAGCACGTTCTGGACATGATGCCCGATCTCGTGGGCGAGGACGTAGGCCTGGGCGAAGTCCCCGGGCGCCCCGAAGCGCCGCTTCAGCTCCTCGTAGAAGCCCAGGTCGATGTAGACCTTCTCGTCGCCCGGGCAGTAGAACGGGCCGGACGCCGCCTCGGCGAACCCGCAGGCCGACTGCACCGCGTCCCGGAAGAGGAACAGCCGGGCGTCGCGGTAGGTGGCCCCCTCCCGGGGGAGTGCCGCGGTCCAGAACCGCTGGGTGCTGTCCAGGACGGCCGAGACGAAGTCCACCATGTCCTCTTCTTCCGGGGTGGACTGCACCGGTCCGGGTTCCACCTGGCCCGGCACGCCGGCCTGCGCCCCACCGCCCGCGCCGCCGACCAGCTGGAAGAAGTCCTTCTTGAAGACCAGGCTGAGGACGAGGAGGACCAGCATGCCACCCAGGCCGAGCTTGGCCCCGCCGCCGCCGGGAAAGCGGCCACCGGTCGCACCCCGCATGTCCTCGAGATTCCCGCTCCTTTGCCCACGATTCCAGCGCATGCCGCCTCCAACGGGGAGTTCGCCGCCCGGTCGTCCACCGGGCCCTGGCCAGAAATAGCCACTCCGGCACGGGATCGCCAGCGGGGCGGGGTGACGGTCGGCTGACGGTGGCCTGACAGCCGGTCCTTAGCATGCGCGCCCATGGGGACACTGGACCAGCGGTCCCACCTCGACCGGCTGACCGATGCCGCCTCCCTCCTGCTGGAGGGGCGGTCGGTGAACGACGTCTCGGCCGCTACCGGCGTCTCCGTGCCGGAACTGGAGGACCTGCGGCGCCGGATCCTCAAGCTTGGGGTCGGCTCACCGGCCGCGGCCGGGGGCGGTCTTCGGCGATCCGGGGCGTTCCTGGCCCGGCTGGCTGCCGCGCTTGGCTGGCGCCAGGGGGGCGCGGCGGCGAACAGTATTCCCCTGACGCCCGGCGAGCGTACTCCCCCGCTGGCCAGCGGTTGGGGGCCGTGGTATCCGGTGCCGGCGGTCGTGGGGATAGAGGCACGGGTTGCCCGTGAGGAGCAGCGTCCGGGCGGGGAGGGCTTCCTCTGGCTCTACGAGTTCCGTTCGACACTGCAGGTCCCGGCAACGTTCCGGTTCCGGGTCGCCGAGGCGGCCGGCGGAGACTACCCGCGCAGCGTCCGGGCGCTCCGCCCGGGGGAGCTGATCGGCGGAATGGTCAGTCTCGGGACCGGGGGCCCCGTATGGGTGGGTACGGCGATCCCCGGGTAGGCCGTCGCCAGCCACCGCGCCTTGACCCAACCCCTTCCCCGGGCTACCTTTGCCGTTCTCTCCCGGACTAGGCCGGGGGAAGGTCCCACGGCCCAAACCGCAGGCGTATGCCGACCATCAATCAGCTCGTCCGGAAGCCGCGCAAGGCACCTGTCTACAAGGACAAGTCGCCCGCGCTCAAGCAGAACCCATTCCGCCGCGGGGTCTGCACCCGCGTCTACACCACCACCCCGAAGAAGCCGAACTCGGCGCTGCGGAAGGTGGCCAAGGTGCGGCTGACGAACGGGTTCGAGATCATCGCCTACATCCCGGGCGAGGGGCACAACCTGCAAGAGCACTCGATCGTGCTGGTGCGGGGCGGCCGGGTGAAGGACCTTCCGGGCGTCCGCTATCACCTGGTGCGCGGGGCCCTGGACGCGGCGGGCGTGAACGACCGCCGTCGCAGCCGCTCCAAGTACGGGGCCAAGCGTCCCAAGGCCGGCGCTCCGGCGGCCAAGGGAGGTAAGAAGTGAGCCGCCGCACCAAGGCCGTGAAGCGCACGGTGCCGCCCGATCCGCGCTACGACAGCCAGACCGTCTCCAAGTTCATCAGCTCGCTCATGTACCAGGGGAAGAAGAGCACCGCCGAGCGGATCTTCTACTCCGCGATGGACATGATCGAGGAGCGCACCGGCCAGCCGGGCGTCACCGTCTTCAAGCAGGCGATCAGCAACGTGAAGCCGGCCCTCGAGGTGAAGAGCCGCCGGGTGGGTGGCGCGTCGCTGCAGGTGCCGGTCGAAGTCCGGCCCGAGCGGCGGACCGCCCTGGCCATGCGCTGGGTGATCGATTTCGCGCGGGGCCGGTCCGAGAAGACCATGCAGGAGCGCCTGGCCGCCGAGCTGATCCTTGCCTCGAAGGGTGAGGGGAACGCCATCAAGAAGAAGGAAGACACCCACAAGATGGCCGAGGCCAACCGGGCGTTCGCGCACTACCGCTGGTAGCCCGTGCCGGTCGCGGTTGACATTGTGGGATCGTGAGTTACCTTTGCCGGGCTTCGCAGGAACGGTGCCGTTCGCCGGTCCTTCAAGAGCGAGACATCAGGATCGTGTGACGGCCGGCCCCGGGGCAACGGGACTCCGCTAGCCACCTCCGATCCTCCCGAAGGATGGCGCCTCCGGGCAGCCGTCCGCACTAAAGCGATGGACCTGCGATGGTCCACGTCCCGGGGGCGCAAGCCCCGGACGTCCGCGGAGCGATACCGCCGGGAGATCCCGGGCCGGTCGCCCCGCTTTTTCGCTGGCCGGGGCAGGGCAGGACCGCCGGGTGAGGCAGACATAGGGACCGCGCGCCGCACGGCGCGCCACCATACGCAACGGATACAGAGAGACTGATGGCCCGCGAAACTCCGCTCGACCGGTACCGGAACATCGGCATCATGGCCCACATTGATGCCGGGAAGACCACGACCACCGAGCGCATCCTGTACTACACCGGGAAGAACTACAAGATCGGTGAGGTGCACGAGGGCGCGGCCACGATGGACTGGATGGAGCAGGAGCAGGAGCGGGGCATCACGATCACCTCCGCGGCGACGACCTGCTTCTGGGTGCGGGACGCGATCCAGTACCGGATCAATATCATCGATACGCCCGGCCACGTGGACTTCACGGCCGAAGTGGAGCGTTCGCTGCGGGTGCTGGACGGGGCGGTGACCCTGCTCGACTCGGTGGCCGGCGTGGAGCCGCAGACCGAGACGGTGTGGCGCCAGGCGGACCGCTACGGGGTGCCGCGGCTGGTGTTCGCCAACAAGATGGACCGGATCGGCGCCAACTTCTATCGCTGCCTGGAGATGGTCCGGGACCGGCTGAGCAAGAAGGCGTATCCGCTGCAGCTGCCGGTGGGAAGCTCCGACACCTTCACCGGCTTCGTGGACCTGATCCGGCAGGTGGAGATCGTGTTCCACGACGAGGACCTGGGCAAGACGTTCTCCGAGATGCCGATCCCGGACGCGATGAAGGACGAGGCGGCCAAGTACCGCCACGACCTGATCGAGGCCGCCATCGAGCACGAGGACGGGCTGCTGGAGAAGTACCTCGGGGGCGCCGAGCTGACGGAGGCGGAGATCCGGGGCGCGATCCGGAACGCCACGCTGCGGCACGGGTTCGTGCCGGTGCTCTGCGGCGCGTCGTTCAAGAACAAGGGCGTGCAGGCGCTGCTGGACAGCGTGATCGACTACCTGCCCTGCCCGACGGACGTGAAGGAGATCGAGGGGCACGTGCCGCTCCACGATACCCAGCACATCACGCGCACCCCGAAGGATGACGCGCCGTTCGCGGCGCTGGCGTTCAAGATCATGACCGACCCCTTCGTGGGCCGGCTGACCTACTTCCGGGTGTACTCGGGCAAGCTGGACGCGGGCAGCTACGTCTACAACGCCACGAAGGACAAGAAGGAGCGGGTCGCGCGGCTGCTGCAGATGCACGCCAACAAGCGCGAGGAGATCCACGAAGTGCTGGCGGGGGACATCGGGGCGGCCATCGGGCTCAAGGACACGCGCACCGGCGACACGCTGTGCGACGAGGAGAAGCCGATCATCCTCGAGGCGATGAAGTTCCCCAATCCGGTGATCGACGTCGCGATCGAGCCGAAGACCAAGGCCGACCAGGACAAGCTGGCGATCGCCCTGCAGAAGCTGCAGGAGGAGGACCCCACCTTCCGGGTGCGGACCGACGCCGAGACCAGCCAGACGATCATCGCGGGCATGGGCGAACTGCACCTCGAGATCCTGGTCGACCGCATGAAGCGGGAGTTCAAGGTCGAGGCGAACGTCGGGCAGCCGCAGGTGGCCTTCCGGGAGACCATCACCCGCAAGGTGTCGGACGTCGAGGGCAAGTTCATCCGGCAGTCCGGCGGCAAGGGCCAGTACGGCCACGTGGTGATCCACCTCGAGCCGTCGAAGCCGGGCGAAGGGTTCGTCTTCGAGGACAAGATCGTGGGCGGCGTGATCCCCCGGGAGTTCATCAAGCCGGTGGAGGCGGGGATCCGGGAGGCGCTGGAGAACGGCATCCAGGCCGGGTACCCGGTGGTGGACGTCAAGGCGACCCTGGTGTACGGCAGCTACCACGACGTCGACTCGAGCGAGATGGCATTCAAGATCGCGGGGTCGATGGCGTTCAAGACGGCGGCGCAGCAGGCCAAGCCGATCATCCTGGAGCCGGTGATGGAGGTCGAGGTGGTGACCCCGTCCGACTTCCTGGGCAACGTGGTCGGGGACCTGTCGGGCCGCCGGGGCAAGGTGGGCGGGATGACGCAGCGCGGCGAGGCCCAGGTCGTGGCCGCGCACGTGCCGCTGAAGGAGATGTTCGGGTACTCGACCACGCTCCGCAGCATGACGCAGGGCCGGGCGGTGTACTCCATGGAGTTTGCGCACTACGAGGAAGTTCCGAAGTCGATCGCGGAAGCGATCATCGCGAAGAAGAAGGGATAACCACGAGGACCTTATGGCCAAAGCCAAATTCGAGCGGAACAAGCCCCACGTGAACGTCGGCACCATCGGTCACGTGGACCATGGCAAGACGACCACGACCGCCGCGCTGACCAAGGTGACGGCTGACAAGGGCCTCTCGGCCTACGTCCCGTACGACTCGGTCGCCAAGGCGTCGGAGTCGCAGGGACGGCGGGATCCGACCAAGATCCTGACCATCGCCACCAGCCACGTCGAGTACTCGACGGAGAAGCGGCACTACGCCCACGTGGACTGCCCGGGCCACGCGGACTACGTGAAGAACATGATCACCGGCGCGGCGCAGATGGACGGCGCCATCCTGGTGGTCAGCGCGGTCGACGGCCCGATGCCGCAGACCCGCGAGCACATCCTGCTGGCGCGCCAGGTGAACGTGCCGTCGGTGGTGGTGTTCCTGAACAAGTGCGACCTGGTGGATGATCCCGAGCTGCTCGACCTGGTCGAGCTCGAGGTGCGGGAGCTGCTCAGCAAGTACGAGTTCCCCGGCGACGAGCTGCCGGTGATCCGCGGCTCCGCGATCGGCGCCATCAAGGGCGAGGAGCAGTGGGTCAAGGCGATGTGGCAGCTGCTCGACGCCCTCGACAGCTACATCCCCGAGCCGAAGCGCGAAGTGGACAAGCCGTTCCTGATGCCGGTCGAGGACGTGTTCTCGATCACCGGCCGCGGCACGGTGGCCACGGGCCGGATCGAGCGGGGCAAGGTCAAGGTGGGCGAGGAGGTCGCGCTGGTGGGCTTCAACGCCACCAAGAAGACCACCGTCACCGGCGTCGAGATGTTCCGCAAGCTGCTGGATGACGGCCAGGCGGGCGACAACGTCGGCCTGCTGCTCCGCGGCGTGGAAAAGAATGAAATCGAGCGCGGCATGGTGCTGGCCAAGAGCGGCAGCATCACCCCGCACACCGACTTCATGGCCGAGGTCTACGTCCTGACCAAGGAAGAGGGCGGCCGCCACACGCCGTTCTTCAAGGGGTACCGGCCGCAGTTCTACTTCCGCACCACGGACGTGACGGGGTCGGTGGAGCTGCCGGAAGGCGTCGAGATGGTGATGCCGGGTGACAACATCCAGATGAAGATCACCCTCATCATCCCGATCGCCATGGACGAGGGGCTGCGCTTCGCGATCCGCGAGGGCGGCCGGACGGTCGGCGCCGGCGTGGTGACGAAGATCCTGAAGTAGTCGGTTCGGCGGCGGGGCGGCTCGGCGGCTCGATTGAGCCTGCCCGAGCGGCCCGCCGACCGGCCGTCGAGACGATGAGGACTGAATGGCACAGCGCATTCGCATCCGGCTCAAGGCGTTCGACCACGGCATCCTGGACCAGGCCGCGGCGGACATCGTGCGCACGGCGGAGAAGACCGGGGCCCAGGTGTCCGGTCCGATCCCGCTGCCCGTGAAGATCGAGCGGTGGACGGTGCTTCGCAGCCCGCACATCGACAAGAAGAGCCGGGAGCAGTTCGAGCTCCGCACGCACAAGCGGCTGCTCGACATCAACGATTCCCGCCCGCAGACCATGGACGCGCTGACCAAGCTCGACCTGCCGGCCGGCGTGGACGTGGAGATCAAGGTCGAATAGCCATGGCGAACGGATTGATCGGGCGGAAGCTCGGCATGACCCGCGTCTTCACCGAAGACGGCGCGTCGATCCCGGTGACGGTGATCGAGGCGGGCCCCTGTCGCGTCCTGCAGGTGAAGGAGGACGCGGTGCAGCTGGGCTTCGGGGCCAAGCTCGAGGGACGCGCCAGCAGGGCGGAAGTCGGGCACGCGAAGGCGGCGACGCTCGAGGCCGCTCCCAAGATCCTGAAGGAATTCGGGACCAACCAGCAGGCCTACAAGCCGGGCGACACCGTCACCGTCGGCATCTTCGCCGCGGGGGAGCTCGTGAAGGTCACCGGCACCAGCAAGGGCCGGGGCTTCCAGGGCATGGTGCACCGCTACGGCGCCGGCGGTGGTCCCGCCTCGCACGGCAACACCCGGCACCGGAAGCCGGGCTCCATCTCCCCGGGCACCGACCCCAGCCGCGTCATCAAGGGGAAGCGGATGCCGGGCCACATGGGCGCGGAGCGCCACACCGAGCTCGGGCTCCGGGTGGTGAAGGTGGACGCCGAGCGGAACCTGCTCTTCGTGCGCGGCGCGGTGCCGGGCGCCAGGCACGGGATCCTGCTGGTCAACAAGCAGCACGGCCGGAGCCGCCATGATTGAGGCCCCGCACTACTCGCCCGCCGGTGCCAAGAAGGGCGCCCTGGCGCTGCCGGAGTCGCTGTTTGACGGCACGGTGAACGAGCCGGTCATGCATGAGGCGGTGAAGGTCTACCTGGCCAACCAGCGGCAGGGTACGGCCTCGACCAAGACCCGGGGCTTCGTCTCCGGCGGCAACCAGAAGCCGTGGAAGCAGAAGGGCACCGGCCGCGCCCGCCAGGGCTCGACCCGCGCCCCGAACTGGCCCGGCGGCGGCAAGGTGTTCGGTCCGCTGCCGCGCGACTACCGGCTGGGGATCCCGCGGAAGGTGAAGCAGCTGGCCCGGAAGAGCGCGCTCAACGCCCGCGCGGCGGATGGCCACCTGGTGGTGGTGGAGCGGTTCGAGCAGCAGAGCCCGAAGACCCGCGAGCTGCTGGCGCTGCTGGACAAGCTGGGCGTGGCGGGGCAGAAGGTGCTGATCCTCACCCACGGGGTGAGCGAGGCCCTCTACCTGAGCGCCCGCAACCTGCCGCGGGTCGATGTGCTGCCGTTCAGCGACGCCGGCGCCTACGACGTGCTCTGGGCGGAGACGGTGCTGATCGAGGAGCCGGCGCTGGCCGGGGAGCCGGCGCAGCCGTTCGTCCGGAGCTTCGTGCCGACCGAGAAGACCGCGCCGGCGCCCCGCGCCGCCCGGCCGAAGGCGGAGCCGAAGCCGAAGGCGGAGAAGCCGGCCAAGGCGCCGAAGGCCGCCAAGGCCCCCAAGGCCAAGGCGGAGAAGAAGACGGCCAAGGCCCCGAAGAAGGCCGCGCCGAAGGCCAAGAGCGCGGCCAAGAAGCCGGCCGCCAAGAAGGCCGCGCCCAAGAAGAAGGGGGGCAAGTAAATGCCCAGCGTGCTGGAGACGATCGTGCGGCCGGTCGTGACCGAGAAGTCGTCGGCCGCGTACCAGCTGCGGAAGGAATACGCCTTCGAGGTGCATCCCGAGGCGAACAAGTACCAGATCCGTGAGGCGCTGAAGCAGCTGTTCGGCGTCACGGCCACCAGTGTCCGCACCATGCAGGTGCGGCGCGACCAGGTGGTCCGGGGCCGCACCAAGGGGCTCACGGCGCGGTGGAAGAAGGCGATCGTGACCCTGAAGGACGGGGAGACGCTTCCCGTGTTCGAGGGCTGATATGGGCATCCGCCAGTTCAAGCCGGTCACGGCCGGCACGCGGTTCCGCTCGGTCTCGGATTTCGCCGAGATCACCCGGACCACCCCCGAGAAGAGCCTGCTGGAGCCGATCCGCAAGACCGGCGGCCGGAACAACAAGGGCCACCTCACGATGCGGTACATCGGCGGGGGCCACAAGCGGATGTACCGGAAGATCGACTGGAAGCGCAACAAGTTCGGGATTCCCGGCCGGGTGGACTCGGTCGAGTACGATCCGAACCGGAGCGCCCGGATCGCCCTGATCGTGTACGCCGACGGCGAGAAGCGGTACATCCTGCACCCGAAGGGGCTCAACGTCGGGGACACGGTGCTCTCCGGCCCCGGGGTGGACCCCCGGCTGGGGAACGCGATCCCGCTGGGGGAGATCCCGCTCGGTGAGACGGTGCACAACGTGGAACTCAAGATCGGCAAGGGCGGGCAGATGATCCGCACCGCCGGCGGCGGGGCCCAGGTGGTGGCGAAGGAGGGGGACTACGTGACCCTCCGGCTCCGCTCCACCGAGATGCGGCGGGTGCACGCCAAGTGCCTGGCCACGATCGGCGAGGTGGGCAACGCGGAGCACGAGCTGCTCTCGATGGGCAAGGCGGGCAAGACCCGGTGGCTGGGCAAGAAGCCGCGGGTGCGTGGCGTGGCGAAGAACCCGGTGGATCACCCGCTGGGCGGCGGCGAGGGCAAGACCTCGGGCGGCCGTCCCCCGGTGAGTCCGTGGGGCAAGCCGGAGGGACGGAAGACCCGGCAGCCGAAGAAGGCCTCGACCCAGTACATCGTCCGCGGCCGGCGGCGCGGGAAGGCGACCGGAGGGGGTTCGTAATGTCGCGGAGCATCAAGAAGGGTCCGTTCGTGCAGCTGGCGCTCCTGGGCAAGGTCCAGGCGATGAACGGCCGCAACGAGAAGCGGGTGGTGAAGACCTGGAGCCGGGCGAGCACGATCCTCCCCGAGTTCGTGGGCCACACCTTCGCGGTGCACAACGGGAACAAGTTCGTCCCGGTGTACGTGACCGAGAACATGGTGGGGCACAAGCTGGGCGAGTTCGCGCCCACCCGGCTGTTCCGGGGCCACAGTGGCAAGCTGGTGGCCGACAAGAAGGCCAAGGCGGAGTGACCATGGAAGCCCGAGCGATCCAGCGCTACGCGCGGCAGTCGTCGCGGAAGATGCGGCTGGTGGTGGACCTCATCCGCGGGAAGAACGTGAATGAGGCCTTCGCCATCCTGAAGTTCAACAAGAAGTACGCGGCCAAGCAGATCGAGAAGACGCTGCGGTCGGCGGTGGCCAATGCCGAGCAGGCCGCGCTCCAGGCCAACGAGAACCTGGACGTGGATGAGCTGCGGGTGACCAAGGCGATCATCAACATGGGCACGCCGCTCAAGCGGTTCTCCCCGGCGGCCCAGGGCCGCGGGGTGCCGATCAAGAAGCGGACGTCGCACGTCGAGATCCATGTGGGCACGAAGGAGAGCAAGTAATGGGGCAGAAGACCCATCCCACCGGCTTCCGCCTCGGCATCGTCAAGCCGTGGATCTCCCGGTGGTACGCGACCAAGGAAATGCCCGCCCTCCTGAAGGAGGACGAGCTCATCCGGAAGTACCTGAAGGCCCGCCTGGGGCACGCCGCGATCGCGCAGATCGACATCGAGCGGAAGCCGGGCAAGGTGACCGTGACGGTGCACACCGGCCGGCCGGGCGTGGTGATCGGCAAGCGGGGCGCCGAGGTGGACAAGCTGCGGGACGAGCTGGCGCAGCTGACCGGCAAGGAAGCGGCGATCAACGTCGAGGAGATCAAGCGGCCCGAGGTGTCGGCCCAGCTGGTGGCGGACAACATCGCGCACCAGCTGATGCAGCGGATCTCCTTCCGCCGGGCCATGAAGCGGGCGGTGCAGAGCGCCATGCGGATGGGGGCGCAGGGGATCAAGGTGCGGGCCGGCGGCCGCCTGGGCGGCGCCGAGATCGCGCGGGTCGAGGGCTACCGCGAGGGGCGGGTGCCGCTCCACACGCTGCGGGCGGACATCGACTACGCCACCAGCACCGCCAAGACCACCTACGGCACCATCGGGATCAAGGTCTGGGTCTTCAAGGGCGAGGTGGTCGAAGACCTGTCGGGCCGTACGTACAGCACGGGGAACTGAGCGATGCTGGCACCCAAGCGGGTCAAGTTCCGCAAGACGTTCAAGGGGCGCACCAAGGGGATCGCCACCCGCGGCAACACGGTGGCCTTCGGGGAGTACGCCCTGATGTCGCTCGAGCCGGGCTGGGTCAGCAACCGGCAGATCGAGGCGGCGCGCGTGGCGCTCACCCGCGAAATGAAGCGCGGCGGCAAGGTCTGGATCCGGATCTTCCCGGACAAGCCGATCACCAAGAAGCCGGCCGAGACCCGCATGGGGAAGGGCAAGGGCAACCCGGAGGGCTGGGTGGCGGTGGTGAAGCCGGGCCGGGTGCTGTTCGAGGTCGAGGGGGTCGAGGTCACGCTGGCCAAGGCGGCGCTGGCCCTGGCGGCGGCGAAGCTGCCGGTGCGGACCCGCTTCATCAAGCGGACGGAGGACTGAGCGATGAAGGCGACTGAACTCACCGAGCTGTCGGTCGAGGACCTCCGCGCCAAGCTGGCGGAGCTGACCGAGGAGCAGTTCCGGCTCCGGTTCCGGTCCGCCACCGAGGCGATCGAGAACCCGATGCGGTTTCGCAGCCTCAGGCGGGACATCGCGCGGATCCAGACGATCCTGCGGGCCCGGGAGCTGGGCCGCTGACGCGGCCCCACGAACGAGAGACGAGATGACCGAACCGAAGACCGAGGGCCGGGCACGGCGGAAGACCCGCCAGGGCGTGGTGACCTCCGACAAGATGACCAAGACGGTGGTGGTGGAGCTGACCCGCCGCTTCGCCCACCCGGCGTACGGGAAGCAGATGACCCGGACCGCCCGGGTGAAGGCGCGGGACGACCAGTTCGGCGCCAAGACGGGCGACACGGTGCGGATCATGGAGACCCGGCCGCTGGCGAAGACGGTGGCGTGGCGGGTGGTCGAGATCGTCGAGCGGGCGAAGTAGGGCGCGCACGGTGGTGCGCGCACATGAACGGATGAGGCTCCAATGATCCAGCAAGAATCGATCGTCAAGGTCGCCGACAACTCGGGCGCGCGGAAGGCGCTCGTGATCCGGGTGCTCGGCGGCAGCAAGCGCCGTTACGCCGGCGTGGGCGACAAGGTGGTCGTCGCCATCAAGGACGCCATCCCCACCGGCCAGGTGAAGAAGGGCGACGTGGCCAAGGCGGTGATCGTGCGGACGGTGAAGGAGACCCGGCGCAAGGACGGCTCCTACATCCGGTTCGACGAGAACGCGGTGGTGCTGATCAACGACCAGGGCGAGCCCCGGGCGACCCGTATCTTCGGGCCGGTGGCGCGCGAGCTGCGCGAGAAGCGATACATGAAGATCGTGTCGCTCGCGCCGGAGGTGCTCTAGATGAAGCCGCTCGTCTACAAGAAGGCCAGGCGCGTGCGGCACCTGCCGCCGGTGCGCGAGGTCCTGCACATCACCTCGGGTGACACCGTCCAGGTGCTGTCCGGCGACGACAAGGGCAAGCGGGGCAAGGTGCTGCGGGTGTACCCCAAGACCGGCCGGGTGGCCGTCGAGGGCGTGAACATCATCACCAAGCACCAGCGCCCGGGCCAGAATACGCCGGGGGGCAAGATCCAGCGCGAGGCCCCGGTGCACCACTCGAAGGTGATGCTGATCGATCCCAAGAGCGGTGAGCCGACCCGCATCCGGCGGCAGAAGGATGCCGACGGGACGCTGGAGCGGATCGCCGTGAAGTCGGGGCAGTCCATCGTGAGGAACCGCTGATCATGGCCGAGACCAAGGAGACCGCTCCCAAGGCCCCCAAGGCGCCGAAGGCGGGCGGGGGCGGCAAGGGCGGCAAGGACAAGGGCGGGGCGGCCTTCGCGACCGAGGCGGCGCCGAAGTCGGTGGACGGGGTGCCCCGGCTCAAGACCTACTACGAGAAGGTGGTCCGGCCGAACCTGAGCAAGCAGTTCGGGCTGACCAATCCGCACCAGGTGCCGCGGATCGTGAAGGTGGTGCTCAACGTCGGCATGGGCGAAGGGGCCAAGACCCCGAAGCTGATCGAGACCGTCGCCGATGAACTGGCGATCATCGCCGGCCAGAAGCCGGTGATCCGCCGGGCCAAGAAGGCGATCGCCAACTTCGGGCTCCGCGAGGGGCAGCCGGTCGGCGTGTCGGTGACGCTCCGGAACGCGCGGATGTACGAGTTCCTGGACCGGTTCATCAACGTTGCCGTGCCCCGGGTGCGCGACTTCCGCGGGCTGCCGGACAAGAGCTTCGATGGCCGTGGCAACTACACCATGGGCATCAAGGAACAGATGATCTTCCCCGAGATCGACTTCGACAAGGTCGAGAAGATCCACGGGATGGACATCACGATCGTGACCACGGCCGGGCGGGACGACCTGGCCATGGCGCTGCTCAAGGAGTTCGGCTGGCCGTTCCGCGGCGGGACGCCGGTGCAGGTGGCGTCGTAGCCGGAGCCGGGACAGGCCCCGGCTCGGCCGGGGCGGGATCGCGCGCAGGACCGGGGGATGCCCGGGCCGCGCCACGAAGGAGCTGAGGAGAGAGCATGGCGAAGACCTGTTGGATCGAGCGGGCCAAGCGGACGCCCAAGTTCAAGGTGCGGGCGGTGCGACGCTGCCAGCGCTGCGGCCGCAGCCGGGCGGTGCTGCGGAAGTTCGGGCTCTGCCGGATCTGCTTCCGCGACATGGCGCTCCGGGGGGAAATCCCCGGTGTGCGCAAGGCCAGCTGGTAGGAGACTGAATCGATGAGCATGACAGATCCCGTCGCGGACATGCTGACGCGCATCCGGAACGCCTGCGCCGCCGGCCACAAGCGGGTCGATATCCCGGTGTCCCGGCTCAAGAGCGAGCTGGCGCGGCTGCTGCGCGACAATCACTACATCGCGGACTACAAGATCCTCGATGACGGCGCGCGCGGCGTGCTCCGGCTGTACCTCAAGTACCACAATGACCAGCCGGTCATCCGCGAGCTCAAGCGCGTCTCCTCCCCGGGGCTCCGCCAGTACGTGAAGTCGCGCGAGATTCCGCGGATCAAGAACGGCCTCGGCATGGCGATCGTGTCCACGCCGAAGGGCCTCATGAGCGACCGCGACGCGCGGTCGGCCAACCTGGGCGGCGAGCTGCTCGCCGTCGTCTGGTAAGAGGCGCCCATGTCGCGAATCGGCAGAAGGCCGGTGACGGTGCCCAAGGGCGTCACGGTGACCGTCCAGGGCCAGACCGTGACCGCCAAGGGCCCCAAGGGGGAGCTGTCCCGCACCGTCCACCCGGAGATGCAGCTCGCGCTGGCGGGGGAGACGCTCACCGTCTCCCGGCCGTCGGAGGAGCCCCGGCACAAGGCGCTGCACGGCCTGACCCGGACCCTGCTGCAGAACATGGTGGACGGGGTGGCGAAGGGCTTCCTCAAGACGCTGGAGATCCAGGGCGTCGGCTACAAGGCCGAGGCCAAGCCGGCCGGGCTGCAGCTGGCGCTGGGCTTCTCCCACCCGGTGATGTATCCCACGCCGGCGGGCATCAAGTTCACGGTGGACAACAACACCGTGGTGAAGATCGAAGGGCCGGACAAGGAGCTGGTGGGCCAGGTGGCCGCCGAGATCCGCAGTCTCCGGAAGCCCGAGCCCTACAAGGGCAAGGGTGTGCGCTACCAGGGTGAGGCCGTCCGCCGGAAGGCCGGCAAGACAGGAGCCAAGTAACGATGCGTGCAGTCAAGTCGCCGTCCACGCGGCATGAGCTTCGGGCCCGGCGCCATCTGCGGGTGCGGAAGAAGGTCGCCGGCACCGCCGAGCGGCCGCGGCTGGCCGTGTTCCGCTCGATCAAGCACATCTACGCCCAGCTGGTCGACGACGACCGGGGCGTCTGCCTGCTCGGCGTCTCCGACGGGTCCGAGGGCGTGACCGCCGACGGCGCGGGCAAGATCGGCAAGGCCAAGGGGATGGGGAAGGTGCTCGCCGCCAAGGCCAAGGCCGCCGGAATCACCAAGGTCGTCTTCGACCGCGCGGGCTACCGCTACCACGGTCGTGTGAAGGCCGTCGCTGACGGCGCACGCGAAGCCGGACTGGAGTTCTAGACATGGCTGACGAACAGGGCACGACGGGCGCCGAGGGCACCGCGCCCCAGGGCGGCGAGCCGCGGGGCGGCGGCCGGGGCGGACGCGGCGGCCAGGGCGG
>CAZPER010000074.1:0-18095 GCA_964585655.1 uncultured Gemmatimonadaceae bacterium | reverse complement strand
CCGACGCAGCCGGCGCCCACGCCGGCTCCCGCGCCGGCGCCGGCCGAGGATCCCGCCGCCGCGGCCGCCCGGACCACCGCCGCCGTGCTCGCGGAAGTGGGCGCCGTGGTGCATTTCGACTTCGACAAGTGGGATATCCGCCCCGAAGACCGCTCCATCCTGGACCGCAAGGCGGCGATCCTCGGCGCCAACGGCGGGCTCCGCATCCGGATCAGCGGCCACGCCGACGAGCGGGGGTCCGATGAGTACAACCTCGCCCTGGGCAACCGGCGCGCGGCGGCGGTGAAGACGTACCTGGGCAACAAGGGCATCGAGGCGAGCCGGGTCGAAGTGGTCTCCTATGGCGAGGAACGCCCCGCCTCCATGGGCCACGACGAATCGTCCTGGTTCGAGAACCGGCGGGCGGAGTTCGAGGCCACCGCGGGTGCCATGAACCTGCGACTGCCCTGATGCCACGGTTCCGGTCGCCCATCGTCTGGGTTGCCCTGGTCGCCCTTGGAGGCTGTGCCTCCAAGGGCGACTTGCGCCGGGTGGAGGAGCAGGTCCTGCTCTCCCGCACGGAGAACCAGCGCGCCGATTCGCTGCGCGCGGCCCAGCTCTCGGAGATCATCGCCGGGCAGCGCCGGATCCACGACAGCCTCGGTGGCATCGGGGCGCGCGTGGGGGTGCTCGGCAGCCAGCTCGCCACCGTCAGGGGCGACATGGCCAACGACCTGATCAGTATCCAGCAGCAGCTGGTGCAGATCCAGGCGCTGACCGGCCAGAGCCAGCAGCGCCTCACCGAATTGCAGACCCAGCTCGAGGCCCGCAGCGAGCAGCTGGAGGCGACGCCCGCCGGGCCGCCGGTCGTGGCGCCCGCCGACACCGCCGCCCCGGCCCCGCAAGCCGGCCAGCCCTCGGCGGAGCAGATCTATTCCACCAGTCTGCAGCAGCTCCGCCGGGGCAGCCCGGCCACGGCCCGCATGGGGTTCCGCGAACTGCTGCGCCTGTATCCGTCGCATGCGCGGGTGCCGGACGCCACCTACTTCGTGGGCGAGACCTACGCCGCCGAAGCGCCGGACTCGGCCGCCACCTACTACACCCGCGTGGTCGAGACCTATCCCCGGTCCCCCCGTGCGGCCAGCGCGCTGTACAAGCTGGGTCTCCTCGCCGAACGGCGGAAAGACCTGGAGGGCGCCCGGACCTACTACAGCCGGGTGGTCCGCGAGTACGCCACGTCCGATGAAGCGGCTCTGGCCCGTGACCGGCTGAAGACGCTCGGACGCTGAGCGGCACGGCGCAAGGCGGCACCATGACCGGTCCGGGCGCCGAGATGCCCTTCCTCGACCACCTCGAGGAACTGCGGGTTCGGCTGGTGCGGGTGGTGCTCGCGCTGATCGCCGGCTTCGCCGTGGGGCTGTTCGTGGTGCAGCGGTTCCAGGTGGTGACCCTCCTCAAGGCGCCGATCGCTCCCTACCTGCAGACCACCGGTGGGAAGCTCGTGGTGACGAGCCCCACCGAGTCGGTCATGATCGTGCTCAAGCTGGCCCTCATCGTCGGGCTGGTGCTGGTCTCCCCCATCATCGTGCACCAGATCTGGGCCTTCCTCTCCCCGGCCCTCTACGCCCGGGAAAAGAAGACGGTCCTGCCGGCGCTTTTCGCCGGGTTGCTGATGTTCCTGGCCGGCGGAGCGTTCGCCTGGTTTCTCCTGCTGCCCCAGGCGCTCCCGATCCTGTTCAGCTTCCAGTCCGAGGGGCTGGAGCCGCTGATCACCTTTGCCGCGTACTTCAGCTTTGTGCTGCAGCTGGTGCTGGCGATGGGACTCTGCTTCGAGATCCCACTGGTGATCATGCTGCTCACCGTCCTGGGCCTGACCAACCCGGCGGCGCTCAACCGGTTCCGGCGGTTCGCGATCGTGCTCTCGGCTATCGCCGGGGCGGTGCTGTCGCCCGGGACCGACATCCTCAATATGCTGCTGATGACGATCCCCATCCTGCTGCTGTACGAGGTGGGATACATGGGGTCGTGGGTGATCCACAAACGGATGCTGCGGCGGGCGGCCGCCGCCGCGGTGCTCCTGCTGCTCGGCGTGGGTCTCCCGTCCGGGCTGGCCGCGCAGGAACCGGCGCGCCCCAAGCCGATCCCCCGGGCGACCCTTGATTCGATCCGCGCCGGCCGCAAGTCCGCCGTGGGCATCGACACCACCGTCCAGGACACCACCCGGATCCGGCCTGGCCAGGCCGTGGATACCGCCACCGCCCGCCGCCTCGGCTTGCCGACGGCGCCGCGGAATGCCTTCGCCCCGGATGATTCGGTGGTCACCGCCCTGCTCAAGCGGGACGGCTACAACGCCACCCGGTTTCGCTCCGATTCCGCCATCGTCTTCGCCGAGGAGCGCCAGCTCATCCTCCGCGGGGAGGCGATGACCCGGCGGGGGGAGACGGTGCTGGAGGCCGATTCGATCGCCTACCAGGAGTCGGACTGCCTGATCCGCGCGGTGGGCAACCCGGCGCTCTTCGACCGGGAGACCGTGCTGTCCGGCTTCGGCGGGATCCGCTACAACACCTGCATCCGGCGGGGGGTGGTCTCGGACGCGCTGACCAGCTTCAAGCAGGGATCCACCGACTGGTTCCTGCGCGGGGACCTGGCGCAGGACTCGAGCAGTTCCCGGCTCTACGCCTCACACGGGGAGATCACCAGCTGCGACCTGCCCACGCCGCACTATCACTTCTCCGCCGGCGAGGTGAAGTGGATCTCCAAGACGGTGATGGTGGCGCGGCCCGCGACCCTCTACATCCGCGACGTGCCGGTACTCTGGCTGCCGTTCGTGTTCCAGGACGCCCGGACCGGGCGCCGGTCGGGGATCCTGATCCCGCGGTTCGGGCTCAACGACATCGTCCGGCAGGATCCGGGCTACAACCGGCAGATCACCAACATCGGGTACTACTGGGCCCCGAACGATTACTTCGACGCGACGGCCAAGCTGGACTGGTACTCCAACCGGTACGTCGAATACGGCGTGGCGGGGCAGTACCGGGTGCTCAACCGGTTCATGAGCGGGGCCATCGGCTACCGGCGCACGGTGGAGAGCGGCGGCCGGCGGTCCACCAACATCCGCTGGGATCACCGGCAGAATTTCGACCTGAGCACGTCGCTCAACCTGAGCCTGAACTACAGCAGCAGCGGCTTCGTCCAGCGGCGCAACGCCATCGATCCGCTCGCCTCCACCCAGCAGATCGTGAGCGCGGCGAATTTCACCAAGCGCTACGCCTGGGGATCGATTGCCCTGGGCGGCAACCGGCGGCAGAACCTGTCCGACAACAGCGTCTCCATGCAGTTGACGTCCCGTTCGGTGAGCCCCAAGCCGATCGGCTTCGGGACTAACCCAACCTAGCCGCCCGGGCTACCGGTGACCAACACCATGGAGTCGAACTTCCCGGTCACCCCCGCGCCGGTGGTGGCTCTGCCCGGGGGCGGGCTCGACACCCTCTCCCGCACCCGCAGCAGCCGCACCACGATCGTCAACTTCACCACCCCCATCCGCTTCGGCGGGTTCACCTGGCAGAACAGTTTCGGCTACAACGACCGGAAGGACGAGGGCCGGCGGGTGATCGGTACCCAGAAGGTGCCCGACCCGACGACCCCCGATCCGACCGACTCCATCACCGTGAGCCAGGTGACGGTCGGCACCTTCCAGACCGATCTCGACTGGCAGACCGGCATCAACCTGCCGACGGTGTTCCGCTCCACCTGGAAGGTGCAGCCGAGCGTGGGGATCGTGAACGCGGGGAGCGGGGCGTTCATGGTGCGGAACCGGAACACCGGAGGGGACTGGGTCCGGCAGGGCAAGCGCTTCAACTTCGGTGTGTCCGCCTCGCCGACCTTCTTTCATATCTATCCGGGGTTCGGACCGGTGGAGCGGATCCGGCACAGTATCGCCCCCCAGGTTCAGTACAGCTACAGTCCCGCGGCGGACATCGACCGCGCGTACGCCCGCGCCGTGGCGCTGCCGGGCCAGCCGCTGCGCCTGCGGAGCGACCCGACCCAGTTGCTCTCGGTCGGCCTGTCGCAGAACATCGAGGGGAAGGCGCGCCGGGCGGCGGGCGACACCTCCAGCGCCGACAACGTGCGCCGCTATCGCATCCTCGGCATCCAGACCAGCTCCATCCAGTACGACTTTGAGCAGGCGAAGCGCCCCGGCCGGACCGGCTGGCGCACCCAGACCCTCTCCAACCAGTTCCAGAGCGACCTGGTACCCGGGTTCAACCTCAGCCTGGCCCACGACCTGTGGCGCGGCGCCGTCGGGACCGACTCGGCGAAGTTCGATCCCTTCCTCCAGTCCGTCACCGCCAGCTTCGCCATCTCGGGGAACACCGTCCGCTCGGTGCTGGGGCTGTTCGGCCTGGCGCGGAAGGACTCGACGGCCAAGGAGGTTACCCCGCCGCCCAACTACGTGGCCGGCCAGAGCCGCAACGGACGGCCGCCGTCGTTCTTCGGCGATGGCGCCGACCAGACGCTCGGCATCAGCACGAACCGGCGCTTCACCGCCAACTTCAATTACAGCCTGTCCCGCACCCGGCCCGTCACCGGGGTCGCCACCGCGGTCCAGAGTGAACCGCGGCAGAGCCTCGGATTCAGCACCAGCTTCGCCCCGACCGCCTTCTGGACCGTGTCGTGGAGTTCCCAGTACAACATCACCGACCGGAAGTTCGAGTCCCAGGTGGTTCGGCTGGAGCGGGTGCTGCACGAGTGGCGGGCGGGGTTCAACTTCGTGCGGAATCCCAACGGCAATTTCGCCTTCTTCTTCTCGGTGTACCTCTCCGACCTGCCGGACATCAAGTTCGACTACAATCAGACGTCGTTCGACCGCTGAGGCCCTGATTCGTCCACGCCGGGGCCGCCGCCCCTCCTTCCCGGCGAACAAACGGACGGGTGCCAAAATGGGCGAAAATCTGTAAGTCGTTGCGCGGCAAGTGATTGCAGCAATTTTGCGGGTTGGCATCGACCCTGCATATCGGCTCCGCGTTCCCATACCGGAGTCCCCGATGCGTTCCGCCTGGCTGGCAGCCCCGCTCCTCGTTCTCGCCGCGTGCACCGAGACCACCGTCGTGGATGGCGGTGGCGGCCTCATCGCCCCCCCGACCAACCTGATCTACACGGTGGAGCCCAGCGGAACCCCCGGGGCGCCCACGGGGGTCCTGCTGCAGTGGGACTATGACAGCGACCCCGATCTCGCCAACTGGCATGTGTACTCCCGCGGGGCCGTCAACGAGGCGTACCGGCTCCGCGCCACGACCACGTCGAACTCGTTCCATGACGAGGGCATTCCGCACCTGCAGTACTACGTGACCGCGGAGGATCTCGACGGCGCGGAGACCTCGCCCAGCAACGTGGTCACCGTGGACGAACGGCTTGCCCTTGAGAAGCCCACCACCCTTGGCAGCACCACGCTGGACGGCGCGATCGCGCTGACCTGGTCGGACAACCCGTACCTTTCGGATCCGGCCGGGTTCAAGACCTACCGGGTCTACAGCGCCTCCTACGACCTGGACCAGAATCTCTGCGGCCAGACCTGGAGCCTCGAGGGCAACACCATCGCCCCCGAGTTCGTGGCCGGCGCGATGACCAACGGGGTCAGCCGCTGCTTCGCGGTATCGGCGGTCAGCATCGAGGGGTGGGAGAGCCTCTGGTCGCCGCTCAAGGCCGACACCCCGCGGCCGGACGCCCGGAACGTGGTGGTTTACGCCCGGCAGGCGCAGGACGCGGGCAGCGGCTTCCGCTTCTGGCGGGACCTCGACACCGACGGCGTCGCCGACGGCAACGAGATCGGCCTGGTGCAGAATGGCTCGTCGGGGCTGAACGACTTCTCGGTGGAGCGGGACGTGGCGGGGGCGCTGTTCCTCACGCCGGTCCGGAGCGGCACCGGTGTGGCCCTCTACGGCAACGCCCCGGTGTCGGACCTGACCAGCATCGACTACGCCCCGGTTGGCGGGTATGCCACGGGCGGGATCGAGGCGCTGCCGGGCTGGGGGTATGTCTTCGAGACCGATGGGGGCGATGGCTTCGCCCGCTATGGTGCGGTCCGGGTGACCCACGTGGGCCAGAACTTCCTGATTCTTGACTGGGCGTTCCAGACCGATTTCGGCAACCCTGAGCTGATCAGGGCCGGGATGGTGGCGGTGCGGTAGCGGGGCAGGGGTTTCCACCTCCGCCCGGTGGCTCGGGAAGCGGGAAACGGGGCTGGCCCCGTTTCCCGCTTCCCTTTTTCCCCGCCCCGTTCTCCCCGCCTCGCCCGCGCATTAGGTTCCCGCCATGACACCCCTTACCCTGACCGGCCAATCGCTGTCCCTCGCCGATGTGGTTGCTGTTGCCCGTGATCCCGCCGCCACCCTGCGCCTGGACCCTGGGGCGCTCGGGCGCCTGGGGGAGAGCCGGAGGCTGGTGGACCAGGCGGTAGCGCGGGGCGGCGCCATCTACGGCATCAACACCGGCTTCGGCAAGCTGGCCAATGTGCGGGTGGCGCCTGACAAACTGGAGCAGCTCCAGGTCAACCTGATCCGGAGCCACGCCGCCGGCATGGGTGATCCGCTCCCGCCCGACGTGGTGCGGGCCGCGATGCTGCTCCGGGCGAACGTCCTGCTCCGGCCGACCAGCGGGGTCCGTCCCGGGCTGGTCGAGGCGCTGGTGGCGCTGTTCAACGCCGGCATCATCCCGCTGGTGCCGGAGCAGGGCAGCGTCGGGGCGAGCGGCGACCTGGCGCCGCTCTCGCACATCGCGATGGCGCTGATCGGGGAAGGGGAGGTGCGGGGCGGGCCCGCGGCCGCGGCGTTGCAGGGCGCCGGGCTGACCCCGTTCCGCTTTGCGCCCAAGGAGGGGATCAGCTTCATCAACGGGACCCAGGCGCAGACCGCCTTGCTGGCCCTCATGGTGCAGGACGCCGAGTCGCTCTGGCGCACCGCGGTGGGCGCGGCGGCGATGAGCCTCGAGGCGCTCCGCGGCACCCCCACCCCCCTCGACCCGCGAATCCACCAGGCGCGGCCCCATCCCGGCCAGCTCCGCACCGCGGAACTCATGCGCACGTTGCTGGCCGAGAGCGAGATCCGTGAGTCGCACCGGGAGAACGACGACCGGGTCCAGGACGCCTATAGCCTGCGCTGCACCCCACAGGTGCTCGGGGCCGTGGCGGATGCGATCCGCTTCGCGCGGGAGACGGCGGTGATCGAACTGAACGCCTCCACCGACAACCCTCTGGTGTTCGAGAACGGCGATGTGCTGTCGGGGGGCAACTTCCACGGCCAGCCGGTGGCGCAGGCGCTCGATTTTCTGGCGGTGGCCCTCACCACGCTGCAGGCGATCGCCGAGCGGCGGGTGGAGCGGCTGGTGAATCCGGACCTGTCGCAGGGGCTGCCGGCATTCCTGACCCGGGACCCGGGGCTCTCCTCCGGCTACATGATGGTGCAGATCACCGCGGCGTCCCTGGTGGCGGAGTCCCGTTCGCTCGCCATGCCGGCCAGCATCGGGTCCATCCCGACTGACGCGAATCAGGAGGACTTCGTGCCCATGGGGATGGCCGCCGCGCTCAAGACCCGGAGAATCCTGGGCAACGCGCAGAAAGTAGTGGCGGCCGAACTGCTCTGCGGGGCCCAGGGGCTCGATTTCCTGCAGCCGCTCCGGCCCGGCCGGGGGGTGGAGGCGCTGTATCACCGGGTCCGGGCCACCGCCGATGGCGTGGCGCCGCTGGAGGCCGACCGTCCCCCCGCGCCCGACCTGGCCCGGCTGACGGCCCTCGTGGCCGGCGGGGCTCTGGACCCCGCCCCGGGTTTACCTTGCTAATCCCGCGTTTGGGCCGGTATCTTCTAAGTTCCGACATAGCATAGGGCTCCACCCTTTCACACCCCCCGGTGGATGAACTTCGAGAAGCTGAAGGAAACCGCCAGGAAGTACGAACAGAAGGAAGAATGGCGGCGGGCCATCGAGGTCTACCTCCAGGCGATCCGCGAGTTCGAGGCCGGGAATGACCCGGTCCCCGATCTCTCGGTGTACAACCGCATTGGTGACCTCTACCTCAAGGCCAATGAGCCGGGTGCGGCGGTGCAGGCCTACGAGCGCGCCGCGGACTTGTATGGTGAGCAGGGGTTCTACAACAACGCCATCGCGCTCTGCGGCAAGATCCTCCGGGTGAACCCCGGACGGATCCAGACCTACCTCAAGCTGGCCCAGCTCCACGCCCGCAAGAACGTCGTCATCGAAGCCAAGAAGAACCTGCTCGAGTACCTGGAGCGGATGAACGCGCTCAGCCAGCTCGACGAGGCATTCAAGTCGGTGAAGGACTTCGCGGATCAGTTTCCCGCGAACAAGGAAATCCGGCTGATGCTCTCGGAGCTGCTCCGCGCCTCCTCGCGCAACGCGGAGGCGCGGGAACAGCTGGAGAAGCTGGCCAGCGACCTCGAGGCGCGGGGCGACACCATCGGCGCCCGCAAGACGCTCATGCGGCTGCAGGCCATCGAATCCGAGGACGGGGCGCCGGTCACGGAGGCGCCCAAGCCCGCCCCCGGCCCCCGGCCCCGCTCCGCCGACCTGGTCTTTCTCGATATCGGCGCGAGTTCCGTCTCCGCGACCCCAGCCAAGCCCGCCGGTCCCCCGTCCCGGAAGACCCGGGCGGTGGTGATCCCGCCGGGTGGCCGGGCGACGCGGCAGACCCGGGCGCCGTCGGGGCTGCCGCTGATCGATGTCGGGGAGGAGCCTGCCGCCGCTGCGGAAGCTCCGGCGCCTCCGGAACCGCTCGCCATCGAGACCTCCAGCCTGGTGGAATCGCCGATCGAGCTGGAGAGTGTGCAGAAGATCAGCGACGAGGCGGTGCTCGAGGCATCGGCCTCGGGCGACATCGCCAAGGCCCTGGGGTTCGAGCCCACCGAGGTGGACGGCCTGGATCAGGTCGACGTCCGGCCGCTCGATGGGCTGGAGGTGGACCGGGCGGGCCCCGAGGCGGAGGAGCTCCACGTCTCCGTCGATGGGCTCGACCTCGAGCGGACCAGCGAGCCGGATCCGATCGCCGAGCCCATGCATCCGGTGCACACCGACAGCTTCCTGACGCCGGACCCCCTCGACATGCAGTCCGAGCTGTCGGACGACCTGTCCATGGGGCTGGGGGAAGGCATGATCGAGGTGTCGCCCACCGAGTCCGCGCTCACCATCTCCGGCATGGACCTGCTGGGCCCCAGCATGGACGAGGCCGACATCGATCCGGCGGCGGATGAGGAGGCCATCACCTTCCTCGATCCTTCGGAGCCGGAGGCGCCCTCCATCGTGGAGCTCGAGGACCGGGTGCTGGAGGATCCGGATGATCCGGAAGCGCACCGGACACTGGGAGAGGCGCTCCTCGCTACGGGGGAGACGCTCCGCGGGCAGGAGGAACTGGAGCTGGCGCTGGCGGGCTACGAGGGACGCGAGGACTGGGGCCGCGCCGCGGACCTGATCCAGGAACTGATCCGGCTCGACCCCAACGGCGTCCGCTACCACCAGAAGCTGGTGGAGATCGCGTTCCGGACCGGGGACCGGGCCAAGCTGATCGACGCGTATCTCGAACTGGCCGACGCCCTGCTGCGGGTAGGCGCGCTGGACAAGGCGCTGGCCGTCTACCGGCGGGTGTCCGAGCATGACCCCGGCAACCGCCGCGCCCTTGCCGCGCTGGACGCGCTGGCTCCCGCCGAGGACGAGTACCCGATCCCGCCCGCCCCGGCGGCCGCTCCTGAGCCGCCTACGGAAGAACTGGACCAGGCTCTGGAGGCGGCCTTCGACGCGCCGCCGCCGCGCCCATCGGGCCGCAAGTCGCGCACCTCGGTGCCCGCGCCGCGCGTGCCGGAGCCGGAGCCGCTGGACCTGGGCGGTGATTTCATCGACCTCGGCGCGCTGGTGATGGATGACGACCGGGTGAAGGACACCCGGATGCGGGTGGAGGACGAGGAGCCGACAGGTGACGAGGCCAAGGACTTCCAGGAGATGCTGCAGGCCTTCAAGCGTGGCATCGACGAGAACATCGAGGCCGAGGACTACCAGGCGCACTACGACCTCGGCGTGGCGTTCAAGGAGATGGGGCTGCTGGACGAGGCGATCTCCGAGTTCCAGAAGGCGCTCCGGGCCCCCGAAGGCCGGCTCAAGACCTCCGAGGCGCTCGGCACGGCCTTCTACGAGAAGGGCCAGTTCGCCATCGCCGAGGCGATCCTCAAGCGCGCCGTGGAGAGCCTGGGCGCCACCGACGACGAACAGATCGGGCTGATCTACTGGCTGGCCCGCTCCCTGGAGGCGCAGGGCAAGGCGGAGCCCGCGATCACCGCGTTTGAGCGGGTCATGGCCGTCGAGATCCGCTTCATGGATGCCAGCGAGCGGATGACCCGGCTGAGCGGCGGGCGGACCCGGTGACGTCCCGCGCCGCGGGAATCACGCTGGCCGGGCTGCAGGCGGGGCTCAAGCCCCGGCTCGAGGCGGTGCACCGGGAGCTGCGCCGGGTCATCGAGAGTGACTTCGGTCTGATCGCCGAGGTGAATGGCCACCTGCTGCAGATGCAGGGAAAGATGTTCCGCCCCACGCTGCTGCTGCTGGCTGAGGAGGCCTCGGGCGCGCGGGACGAGCGGGCCGAGGCGCTGGCGGCGGTGATCGAGCTGATCCACCTCGCCACGCTGGTGCACGACGATTCAGTGGACCACTCGGTGCTCCGCCGCGGGATGCCCACGATCAACGCCCTGTTCAGCCACCAGGTGTCGGTGATCATGGGCGACTACCTCTACTCCCGCGCCGTGGTCGAGCTCACCCGGCTCGGCGACCTCGAGCCGCTGCGGGTTATTTCCCGGGTCACCAACGAGATGACCGTGGGGGAGATGCGCCAGCTGATGGCGCTGGAACCGCTGGCCTTCTCCGAGGCCGAGTACGACCTGCTGATCCGGGCCAAGACCGCGTCGCTCCTCTCCGGTGCCTGCGAGGTGGGGGCGCTCCGGGCCGGGCCGGCCGAGCGCCAGGCGCTCCGGCACTTCGGCGAATACCTCGGCATGGCGTTCCAGATTGTCGATGACCTCCTCGACTATACTGAGGAAGAAGCGGTCACCGGCAAACCGTCGGGGAACGACCTGCGGGAGCACAAGGTGACCCTGCCGCTGATCTATGCCCTGGACCGGCTGACCCCGGCGGCGCGGCGCGAGGTCCAGACGCTCATGGCCACCACCGAACCGAGCGACCAGCTGATTGCCCGGGTGGTGGCGCTGGTGGGAGAGGCCGGGGGCCTGGAGTATGCCCGCAACCGCGCCCAGGGGCTGGCGGAGCAGGCGGACCAGGCCCTGGATGCCCTTCCCGCGAGCGCGGCGCGCGACACCCTGCGGGACAGCATCACTTACGTGCTGGACCGGCGGCGCTGATGGCGACGGGTCCCCGCAGGCCGATGTTCCACCTGGGCGTCCTCGTCGCCGGCTTCGTGCTGGGCGGGTTCCTCAACGCCCTGGTCAAGGCGGTGATGCCCGATAGCGTGGCCAAGCAGGTTTTCACCTACACGACCAGTCCGAGCGTGGGCCCCGTCTCGCTCGACCTGCTGGTCTTGAGCTTCACCCTGGGGCCGTTCGCGGTGAACGTCTCGCCGCTCGCGATCATCGGTGTCATCATCGCGTACCTGATCGCGCGCTCACTCTTCTAGTAGCAGGAGTCGGCCATGTTCGGCAATCTGGGATTTCCCGAGATCATGCTCATCCTCGTGGTGGTCCTGCTGGTGTTCGGCGCCAAGCGGCTGCCGGAGATCGGCGCCTCCTTTGGCAAGGGGATCCGCGAGTTCAAGCGCAGCATCAGCGAGGCGGGCGACGCCGTAAACAGCGGTACTGACGCCTCGACCCCGGCCTCCCGGCAGATCGACAGCCGGAACGGCCCCACCCCCCCGGCCGGCGGGGAGCCCAAGCGGCTGTCGCAGTAACCGCCGCACCCGGAAACGTCGAAGCCCCCCGGAACATTCCGGGGGGCTTCGTGCGTCCGGCGAGCGGCGTCAGCTCCGGGGCTGGCGGCTCGCGGCCTCCTCGGCCTGGGCCTCGGTCCGGAAGAGCGCCGCCCGGTTGTCCTCCACCTTCACGGTCTTCACCAGCGCGGCCAGGTAGCTCCGCACCCGGTCCTGCCGGGCAGCCTGGATCTGGCGCGCGCGGTACTCGTCCACCCCCTTCACGAACTCCGCCGAATCCGCCGGCGTGCGACTGATGACCCGGAGGACGTAGATCCCCTCCTCGGTGTCGATCACGCCGCTGGTCGTGCCGGGCTCGAGCCCGAACGCGGCGCCGATGACCCGGGTGTTGGGGAAGGGAGGCTGGATCCGAGCGAAGGGGCCGAACCGCTGGTGCGGCAGCGCGAGCGCGGTCGCCGCCTGGTCGAGGGTGCTGCCTTCCCCCACCCGCTTGACCAGATTGGTGGCGATCGCGAGGGCCCCCTCGCGCTTCTTGACGTTGCGGGCGGCAATCGCCGCGGCGTCCTTCACTTTCTCGAACGGGGGAACACCCTCCGGGGTGAGGCTGTCGAGCCGGAAGAGGAAGTAGGCGTACGACACCTCCACGATCCGGCTGGTCTCGCCCACCTTGGCCTGGAAGGCCCAGACGCCGGCGTCCGGCACCACCTGGAAGCCGACCTGCACGCGGCTCCCCTTCTGCAGCGGATTGGCCTGGCCGACGGAGAGGCCGAGCGACCGGGCGGCGGAATCGAGGGCGGAGGGTTCGAGCCGCTCGGCGGCGAGGGCCTCGAGGGTGTCCGCGCGGGCGTCGAGGGCGTCTCGATGGCTGCCGGTGATCTCCACCGGGATGAGGATGTGGCGGGCGGTGACCTTGGCGCCCGCGCGCTTTTCGACCTTGATCAGGTGGTACCCGAAGGCGGAGAGCACCGGCTCCGACACCACCCCGATCGGGAGGGAGTAGGCCGCGCGCTCAAAGGCGGGATCCATCGCGCCGCGACCAAATTCGCCGAGGTCACCGCCCTGGGCGGCGGAGACGGAATCCGAGGACTCGCGCTGGGCCACTTCCGCGAATGGGGCGCCGGCCAGGATCTCCTTGCGCAGGTTCTCCGCCCGGGTGCGGGCGGCGGCCGTATCGCTCTGGTCGGGGAACCGGAGCACCTGGACGTAGCTCAGGTAGGCGGTGGCCGGACGCTTGAAGTCATCCTTGTGGGCGTCGTAGTACTGCCGGATCTCGGCGTCGGAGACCGACACCGCGGAATCGGGGACGGCGTTCCGGGGGATGATGGCCGCGAGCTCGATCG
Source organism: uncultured Gemmatimonadaceae bacterium (assembly GCA_964585655.1). Lineage (GTDB taxonomy): Bacteria > Gemmatimonadota > Gemmatimonadetes > Gemmatimonadales > GWC2-71-9 > JADJOM01. The sequence goes on along the minus strand of CAZPER010000074.1, from coordinate 4,850 downwards.
TGACCTTCTCGTTCGCGTCGCGCCACGCCTGCCACAGTGCCGGGTCGGACAGGTAGATGTCCCCGGTGATCACCCGGAGGAGCTTGGCCTGCTTGATCTGGTCGGCGTACTGCGCCTCGAGCAGCGGGACCACCTGCTCGGCAGCGCTGGAGCGGAGCCAGCGCTGGTACTTCTGGATGTCAAACTGGCCGTCGGTCTGGAACTCGGCGGCGGACAGCAGTTCATTGGGCGGGCTGTTCTCGATCGCCGCGGCGACCTCGTCGGTCGAGACGCTGATGCCGCGGCGCCGGTATTCGGCATCCAGGCTCTGCTGCTGGATCAGCTGTTCCCAGACCGAGTTCCGGATCTCCTCGACTTCCTCCGCACTTGGCGAGCGGCTGTTCTGCCGCTGCCAGCCCTCCATCTGGCTTTGGACCAGCTGCTGGTAGGTGCGGAGCGGAATCTTGACGCCGCCGATCTCGCCGACCGTGCTGCTCGCGCCGCCGGTGACCTGGCTCCAGTCGACGCTGGTGATGACGAAAACCAGCATGAGGACCGCGAAGACGCCGGCGGCGACCTTGCCCGCCATGCTTCGGAATGCTCGCATCATAGGGAACTGCCCTGCGTGAGGAGGGGGACCGGGCGAAAAAGAGGGCTAAGTCTAAGCCGGGCAACGCGGAATCTCAAGCCGAGCCGGGCCGGGACCGGTTGACAGCCTCCCCCACCCGGCCTAATCTTTATCCAATTCCCACAACGACTTACGCACAGGCCACGGGATGCCACCGAACAGCGAAATCGAGAAGCTCGAGCGCCGTTGGAAGGAAAATCCCAAGGGAACCGTGTTCGCGCCCTATGCGGAGGTCCTCCGCAAGCACGGCGACCACGAACTTGCCCGCGAGGTGCTGCGGCAGGGTCTGGAACTGCATCCCGATCACATTCCCGGCAACATCGTCCTGGGCCGCTGCTGCCTGGACCTGCGGGAGGATGGCCCCGCCGAAGCCGCGTTCACCCATGTGCTGGATCTCGATCAGGAGAACGTGATCGCGCTTAAGGCGCTGGCGGACATCACCGAGCGCCAGGGCCGCCTGATGGAGGCCCGGAACTGGCTGGCCCGCCTGATGTCGGTGGACCCCAGCAACGACGAGGCCCGGGACCAGCTGGAGCGAGTGGACTCCGCGCGGGAGTCGGCGGCCGCGGTCATGACCGCACCGCTCGCCGCGGTCCCCCGCGCCGAGACGACCGAGACGGTGGAACTCATCGCCCGCCCGCCGGAACGCCAGGCCGCCGCGGTCGAGGTCTCGAGCGGGAGTGTCGAAGAGGCCCCGGAGGAGTCGCTGGACGATGCCCTCGACGCCGCCATCGACCGCTTCGCCACGCCGCCGGCCTCCCCCGCCATGCCGTCCGCGGCCGATCTCGAACGGACCATCCCCACCCGCCGGATCCCCACCCGCGACGAAGTGGACACGGTGCCGGTGCTGCCGCTCATCCCGCGGGAGCCGGCGCCGATCATGGATCTCGAGCCGGTGGAGTTCGACGCCGCCCAGGCCGCGGCCGAGCTGCCCTCCGAGGAGATGCCGGGGCTCGAGATAGACGAGCCCTTCACTCCGCCACCTCCGGTAGCAGCGGCCCCTGAGGCCCTCGGCTTCGGGGTGGAGGAGGCCTCGGACATCGAAATCCAGCCCGCGGGAGCCAGCGAGTTCCAGGCGCCGGACGACAGCGCCGAACTGCTCAACATGGCGGTGGGGGATTCCGAGTTTCAGGTACCGGACGCCTCCGCGGAACTGGGCCGCCTGAGCGGGAGCGGGTCTTCGGAATACCAGTCGCCCAGCGGGTCGGAGGAATTGCTGGCCGGGCTGGACGACGAACTTGAGCCGGAGACGCCCAGCATCGCCGCCGCCAGCCCGGACACCAGGCCGGCAGTCCCCCCCGGAATGGTCACGACCGGGTTCGCGGCGATCACCCTGATGCCGACCGTCGAGCTGCCCACGGACCTCCCGCCGGAGCCGCCCGCCGCCGCCACCGAGCTGTCGTTCATCGCCGAGGCCCCGGACCCGGGGGCGAGGACCGTCGAGGAAGAACTGGCCGCGGCGGCGGCGCGCGAGCCGGAGGCGGTACCCCTCGAGTCTGAGCCGTCCTGGGAGGACGAGCTGACCGTCCCGGCGGCCGCCGCGGACTCCGGCACCATCGAGGAGGATCAGCCCCCGGCGCCGCTCAAGCTGATCTTTCCGGAGGAGGCCTCCGCCCCCGAACCTCCCCGGGTCCGCCGGATCTCCGAAGAGGTGCGCTACCAGCCGGAGCCGGCCCCGGCCCCCGAGCCGGTGGCCGAAGTGCCGCTGCCGGAGCCGGAACCAGTCGTCACCGAGAGCATGGCGGAGCTGTACGCCCGCCAGGGGCACGTGGCCGAAGCCATCAACGTCTATCAGACCCTCCTGGCCCAGCAGCCGAACGATCCCCGCCTGCTGGAGCGGCTGCGCGCGCTGGAACAGCAGCGGGCGGCCGGTTCCCGGCGGTTGTCGTATGTGGCGATGGATACCGGCGGCGAGTCGGTGGAGTCCTTCTTCAAGAGCCTGGCCGGCGCCCGGCCCGCCGGGGCCGATGCGCCTCCCGTCGAGGACGACGGAAGCGGCGCGCCGACCCGCCCGGCCCGGGACCCGCTCTCCCTCAGCGCCATCTTCGGGGAAGAGCCCGCCGCGGCCCAGCGGGCGCCCGAGGCCTCCCCGCGCGGCGGGACCCCCGACGCCTTTTCCTTCGATCAGTTCTTCGGGAGCAATCCCGGCGGGACCGCCTCCACCGGCCCGCGGCCGGCCATGCCAACGGACGAGGACCTCGACCAGTTCCAGCACTGGCTCAAGAGCCTCAAGAAGTGATGCGGATCGCGGTCCTCAACGGCCCCAACCTGAACCTGCTGGGCACCCGGGAACCCGAGGTCTACGGCCGCACCACGCTGGCTGAGCTGGAGCAGCAGGTCCGGGCGGAAGCGGGTCGGCTGGGTGTCACCCTGAGCTGGTTCCAGACCAACCACGAAGGCGCCTTCGTCGAGGCGATTCAGGGGCTGCGCGGCCAGGCGGATGGCGCACTGGTCAACGCCGCCGCCTTCACCCACACCAGCCTTGCCCTCCGGGACGCCATGCTGGCGGTCCGGGTGCCGTTCGTGGAAGTCCACCTGTCGAACATCTTCGCGCGGGAGCCGGAGCGGCGGCATTCGCGGCTCGCCGACCTCGCCCTGGGAATCGTCGCCGGCTTCGGGCCCCAGGGGTACCTGCTCGGCCTCCAGGCGCTGGTCGCGAAGCTCCGTGGCTGATCCGCGCGAGGCGCGGCAGGCCGCGCTTCGCAGCCAGGTGGGCGTCGAAGGACTGGACCTGCTGCTGGTCCAGTCGCTCCCGAACATCCGCTACCTGACGGGCTTCACCGGTTCCGCGGGACTCCTGCTGGTCCGCCGCGACGACGTCGTGCTGATCACCGACTTCCGCTACGCGATGCAGGCCCCGCGCGAGGTCGGGGACGTGGTGCGGGTGGAGGTGGACCAGGTCAGCGTCTGGGAGCGCCTCAAGCGGGTCCTGGGGGAGCGGGCGTCCGGGGTCGCGGGGTTCGAGGCCCACATTGCGACGGTGCGGGACCGGGAACGGATCGAGGGGCTGGCCCCGGGCCTCGCCTGGCGCCCGGCTCCGGAACTGGTGGAGCGCCAGCGCGCCGCCAAGGACGCCGGCGAAGTGGCGTCCATCCGGGAGGCCGCCGCCCTGGCCCAGGAGGCCCTGGCGGAGACGCTGCCGGAGGTGCGGCCGGGGGAGACGGAGTTCGCCATCGCCGCGCGGCTGGAGGCGGCGCTCCGGCGCCGGGGCAGCGAATGGCATCCGTTCCCGACGATCGTCGCCTCGGGGCCGCGGGCGGCGCTGCCGCACGCGCGCACCAGCGACCGGACGCTCGGCCGGGGCGAGTGGCTGTTGCTTGACTTCGGTGCGCAGGTGGACGGATACTGTGCCGACCTGACCCGCACCGTGGTGGTGGGCGCCCGGGCCGACGAGCGGCAGCGGGCGGTGTATGACACCGTCCAGCGCGCCCAGCGGCGGGCCCTCGACAACGTGCGTGCCGGGATGACCGGCCGCGAGGCCGACGCCCTCGCCCGCGAGGTGATTGCGCAGCGGGGACACGGGGACGCGTTCGGGCACTCGCTGGGGCATGGGCTGGGGCTCGAGGTGCACGAGGCCCCGCGGCTCTCGCCCACGGCGGAGGCGGCGCTGCCGGCCGGTGCCGTGGTCACGGTGGAACCCGGGATCTATCTTCCCGGCTGGGGCGGGGTCCGGCTGGAGGACGACGTGCACCTGGCGCCGTCGGGGCCCGAACTGCTGTCCGACAATCGCGTGGACTTACTGGAGCTGGTCTAGCTTCCACCAGGAACCCGAAGCCTCATGACCACCAAAGACGTGCAGGATCTCGCCCGCCTGATCGGCAAGGTACCGGGCATCAAGTCGGTTGAACTCAAGGATGTCCGGCAGCTTGCGGAACTGCTGCACGAATTCCCGGAGATCGGGTCGATCGAGGTGCGGGGGTTCTTCGACACCGGCGTGGTGATCACCCGGACCGGCAGCGGCGCGCCGCAGGCGGCGCCGGTCCACGCGCCGGCCCCCCTGCCGGCCGCGCCCGTCGCGGTCGGTCCTGCCGCATGTTTACGTGCGCACGGATGTGGGCTTCAGGCCGACACCGAACCGTGTGGATCCGAGGACGCGTCTAATACCCTACTTTGGCGCGGTACAGTTAGCGCAAACGAGACGCACCAAGCTTTGCAAGCTCAAGTACCTGTGCCTTCGTGTTCGCATTGCCCTCATCATTGCGAGCAAGGCCAATGATCAGCGACTGCGGGCCCGAGCGAACGT
>CAZPER010000073.1:0-18294 GCA_964585655.1 uncultured Gemmatimonadaceae bacterium | reverse complement strand
GGGGCACGTTTTTCGCCGCTGGGGGTAAGACGGCCGGGTTGCAGAAGACTCTTACGTCAAACCTGTCCGGTGTCCTCTGGGCATTCGTCGCGCTCACCCTCTCTGGTCGCCTCGGCGGTGGTCTGCCGGTGCTCGCTGCCCTGGTGGGCGCCGTCGCGTTCGCCATGGTGCTCCAAGCGAAGGTACCGCTGCTGGCGTTCATTCCGGGCGCATTCCTGGGCGCCGCCACCACAGTGAGCGTCGTCGTCGGCGCCGCCGGGACCTATCTCAACACCGTCATCGCTTTGGTGGCGGGAGCCGTCCTCGGGTTCCTGTCAGAGCTGATCGCCGGAAAGCTCGCCAAGCCCTCCGCCTAGACGAGCCACCGTCAGCCCCACGCCATAGCGGCGTGGGGCACTCCCTAGTCAAGGCACACTCGCTGCCGCCTAACTGGCGCCTGGAGCAGCCAGGCGCGGACTCGCCAACCACCCCGCCCTGTCAGATTGCGGTGGTGCGCCAAGGAACGTACAATCCGCATGGTCTAGCCGGCGCCTGCAGCTCAGGCGCGGGCGTTATGCCTCAGGAAGCGACACGCGCTGCGGTACGCGGGAGCCCGTTCATGAACGCACGCCTAATCAGTGTGCTCCTCCTCGCGCTGGCCTCGCCGGCCGAGGGTCAGTACGGTACCGCAGCGCAAGTTTACCCGCCCCCAGAGATCCCGAAACGCGGGGAGGCCATCAAGCCCCCGAAGGTTCGACGCCACTACTCCCCCGAGTCCGACAATACGACCTACTCCGTTGAGGTCTACAAGGAGTTCTGGCCCAGCGGCACCACGTACCTGGCGCTCTGCGGCTACCGTGTGCCGGGCCAACAACCGCTGATGACGATCGATACGGTTTGGCTCGTCCTGGCCCATAACGGGAGCGCGTGGAGGCTTGGGCGCCCAGTAACAAGCCTGAGCGTCCAGAGTGACTCCTTGCAGGCGGTCCTACCGCTAGTTGACTCCACGGTGCGTCATAGCATCTTCGAATACCTGGAGGAGCTGCATTATCCCCTCCTCCTGCCGGAGTTCCGGACGCTTTTTGCGGCTGACTCTGTGGACCTCCGCCTCCCCAAGAGGACGTTCCTCCTCCGCGGCCGAGCCGTCGAACAGTGTCGCTGGCTTGGGGATCGGCTCGCCGAAGGCCGTCTGCCTTCCTGAGGCCTAACCAGCGCATGGACCAGTCGTGGCGCGGCCATGCGGCGGCTACAGGCTGGCACCACCGTCCCTGCCCGGGTAAGTTCCCCGCATCTCGCCGCGCCACGCTACTCGTGCGCGGGCGTTAGGTGTCCTATTCCATTCTCTGTCTCTTCCGATGCCCCGCCTACCCGCTCTGATCACTCTCTGCCTCCTGCTCGCCCCGCCTGGACCGCTGGGCGCCCAGGGATCATCTCGCGCTGGTACCCTCCAACTTCGGGTGCCAGAGCGCGTCGGCGGCTTTCGCATTACCCGCCGCATCCCAGACCCCACCGTGTTCAACAACCTCGCCCTGACTTATCGGCGCTACCCGGAGGATCCGGCCTACCCCAGCGTCACCGTGGGCGTCTTTCCGCACGGCGCCAGCTCGGCCTGCCCTTCCCCGTGCTCCCAGCCGCAATTGGACACGTTGGCAACGTGGGTTCTGCTTGACCTCCTGCGGCGACCACAACAGGGAACGTGGGATAGCCTTACGGTCACCGACACCCTCCCCTTCCGCGCCCCATTCGACCGCCCGCGCTTACCCGCTCGCCACACGGTGATGCAGGTGTTCCGTGATGGACGGTTGAGTACCCTTCACCTCTACTGGACTGCCTTGCCAGAGGCACTGATCACCGTCCGAGTGCCCTTCCCTGGCGAACACCGCTGGGACCACGACTTGGACCAGTTCGTGGCCGCCGTGAGCGAGGAGCTCGCAGCGCGCCTTAGCGTGCCGCGAGGGGACACCTAACAAGCGCCTGGACCAGCCGTGGCGCGGCCGCCCGTGCTCTACCGGCTGGCACGCCCAGGCGTCGCTCACGAAAGTTTCCCCAACCGCGTCGCGCCCCGCAGGTCATGCGCGGGCGTTGGGCGGCATTCTTCCCTCACACGGGGGTAGCCCCACCGTGCGCCAGGCAACCTTCCTTCCCCCGCTGCTGTACCTCACGGTGCTGATCGCGCGCCCTGCTTTCATAGTGGCTCAGGTCCAGCCCGCGACGGTCGACACGGCCGACCTTCGCGTGGAGGTCACTGCACTGATCGCAGAGTTTCGCGGGCGCATCGCCGCCGCTGGCGCTCCACTCCCCTATTCCCCGCGAGTTCAGCTTCGGGTGACTCCTCAGCTCATCTACTTCAACGACGGGGACTCGACCATTGTGGTGCCCTGGTGGGATGGCCTCGATCCGGGGACCCAGCACAGCTTCACCGCCCTGGCTCGGGATTCGAGTGAAGGACGACGCCTATTTCTGGATTTGTTCAACTGGTTCCTCCTCCCCCATGAGCTCACCCACGCCCTTCAGGCCCACTATGCACAACTCTGGCAGCCGTATGCCAGCGAGGCCGAGGCCAATGTTGGAGCTGTGGCCTACTGGATGGCGCTCGGAGCCGAACGGCGTCTCCGCTCCCTGGATGCGGCCTTGGCTCGGGCACTGTCCCACCTGCCCAACCCCACCCCCGCTGGTCAAGACCCGGCGACCTACTTCGACCAGAACTACGAAGCCCTGGGAGCCAACCCCCAGGCCTACGGGTACTACCAGTTTCACTTCATACGTCAGGCTATCGCGAGTCGTCACAGCATGACACTCGAGGCCTTGGTCCAGCGCATTGCCAAGGCACCCTAAGTGCCGCCTCACCACCCCATGACGCTGCCAGGGCGCGGCCATCGGTTGGCGCGGTGCCAGGGACCACCGGGCAGTGCTCGGGACAGGCTTGCCGTTCGTGCCGCGGCCCTGCCACTCCTGCGTGGCGTTTGGCAGCACGTAGTCCGACGGCTTGCGCGGGAGGTGGGTGCCAGGAAGGAGTGCAATGCCTGACATTCCAACGAGTAGTCCGGACCAGTTCTACCAGGGTGCTCCGCTCCTCTTGGTTCCGGACGTCGCAGCCACGGCCGACTTCTATCGCCGGATCCTCGGGTTCTCTTCCGACCCTGGAACCGAGACACCAGACTACTGCGTGGTGTGGCGGGATAATGCGGCGGTGCATCTGGCGCAAGGCACGCAGGCGCCGACGGGGGTCCGTATCTTCTTCTGGGTCAAGGATGTGAACGCTCTCTACGAGCAGGCCATTAAGGAGGGGGCCTCAATCGCGGTTCCGCTCGAGACGCGTCCTTATGGAATCCGCGACTTCTCCATTCTCGACCCGAACGGCGTCCTGCTCGTCCTGGGACAGGATTGGGACTGAATCGGCTCAATGCCCCGCCGTGCCACGCCGGGGGGCGCGTGCGCGTGCTGCCTAACCAGCGCATGAACCAGTCGGGGCGCGGCCGTCGGATGGTGTATGTTTGAGGCCACCAACCCTACCCCGGCGAGGCCTGGCGACCGCGCCGCGGCCCCGCAGGTCGTGCGCGTAGGTTGGGCTGCGCCAGCGCCACCGTCTCTTCCTTCTCGGGGGCTCATTGTTCGGACGACTGGCCACCAATCTGCTCAAGGGAAGCGCGCTCGGGCTGTTCATCGCCACTGGCCTCACCGCCTGGGCGACGCTGGTTCACTATCTTGCCGGGACAGCCCCATTTGATCGCCTCCATACTTCCTTTCCCGCGGTGGTGGCCGGGTACTATCTCGGCGGGCTCACTGGCGGGCTATTGATCGGATTGGCCTGGCCTCTGCGTCGGTGGATACTGGGCTGTGTGTTGCTGGCGGTCGTGGGAGTCTTCCCGTTCTACCTCTTCGCTCCGGGTGGCCGATCCGGCTTCTCCGCCATCGACCAAAGGACGGTGGCAACGAGCCTCCTCGGAGCCGTCCTGATCGGGCCAGTGCTCGGCATCTGGGCGTGGGCCGATGACCACCCGACGGGCCCCATCTGGCTTGACACACTCCGGTACCCTTCGCGGAGAGGCCTGGGTTGGGTGTGGGCACTCGCGATCACGGTCGCGGTGCTCTCTGTGTACCTGGTGCCGCTGTGGAGCCACGATTGGCCGTTCACGTTAGTACTCCTTGCGGCCGCCGCGCTCTTTGTCGCCCCACTTGCCACTGCACTGCTCGTTACGCACAGGTTCTTCAAGGGCCGTGGGGCACAACCGTGAACGGCGTGCACACCCAGGCATTGGCACTGCCTGACCAGCGCAGTGACGGTAGAGTCATGCGCCCTTGCAGCTGAAGGCAACGTTTGGTGGCTGGCGCGCCAGGAGGACCCCGTGCAATTCTCCCGCCCCTTCCGTGCACTCCTCAAGCTCTCCGGGCTCTGGGCCATCCCGTGGACGGTCCTCGGCGTCACCGTGGGGCTGATCCGCTGGGTCACCAGTCCCGACCTGGCTTCGCTCACCTCGCCTGGCGCCTGGCTCGTCGGGCACGGCCTGGCGTACGGGGCGCTCGGGTGGATCTCGGGTCTCTACCTCGGCGTGCTCTTCGCCCGCGTGGAGCGCGGAAGCCGCGTTGATGCGTTGCCGCCCTCGAGGGTGGCGCTTCTCGCTGCCCTCGGTGGCGCGGCACCCCCCCTGCTCTTTGCCGCCCTGGGCATGGTGTTCGGGGCTCCCATCGTCGCGCTCCTGTCGCTGCTCGGCCTCGGAGCGGTCAGCACGGTCGGCAGTGTCGTGCTGGCCACGTCCACGCAGGCCGCGGCCACCCGGGCGGCGCTCACCGGATCGACGGCGACGCCGCGCTTGCCGGCACCCTAACCAGCGCATGGACCAGTCGGGGCACGGCCGTCGGTTGTCGCAGGCTGGCACGGCCCGCTTCAGCCGGATACGTTCCCCGCATCTCGTCGCGCCACGGAGGTCATGCGCGGGCGTTTGCCTGCCAGGGTGACATCCCCTTTCCTCGAGGTCTGCCGTGCCCCGACGCCTTGGGTCTCGTCTCGCCCGGCTGCTCCTCCTGGTCCTCGCCTCGTACTATCTGTATCGCGCCCTTCGCTACCGCTTTCTTACCCCCGACCAACTCGGACCCGATCTGTTCCACAAACAGATCTGGTATGTCGGGCACCTCCTGGCCGCCCTCGCCGTCTTCCTCGGAGGCCCGCTCCAGTTCAGCCCCACCCTCCGTGCCCGCCGCCCGGCCCTGCACCGCCTCATCGGGCGGCTCTACATCGGCGGCGCGACCCTCGCAGCGCTCACCGCCGTCTACCTCGGTGCCACGATCGAGTACGAAGGCTCCCGCCTCCCGATCGTCCTCCTGGGGCTCCTGTGGCTCTTCTTCACCCTCGCCGCGTGGCGCTGTGCCCTCGCAGGGAACTTCGCCGCCCATCGCCTGTTCATGATCCGGAGCTATGGATTGGCGCTGGTCCTGGTCTGGCTCCGATTGATGTTTGACCTGCAGGGGTGGCTGTTCTTCTACGTACACGATGAGGCGATGCGGGACGCCACCCGCGAATGGGCGAGCTGGGTGGTCCCTTTGCTCGTTTTGGAACTGTGGCTCTCGTGGCTCCCAGCGGTTCGGGCTCGGACTCGACTGGGGAAGACAGACGCCGAGCCCAGGACGCTGACCCCTGCCAGCGCAGGCTAATCACCGCATGAGGTTGGCGGGGCGCGGCCTGCGGGTTGCGCAGGGCTGGCACCACCGGCCGTCGCCGGGTAGGTTCTCCACACAAGCCGCGGCCCCGCAGGTGAGCCGTGGTCATTTCATGGCCTCGCCGTTCGGATCCTCGATGCGCTACGGACACACCAATCTGACAGCCAGGGATTGGCGGAGGCTCGCGGACTTCTACATCGCGGCCTTCGGCTGTGAGCTGGTGCCGCCCGAGCGTGACCTGAGTGCCGAGTGGCTGGCGAAGGCCACCGGAATCCCGGGAGCCCATCTCCGCGGCGTCCATCTCCGCCTTCCCGGCCACGGCCCAACTGGTCCGACTCTCGAGATCTTCACCTACGACTCCACGACTTCCGGCACCCCGCTCTCGCCGGACCGGGCGGGCTTCGGCCATATCGCCTTTCAGGTCCCGGATGTCCACGCGGCGCATTCGGCCGTGCTCGCGCTCGGTGGAAGCCCCGTCGGCCAGATCGTCGAGGTGGAGATCCCTGGCGCGGGACCGCTGACCTGGGTGTACGTACGAGACCCTGAAGGCAATATCGTGGAGCTCCAGAAATGGGGCACGAGCAGTTCGTGAGGTGCGCCACCCAACTCGCGCCTGCAGGTCAGGCGCGGGCCGTCGGGCCACATTGTACGCACGGAGGAGCATCGTGGCACTGTTAGTCGGGGCGTTCCTCGCGCTAGCGGTCGGGGTGTTCGCCACCGCAGTCGGCCTGGACCGCGATCGCGGGTTCTACCCGACCGTAACCATTGTGATCGCCTTCTACTATGTCCTGTTCGCCGCCGTGGGGGGATCTTCTCAGTCGCTCCTGCTCGAGTCGCTCGTGGCCGGAGCCTTCGTTGCGGCGGCAGCCCTCGGTTTCCGGTCATCGCTATGGCTCGTGGTCCTCGCCCTGGCTGCCCATGGCGTACTCGACCTGGCCCACGCCCACGTGATTGCAAACCCCGGTGTGCCGCCGTGGTGGCGAGACTTCTGTTTCACCTACGATCTCGTGGCAGCGGCCTACCTGGCCTGGCTGCTCAAGGCCGGGCGCACGAGCGCCGTCCCGACGCAGCCCTTTCGGGCCGGCCCTGCGAGCCCGCAGGTCGTTCAATGAGTTCCACGTCGGCCTAACAACTGCATGGGTGCACGCGGGGCATGGCCTTCAGGTGACTCGGGCCGGCACAACCGGGCGCCGCGGCCCAGTGTTCCATGACCGCGCCGCAGGAGAAGCCATGACTCGGAAAGCCGCTGGTGACACGATCCCAGCCCATCGGGGAGGGGGGCTTCCCTACCTTCGCTTCTATCACTCCAAGGCACTTCGGGCCAAGACGCTCAAGGTGCTGGAAGCGCTGGAGACGGCAGAAGACGCCACCGTGCACCGCGATGCGCTCGCCGCAGTCGTCCTCGAACTCACTGAGACCGGGCTCGCCTACTACTTCGTGAAGCCGGTTCAGGCCGCGAAGGTCAGCTTCCTGGCGGAGCAGACGACCAAGGTCGGGATTGGCGGTATTCTCCGCCTCATGGGTCCCGTGGCTCGGCGAGTCATTGGCGGAATGGACCGCGACCAGCTGCTCACGGTGAGCAGCCACATCCGTGACCTCATGGAATAGGCCTGGACAAGTCACCAGGATAGCCGTTCTCCACCCCCGTGCCTAGCCTGCCCGACCTTCAGCTCGCCGCCGACGAGAACCTCGCCGCGCACGCCTCGTGGGCGACCAGTCACCTGGAGGGGGCCCACACCCTGCGGGACGACGAGCTGGTGCTCGTCGACTCCGGCATGCCGTGCGACACGTTCAATTTCATCTGTCGCGCCCGGCTTTCGAGTGCCACCGCGCCGCGCCGGGTGACGGAGGCGATCGCCCATTTCCTGGCGGCCGCACGTCCCTTTTCGTGGTGGCTGGGTCCGGGATATGCCCCGGCCGACTTGCCAACTCTGCTGCGAAGCGCGGGCCTGACCCAGGCTGACACCGAAGTCGCGATGGCGCTGGATCTCACCGCCCTTCCCGCCGCTGGCCCCGACCCACCCGGCCTGGCGATTCGCCGGGTACGCACCACCGGGGACCTCAGGGCCTTTGCCGCGATCGCCGCCGGGAATTGGGAACCACCGGACCCATGGGTGCTCCGCTTCTACGAGCGGGCGGCCGCCGTGCTGCTGGCCGCCGATGCGCCGCGACGCCTCTATCTTGGCGCGGTAGCCGGAACCCCGGTGGCGACGGCGGAAGCCAGCGTGGGGGGAGGCGTCATCGGGCTCTACAACATCTCGACCCGCCCTGACTTCCGACGCCGGGGGATCGGCCTGGCGATGACCCATGCTGCACTGGCCGTGGCGGCCAGCGAGGGGCACACGACGGCGATCCTGCAAGCCGCGGATGCCGGCGTGGGCGTGTATGCTCGACTCGGGTTCCGCCCATTCGGAACCATCACGGAGTTCAAGCCCATGCCGGATCAGGCGCCGCCTCACTAGCGCACGGCGCCGGCCGGGCCCGGCCGTCTGTCGCTCAGGAGCTGGCACGGCCAGACCCGGCCAGATACGTTGTCCATACCCCGGCCGCACCCCGCGGGTCCGACGCGGTCCGTCGGTGGCGTCCTCCTGCGCAGGCTCATGACCAAGACACCGATTGTCTTCCGGACGACCCACAGAGTCCAGTTCTCGGAGCTGGACCCATATAACCACGTGGGGACAGGCAGGTTCGCCACCTACTTTGTCGATCATCGCATGCAGGGGCTCAGCGAGCATATCGGGTGGGACGTCGCGACACTTGCCACCCTTCCGTTCGCGGCCTGGGTCCGCCGGTTGGAGGTCGACTTCATCCGGCCCGTCCTCGCGGATCAGGAGATCACGATTACCTCGTTCGTCCGTGAGTTCCTGGGCGCTGACGCCATCATCGAATGCACGATGACCGACGCGGCCGGCAAGACGGTATCGCGGGCCGTGATGACGGTGGCCTGTGTCGACAAGACGACGAGCCGCGCCACGGATTGGCCGTCCGATGCCAGGGCGCTGTTCTATGAGCGAGTGATGCCCTGATGGCCGCCTCTCGGCGCCGTACAGCGGCCGCCCTCGTCCTGGGACTGCTGGCCGCCTGTTCCGACAGCACCGCGCCGTCGCCGAGCATCGTCGACACCTGGGCGCTGCTCAGCTTCACCGACCACGGCATCGTCGGCGTGACCACGGGCACCGCCACCTTCTTCCCCAACGATACCTTTGCGATCGTCGGCACCGTCACCTATCCCGGCGAGCCCATCGACTCGCTCAACGTGGTGGGAAGCTACCTGGTCACGGGGACGGTGCTCAGCATCACGGCCGGCCCGGATTCGGGGGACTGGGACATGCGCTGGACCGGCCAGCGCTACGTCCTGACGCTTCGGGGGCCCCGTCCGACCAACCGGATCACACTCGGCCGCCTCCCCCAGGTAGCTTCAGGAGGAATCCGGCGAGGCCCATCGGCATCCAGGCGGACGCCGCATGGCCGGCGTCGCTCCAGAGCCAGGTCCCATACTGTCCCCCCTACTCCTCCGGGCAATCTCACGCCATGACCCATCCCCACGCGCTCCGTGCCGCACACCTTCTTGCCCTGCTGGTCGCCTTGCCGGAAGCCTCGACGGCGCAGGCGCAGTCCCCGGAGCACCAGGCTGTCCTGGCGGTGGCCGAGTCGGCCCTCGCTGCGGTGAGCCGTTCGGACTTTGTCGCCCTGACGGACCTGATGCTCGACTCCGCCGTCACCTTTTCGGCTGGCGAACGGAACGGGCAGTTTCGCCTGCAGTTTCGGAGGCGTGCCCAGGAGCGCCGGACACCAGGTGGGCGCCGGTACACCGAGCGTGGCTTTCGCCCCGAAGTCCGGATCTCGGGGCCCCTGGCTGTCGTGTGGCTACCGTATGATTTCTATCTGGATGGCCGCTGGTCCCACTGCGGCGTTGATGCCTTCACCCTGCTCAAGGCCGACGGCGGGTGGCGCATCGCCACGTTGGTCTGGAGCGTGGAACAGCCGCCGGCCTGCGAACGTCACCCGAGCGGCCCCCCGGAGGGCTCCTCCCCCGACTGAGGACCTGGCCCCCGGCCCCGCCCGGCCAGCTTGCCCGGTTGCGCCCTGGACCGCAGCTTCGGAGGATAGGTTGGCCACAACGACCACACCGGCACCACGGAGGGGAGCGTATGCGGATCACCTATGGCCTGACCCTCGCCTTGCTCCTCCTGCTCCTTCCGTCCAGCCGGGCACACCCTGCCGATCCGGGCTCGGTGTTGGGCTGGTGGCACGGCACCTCCACCTGTGTCCGGGCACCGTGGAACCAGGCCTGCCATGACGAAGAGATCCTCTATCACGTTGTCCCGGCACCGCCGGATTCCAGCCACGCCCTGCTCCACGCGTCGAAGATCGTCCAAGGCCAGATCGAGCCCATGGGAGACCAGGAGCTCACCTACGTACCGGCTCGCAGGGCATGGGAAGGCGACTTCACCAACGCCCGGGTAAGCATTCGCTGGAGCTTTGCCCTGCACGGCGATACGCTCGTCGGGCAGCTCCTGCTGAGGCCCGACATGCGCGTGGCCCGCAACGTGGTCGCCCAGCGAACCACCGCCACCGCGTTCTAGCCAGCGCCCAGGCCCTGCACCACGGCTGGGCCTGGATCGATCGGCGGATGCCGGCGGCTAACGACGGGAGCGCGAGTAGCCCCACCCACCGCCGCCCAGCACCAGCACGATCAGAAGTACGATCAGTAACGTGGACATATGTGACTTCGCTTTCCGGAGTTGAGCCTGGCGCATCCCCCGCGCCAGGACATGGATCGCATCGTGAACGCCCTTCACCTATGAACAGTACCGGCGGGCTCCCCTCGGACAATCGCTCGTAGGAGCGAGCACCGGTCCGGAGCCACGGCGCCCGGCCCGGCACGCGCCTTCGCTGCGGGCCCGTCCCAGGCGTTATCTTCCGGGGTGATCCATCGACCGCAGTCCCGGCGCGAGGAACTCGCGAACGCCCTGACCCACGGCTCCGGCCTGGCCGCGAGCCTGATCGGGCTCCCGGCGCTGATCTGGGCGGCCAGCGCCCGGGGCGATACCAGGCAACTCGTCGCCTGCAGTGTCTTCGCGGTCAGCATGGTGCTGCTGTACGCCGCCTCCACCGTGTACCACGCCCTGCCCTCCTCCCGCGCCAAGCACATCCTCCGGGTCGTCGACCATGTCGCGATCTACCTGCTCATCGCGGGGAGTTACACGCCCTTCACCCTGGGCGTCCTCCGGGGGGCGTGGGGGTGGACCCTGTTCGGGGTGGTCTGGTCGCTCGCCATCGTGGGGATCCTGCACAAGACCCTGCTCGGGTTCCGGTTCCCGCGGCTCTCGACGGTGATGTACCTCGCCATGGGCTGGCTGGCGGTCGTGGCCGTCGGCCCGCTGACCCGCGCCCTCCCCCCGGCCGGCTTCGCCTGGATCCTCGCCGGGGGGCTGTGCTACACGGCCGGGGTGGTGCTCTACGTGCGGGATCATCTCCCCTACCGGCATGCCCTCTGGCACCTTCTGGTGCTGGCTGGAAGCGCCTGCCATTACGCGGCGGTCTATCAGTACGCCATCGGCCCGGTCAGGGGCTAGCGTCCCGGGCGCGGGCTCGCCACGACCACGCCGTTACAATTCCTCCTGAGGGGCCCTGGCCGGGGCGCCCGGGGGCTCCCGCGGCATGAATCCCGCCATTCAGGCGCGACGGGTGAAAATCGGCTATCTTTATACAGTCCGAATTCATCCCGACCAGCGGCCCCTTCCCCCCGGCGGGGATCGGCCGTAACAGGAGTGCCTCATGAGCAACCCGACCTCCACGGAAAAGCGGCAACGGGCCGCAGCGTTCCCCCCGGCGACGGGGACTGCCCCCACCAGCGGATCCCTGGAAGTCGAGTGGGAGAGCCCGTTTGACCGGCTCTGCTTCCTCGTCTCGGCGCCCGACCTCGCGATCAAGCACAAGGCCAAGTACGCCACCCTGATGGGCGAACTGACCGCCGGCACCGGGTGCACGGAGGAGGAGTTGATCGCGCACGGGCTCAAGGTCCGGGCGCTGCTGTTTTTCGCCGAGGAGCGGCTGTCCCGGCAGGGAGACCTGGCGGGGCTGGTCGGAAAGCAGAAGTACCCCTACCGCCAGGCGAAGGTCAACCCGGCGTTCTGACGCTCGCTCCCGTGAGCCGCGACCGCACCGCCACCACCGTCTTCCTCGGTGCGGCCGGTGCGGTCGCAGCGTTCCTGGCCTGGCCTCCGCCCCATCGGCAGCTGTCGGCCAGCAGGGGCACCCCATGAGCCTTGCCGCGGACGCCATGAGCCTGGTCCAGGCCGCCCTGTTCGAGCCCTCGGAGATCCTCCGCACCATCCAGGCGGCGATCGCCCCCGTGGTCCTGATCTCGGGGGTCGGCCTGCTGCTGCTGACGCTGACAGCCCGACTGGGCCGGATCGTGGACCGCTCCCGGCTCCTCGCCGCGGAACGCCGGACCGCGGACCCCGCCGACCGGGCCGGCCTCGAGGCGCAGCTCGCGATACTCGGCCACCGTGCCCGCCTGATCCGGCTGGCAGTGGCGCTCAGCGCCACTTCAGTGGCGATCATCGGCGTCCTGATCACCGTGCTCTTCGTCGGCCTCCTGCTCGAGTGGAACGTGGCCCTGGTCGGCGCCCTCCTCTTCGTGGCCAGCCTCTTGAGCCTGGTAGCCGCGATGCTGGTGTTCGTGGGAGAGCTGTTCCACGCCCTGACTGCCCTGAGCCTGACCCTGCGTGATCCATCGGAGTGAGTAGCGCCGTGGCGCGCATTGCCGGACCGCGCCCCGCGGGTAGCTTCCCCCTTAGCGCCGTCAGCTTCCGCCCGACTCTCCCGCAGCACCTGGAGGCACCGTGGATTCCGATGATCGCCCCACCGGCCGGCTGCTGACCCGCCGCGACCTCGTCGCCCTGCTCGGTGTCTCCGGCGCGGCGCTGGCCACGGGAGCCGGCTTCACCCTTCCGCGCGGCCGCGCGCTGAAGCACCCACTTCCGCCCTGCGTGGCGCGGCCGGAACAGACCGAAGGCCCCTACTTCGTGGACGAGGGCCTGACCCGCGCCGACATCCGGACCGATCCCGCCACCGGCATCGCGCGGCCGGGGACGGAGCTGGCGCTCACCTTCCTGGTCTCGAGGGTCGGGCCCGGGCGCTGCGACCCGCTCCCGGGGGCGCTGGTGGACATCTGGCAGTGTGATGCCGGGGGGATCTACTCGGACGTGGTCGATCCCAGGTTCAACACGGTGGGGCAGAAGTTCCTGCGCGGTAACCAGACCACCGATGCGAACGGGTCGGTGCGGTTCCGTACGATCTATCCCGGCTGGTACCAGGGCCGGGCGGTCCACATCCACTTCAAGATTCGCGCGGCGGCCGGAGGGGGGCGCACGGCGGACTTCACCTCCCAGGTGTACTTCGACGAGGCAACCACCGACCGGGTGTATCTGGCCGAGCACTATGGCGGGGCGGGTTCGAACCGGACGAAGAACGTGGCCGACCGCATCTTCCGGAGTGGCGGCGACCAGTTGCTGCTCACCCCGCGGGCAGTGGCGGGCGGCTACGAGGCCGAGTTCGCGGTGGGGCTGCAGCTTGACTGACCCCGCCCCCCCGCGCCGGCCGCGATTCCTCGCAATCGTGCCGCTGGTCGCGCTGGCCCTGCTGGCCATCTGGGCCATGCTGCAGCTCTATACCCCGAAGAACTCTCGCGCCTGCGCGGCGCTCTACCGGGCGGCGCGGACCGCCGCGGACACGGCACGCGCCGACGCGACGGTGCCCGAGGGTGAAGGGCCGCACAGCGCCGAACGGCGCTCCTGCCGCTCGATTCGCACCAGCGCACGCTGGTGGTGAGCATGCCGCTCAGCCTGACTTCCCCGGCTTTTCCTCCGGACGGATCCATCCCCCGGCGACACACCTGTGATGGCGACGACCTCTCCCCGCCCCTCGCCTGGTCAGGCGTCCCGGCCGGCTGCCGGAGCCTGGCGCTGCTGGTGGACGATCCCGACGCCCCTGACCCCGCGGCGCCGAAGCGGGTCTGGGTGCATTGGATCCGCTACAACCTCCCGCCCACGTCCGCCGGTCTCGACGAGGGCGCGGGCAATCGCGCTCCGGAGGGCCCCGCGCGCGACGCCCTGACCGATGCCCGCTCCCTGGGGTACCACGGCCCCTGTCCCCCGATCGGCCGGCACCGCTACTACTTCCGGCTCTTCGCCCTCGACCGGGAGTTGCCCGACCTCGGCCCCACCGCCGGACGCGCAGCCCTCGAACAGGCAATGGCGGGGCACCTGCTGGAGACCGCTGTGCTCATGGGCCGCTACCAGCGCTGAGGAGCCAGCCCGGCACCACGCCTCCCGGCCGCAGGGAAGAGTACAGGGGGTTATCTTGCAGTGTCTCTTACACTTGGCATCACATGGCGACCAATGCGGGCCTGGCCCTGACCAACCGGTTTGAACTGCAGATTATCAAGGCCTTCCGCGACCGGCGCGCGCTCTCGGGCCAGAGCGCGCAGCGACTCCGGGACATGGGACTCAAGGATTCGCCCGTCCTGCGCGCCATGATCACGTCGGCGGTGCTGCGCCGGGCCGGCCCCGAGCGGTTCTACCTCGATGAGGCCACCTGGGCGACGCGGCGCAATGGCACGCCGCTGCACCTGGCAATGGTGGTGGGCGCCGTGCTGCTGGCGATCACCCTGGTCGCCCTCTTCCTGGGATCACGCCCCTAGTTCGCGGGCCGTTCGGCGACCCGCACCACCTGCGCACAGCCCCTCCGGTGTACGATTTTCACGACGATACCCGCCTCGCCATCCTCCAGGCGCGACACGAGGCGCTCTACCGCCGGGCCGAGGAACTGACCCCGGCGCATCTCGCCCTTGGAGTGCTGCACACCATGGGCGCGGCCGAGGCCCGGCAGGCGCTGCCGGTGCCGGGCGCGTTCGAGTCGTTGTGCCTGGCGCTTGGGGGCCGGAGCGAGCCGGCGCCCGTGATCGCCAGTGAGGTTCTTTACTCCGATGCGGCCCGTGATGCCATCGCCGGCGCCATGGTTGCCGCGGCCGGCGGCGCCGGGGCCGGGATCATCCTTCCACTGCACCTGCTCGCCGGGATCCTCTCCCCACGGCCCGCCGCCGGGACCGGAGCGACCGTGCCCGGGCCGGTCGCCGCGGTCCTGGAGCGGGCCGGGCTCGGGGCCAGCTCCCTGCAGACGCTGCTGATGCTGCCCCGGCCGCGGTAGGGTTTCGCGCCGGGGCCGGCCGCACCAGATTCCCGGCGCGGCCCTACGTTCACCCAGCGGATCCCCATGCTCGATTCCATCCGACAGTTCGTCAGCAGCCGGCTCGCCCCACGCGCGCCCGGCACCGGCAGCGCCGCGGCGCTTCCCGGGGTGCAGGTTGCAGCCTGTGCCCTCCTCCTCGAGCTGGCCCACGCGGACGGGGAGTTCAGCGAGGCGGAGCGGGTCCACATCGAGCAGGCCCTCGGGAGGCACTTCTCGCTCGATGAAGCCACCACCCGCGAGCTGCTGGCGCTCGCCGCCGCGGAGCGGGCCCATTCGGTGGACCACTTCCAGTTCACCCGCCTGATCAGCGCCCAGTACGACCTGGGGCAGAAGATGGTCCTCGCCGAGGTGATGTGGGGAGTGATCCTGGCGGATGGCCACCTGGCCGAGCATGAGGCGTACCTCGTCCGGAAACTGGCCAATCTCCTGGAGCTGCAGCCGGGGTACCTGGCGCAGGCCCGCCGTGCGGCCGCGCCGCCGGCGGCTGAGTAGAGCGGACCGTGGCGCAGAGCGCGACTGTCTACAACTTCGATATCGAGCTGGCCGATGTGGACCGGTCGGTGTACGAGACCCTCCGGCTCCGGGTGGCCTGCCAGCCGTCCGAGGCGCCGGACTACCTGCTCACCCGGGTCCTGGCGTATTGTCTCGAGTTCGCGGAGGGCATCGAGTTCGGGAAGGGGCTCGCGGAGCGGGGCGAACCGGCGCTGACCATCCGGGACCTGACGGGCGCGCTTCTGGTCTGGGTGGAGGTGGGGTCGCCGGATGCCGCGCGGCTCCACAAGGCGAGCATGGCCTCCCCGCGGGTGGTGGTCTATACCCACAAGGAGCCCGCGACCGTGCTGCGGCAACTCGCGGGGGAGCGGATCCACCGGGTGGATGCCCTCGAGTTCTACAGCCTGGACCGGGAACTGCTGGCCGGCCTGGTCCGGCGGCTGGAGCGCCGCACCGCCTTTTCGCTCTCGGTGACCGATGGACATCTCTTCGTGACCATCGGCGACGAGACGCTGGCCGGCGCGGTCACCCGGCACGCGGTCGGGGCATGACGGCCGCGGCGGCGCCGACGCCGAAGAGCGCCCGGCCGATCTTCATCCTTGCGGGGCTGGCGTTCCTGCCTGGCCTCGGCGTGGTGTTCGGGCTGGCGGCCTGCATCTGGGGACTGATCGCCGACCGGCCCCGCGCCGTCATCGCGGCCGCGATCGGCGCCGCGGGCACCCTGCTCAACTTCGCCGGCTGCGCGGCCGTCGGATACTGGGCGATGGAGCGGCAGGGTCAGGGCGGATTCGTGGGGATGCTGACCTCGACCGAACTGGTGCTTCTGGTGGAGAAGATCGAAGATCACCGCGAGCGGCATCAGGGCTATCCCGCCACGCTCCGGGAACTGGGCGGCAGCTCCTTCAGCGGGCCCACCGTCAACATCTTCGATCGCGCGCTTGGGCTCGGCAACCTGACGGTGCCGTACCGCTACGAGCTCTCGGACGACCGCCGGCACTACACCTTGTTCTCCGTGGGTCCGGACCGGCTGCCGGCCACGCCGGACGACATTCATCCCGTGCTCCCCGATTCCCTCGCCGCCCGGTCGGGCCTCCTGCCGCCGCCCGAGCCCGCGCTGGCACCGGAACGGGCCGACTAGGCGGGCGGACCGATGAGCAGCCGTCGCGAACAGGCGCGGGCGAATCCCATCCCTACCCGCTGCCTCGACGACCTCCTGGGCCCGGCGGAGGAGAGCCGCGGCGGCACGCGGCCCTCGCGCGCCGCGCGCGAGGCGAGAAAAGTGCCGCTGCAGCAGCTCAAGCCCGTGCAACTGCTCACCCTGCTGCATGAAGGGATCGGCCTGGCGTACATCCTTCCCTTTGCCGTGGACGCCGCGGCGCGGGATCCCTGGGCCCGGGTCGAGTTCCACCCCGGTGACCTGCTGCTCGCCGTGCTTTCCACCGACCCGACGCACTGGCGCCCCGGGACCCGGACCCGGCAGCAGATGGTCCTCCTGGCAAAGTCTGCGCACCGGAAGCTGGCGGGGCGGCCCGAGGCAGAACGGAGCCCGGCCACCGAGGAAGACCTCGTCGCCTGGCTCGCGGCGCTCAAGCTGAAGAAATGACCGCGGGAGCCCTTCACCGATGAGCGACGATGTCGTCAGCTTTCGCTCCGCGACGGCGTTCCGCGCCTGGCTCAAGCGGCACCACGCGAGCGCCAGTCATCTCGTGGTCCGGCTGTTCAAGACCCACGCCGCCGACCAGGGGTTGACCTATGGCCCCGCCCTGGATGAGGCGCTCTGCCATGGCTGGATCGACGGGGTCCGGCGCCGGCTGGATGCCGACAGCTTCTCGATCCGGTTTACCCCGAGGAAGCCGCGCAGCATCTGGAGCAAGGTAAACGTCGCCCACGTGGAGCGGCTGACCGCCGCCGGGCGGATGACCCCCGCGGGGCGCGCGGCGTTCGCGGCACGGGAAGCCCGGCGCACCGGGGTCTATTCATTCGAGCAGGAGGCCGCCGAGCTCGCGCCCCGGTACCAAAAACGATTCCAGACCCAGCGTGCCGCCTGGGCCTGGTTCGAGGCCGAGGCGCGGTGGTATCGGCGCAAGGTGATTCACTGGGTGATGAGCGCGAAGCAGGAAGCCACCCGGTTGTCGCGGCTGGAACGGCTCATCGCCGCCTCCGCGCGGAAGACCCGCTGCTGACGTTGGCCGATGGCAGCCTCTGCTCCGGCCTGTTCGATGGCCACACCCCTACAGGAAGCGAGCCATGACGCCGCAGAAGAGGATCGAAGGCCGTGTTGCCCAGCTGAGCGTGAAGCCACGTGTCCCAGGTGAGCATGGGCTCCCGAAGCACCCCGTGCCCACGCTCCGGGTGGGCCCCGAGGGCGCCGAGGGCGACTACAACAACTACCGCCGGCGAAAGCTCCCGGGTGACCGCGACCAGGCGCTGCTGCTCGTCACCGAGGAGTTGCTGGCGACCCTCCGGCAGGAAGGGTGGCCGGTCGCCCCGGGCGACCTGGGCGAGAACCTCACCCTGGCTGGGATCCGCGAGAAGGATCTGGCCCCGGGTGTCGGGCTCCGGATCGGGCCGGTCGCCATCGAGATCAGCAAGCCCTGCGACCCCTGCACGGAGCTCTATACCCTGCCCTATGTGGGAGACCTGCGCGGCGCGGAGTTCCTGGCGACCACCGTGGGCCGCCGTGGGTGGTACGGGAGGGTGGTCAGCGGCGGGGTCCTGTCCGTGGGCGACCCGGTACTCCTGATCCCCGCAGTGGAGCATTCTCAGGCTGATCCGGCCTGATCCAGGGAGCGAGAACGCCGGGGGTTCCATTCGGGGGTCTGACCGATTACAATTGTCGCATTGGACATAGCCTTCGGGCCCCGGGGCAGTCATGGCAGACCGGGTGATGAACCTGCCAAGAACCATCGT
>CAZPER010000072.1:0-18514 GCA_964585655.1 uncultured Gemmatimonadaceae bacterium | reverse complement strand
TAAGCACGCCGCCAGCGTTCGTCCTGAGCCAGGATCAAACTCTCCAAGAGAATTCGATATAGCTCGAGATCAAACGATGGACTTGTTGTCCGTCGTCCGAATCACGTGTGTACAGAAATTTAAAACCCCTCCACAGCACCCTCTGCAGGCACTGCTTCATAGGGTCCGCACTGCCACACCCATAGCTCACATCGATTGTCAAAGAGCGGTCCTGCGGGGCTCAACCACCCAATTCCGTGGGAGCCTCGAATCATACTCGGCCGTGACCGTATCGTCAAGGGGGGGAGCAACTTCTGGCTCCGCACCACTCGCCCGACTGCCCCTGCCGCCACCGCCGGATTCGCTACGGGAATTCTGCGGGGGCGGGATTGTACCACCCCCCCGCGAGATATGCAACCCCCGGCCGCCGGAGGGGCCGCTCCCCACCCTTCCCCGCCCCCGGGGCGCTGTAGATTCCTCCCCGTCTCCCACCCCCGGACCCATGACCGCCATCCTCGAATGCGTCCCGAACTTCTCCGAGGGACGCAATCCCGACCGGATCCGCCAGATCACCGCCCGCATCGAGGCCGTGTCAGGCGCCCACCTCCTGCACGTCGATCCCGGCCACGCCACGAACCGCACCGTGGTGACCTTTGCCGGGAGCCCGGCGGCCGTCGTGGAGGCCGCCTACCAGGCCATCGCCACCGCCGCCGAGCTGATCGACATGCGGCAGCACACCGGAACCCACCCGCGGATGGGCGCCACGGACGTCTGCCCCCTGGTGCCGATCAGCGGCATCACCCTGGCCGAGGCCGCGGAGTGGTCCCGCCGCCTGGCGGAGCGGGTGGCGCGCGAGTTAGGCATTCCGGTCTACCTCTACGAGGCTGCCCAGCCCGACCCCGCCCGGCGAAACCTCGCCGTCATCCGGGCCGGCGAGTACGAGGCCCTGGCCGAGAAGATGAAGCGGCCCGAGTGGCGACCCGACTACGGGCCGGCAGAGTTCCAGCCGAAGTGCGGCGCGACGGTCATTGGTGCCCGGGGCTTCCTGGTGGCCTATAACGTCAACCTCAACACCACCTCCACCCGCCGGGCCAACGCCGTCGCATTCGATGTGCGGGAGGCGGGGCGCCCCCGGCGCGAGGGGCACCCGCTGACCGGGAAGCCGGTCACCGACGCGGCGGGCCAGCCGGTCATGGACCCGGGCACCCTCAAGGCGGTCAAGGCGATCGGCTGGTACATCCCGGAATACGGCGTCGCCCAGGTGTCGATGAACCTGACCGACCTGGCGGTCACCCCCGTCCACACCGCGTTCGACGAGGTCAGCCGCAGCGCCGAGGCGCGTGGCCTCCGGGCCACGGGCTCCGAGCTGGTCGGGCTGGTTCCCCTCTCGGCGATGCTCGACGCCGGCCGGCACTACCTGCGCCGGCAGCAGCGCTCGCTGGGCGTGGGCGAGGCCGAACTCATCAAGATCGCGGTCAAGTCGCTCGGACTCGAAGAGCTGGCGCCCTTCAAGCCGGAGGAGCGCATCATTGAGTACCGGCTGCGTGCGGCGACCGCCCGGCCCCTCGGCGGGATGAGCCTCATCGCGTTCGCCGACGAAACCGCCAGTGAGAGCCCCGCCCCGGGCGGCGGCTCGATCGCCGCCTACCTGGGGGCGCTGGGCGCCGCGCTCGGCACGATGGTGGCGAACCTGTCCGCCCACAAGCGCGGCTGGGACGATCGCTGGGAGGAGTTTTCCCGCTGGGCCGAGGCGGGACAGGCGCTCAAGGACCGCCTGCTGCGCTTGGTGGACGAGGACACCCAGGCCTTCAACCGGGTGATGGAGGCGCTGGCCCTGGCCAAGGGGACGGCGGAGGAAAAGGCGGCCCGGAAGGCAGCGCTTGCCGCCGCGAATCGCGGCGCGATCGAGGTGCCATTGGAGGTCCTCCGGGCCGCCGCGGAGGCCTTCCCCCTGCTCCGCGCGATGGCCGAACAGGGCAACCCTGCTTCAATCTCCGATGCCGGCGTCGGGGCGCTGGCCCTCCGGGCGGCGATGCGGGGCGCCTGGCTCAATGTCCGGATCAACCTGCCCGGGTTGGGGGATCAGGCCGCCGGGGCGGCCATGCTCGCGGAGGCGGACGCCCTGGTAGCCCGGGCGGAGACCGAAGAGGCCGGCGTGCTGGCGCTGGTGGAGGCGCAGCTCAAGCGGTAGCGCGCCAGACCACCTGGCCACGGGCCACGGTCAGCACGCAGGCGTTGTCCCGCAGGTGATAGAGCCAGTGGTTGACGCTCTCCGCCTCCAACACGGCGAAGTCCGCCGACAGCCCCGGCACGATCGAGCCGGTGACGCCCCCCAGGGCCAGCGCCCGGGCAGCCACGGCCGTGGCCCCGTGCAGCACCTCCGCCGGCGTCATCCGCTGCATGGTGCAGGCGAGCGTCATGGCCACGGGGAGATGATAGCTCGGGGCCGACCCGGGATTGAAATCGGTGGCCACCGCCACCGGAACCCCGGCCTCCAGCAGCCGCCGCGACGGGAGCGGGGCCACTCCCAGGTAGAGTGAAGCAAAGGGGAGGCTCACCGCGACCACGCCGGCCGCCGCCAGCTGCCGGACCCCCGCCTCGGAGATGCACTCCAGGTGATCGGCCGACGCCGCGCCGACCTCCGCGGCGAGTTCCGCACCGCCACCGCTGGTGAGCTGGTCCGCGTGCAGCTTCGGGATGAGGCCGTGCGCCTGCCCCGCGAGCAGGACCCGGCGCGCCTCCGCGATGGAGAAGGCCCCCTCCTCCACGAACACATCGCAGAACTGCGCCAGGGTCCGTGCGCTCACCTGCGGGATCAGTTGCCCCGCGACGAGCTCGACGTAGTCGGCGCGGCGGTCCTGGAACTCGGGCGGGACCACATGGGCGGCGAGGAGCGTCGCAACGATGCGCTGGGCGCTGGCCTCCCGGAGCTCCCGATACAGCTCGAGCAGCGCGAGCTCGTGCTCCAGGGTGAGGCCGTAGCCGGACTTGGCTTCAATGGTGGTGACGCCGAGCCGCGCCATCCCGGCGAGATGGCCCTGGCAGCGCCGCCGAAGCTCTTCCCGCGTGGCGGCGCGGGTCTGGGCCACCGTGGAGCGGATGCCACCACCCCGGGCGGCGATCTCGAGGTAGCTCTCGCCCCGGATCCGGGCCTCGAACTCATCGGCGCGCCAGCCGCCGAACGCAAGGTGGGTGTGGCAGTCCACGAGCCCGGGGATCACGAGCCCGCCCCCGGCGGAGTGGCGTTCCTCGCGGGCGAACACCGCGGGGAGTTCCCCCGCCGGCCCCACCCAGGCGATCCGGTCCCCCTGCCAGGCAATCGCGGCGTCCCGCACCAGGTCGAGGTGGCCCGGCCCGCGGGGCATCCGCCCGGTGACCAGCGTGGCGATGTCGAGAAGGACGGGCACTAGGGCTCGAGCATCGGGAGGTCCACGCCACGCTCCCGGGCGACCGCGATGGCATCCTCGTAGCCGGCGTCGGCGTGACGCATGACGCCGGTGCCGGGATCGGCGGTGAGGACCCGGGCGAGCCGGCGATCGGCCATGTCCGTGCCATCCGCGACGGCGACCATGCCGCTGTGGATGGAGTAACCGATGCCCACCCCCCCGCCGTGGTGCAGCGAGACCCAGCTTGCGCCGCAGGCGGTGTTGAGCAGCGCGTTGAGCAGCGGCCAGTCCGCAATGGCGTCCGAGCCGTCCTTCATCGCTTCGGTTTCCCGGTTGGGAGAGGCCACCGACCCGGTGTCGAGGTGATCCCGCCCGATCACGATTGGGGCGGCGACCTTGCCCTTCTTCACCAGCCAGTTGAAGCGGAGCCCCATTTCGGCCCGCTCCCCGTATTCCAGCCAGCAGATCCGGGCGGGGAGTCCCTGGAACTGGACCTTATCCCGGGCGGTCTGGATCCAGCGGGCCAGCGCGGGCTTGTCCGGAAAGGTCTCCAGGACGGCATCATCGGTGACGGCGATGTCCCGGGGATCGCCGGAGAGCGCCGCCCAGCGGAAGGGTCCGGCCCCGCGGCAGAAGAGGGGTCGGATGAACTCCGGGACGAAGCCCGGGATGGTGAAGGCGTCGGGGCGGCCGCGGTGATCGGCCACCTGGCCGCGGAGGTTGTTGCCGTAGTCGAAGGTCACGGCGCCCCGGGCCTTGAGGGCGAGCATCGCGTCCACGTGCGCGACCATCGAGTCCAGCACCCGGTCCTCGTACGCCTTCGGGTCCCGTTCCCGGAACTCCGCCGCCGCCGCCAGCGTGCAGCCGACGGGGATGTAGCCCAGCTGCAGGTCGTGGGCGGAGGTCTGGTCGGTGAGCACGTCCGGCACGATGCCCCGGTGGA
Organism: uncultured Gemmatimonadaceae bacterium; assembly: GCA_964585655.1. GTDB lineage: Bacteria > Gemmatimonadota > Gemmatimonadetes > Gemmatimonadales > GWC2-71-9 > JADJOM01. The sequence continues at coordinate 14,206 of CAZPER010000072.1, read as the reverse complement.
CCAGCTCCGGCAGCACCTCCGCGATGTTGCCGACCAGGCCCACCGACAGGGGGCGGCGCCGGGCACGCGCCTCGTCCAGCAGGCGCAGCGCCTCGTCGAGCGAGGTGGACATGCGGTCGCAGTAGCCGGTGTCCACCCGGCGCCGGATCCGCTCGGGATCGACGTCCACGCCGAGGAAGGCTGCGCCGTTCATGGTGGCGGCGAGCGGCTGGGCACCGCCCATGCCGCCCAGCCCGCCGGTCACGACCAGCCGGCCCTCGAGGGTGCCGCCGAAGTGCTGGCGGGCGCACTCCGCGAAGGTCTCATAGGTGCCCTGCAGGATGCCCTGGGTGCCGATGTAGATCCAGGAGCCCGCGGTCATCTGGCCGTACATGGTCAGGCCCAGGGCCTCGAGCCGGCGGAACTCATCCCAGGTCGCCCAGCGCGGAACGAGGTGGGCATTGGCGATCAGCACCCGGGGGGCTTCCTCGTGGGTGCGGAACACGCCGACCGGCTTCCCGCTCTGCACCAGCAGCGTCTCGTCGTTCTCCAGCCGGCGCAGGGTGGTGACGATCCGATCGAAGCAGGCCCAGTTCCGGGCCGCCTTCCCGCTGCCGCCATACACCACGAGATCCTCGGGCCGTTCGGCCACGGCGGGGTCGAGGTTGTTGTGCAGCATGCGGAGGGCGGCTTCCTGGTGCCAGCCCTTGCAACTGATGGTGGGGCCGGTGGGGGCATGCAGCACCCGGCCCGGGGAGAGCGTGGTCATGGTGAGGTGTCGGCGGAAGGAGGAGTGCAGTTCATCGTCCCCGGCCCAGCTCGGCGATGGCGGCGACCAGGCAATCGACCTCGTCGGCGGTGGTGTAGCAGGCGCAGCCGGCGCGCACGACGCCGTCGGCCGCCCGGCCGATCCGTTCGACTACCGTCGTGGCGTAGAAGTCCCCGTGGGACGCGAAGACGCCGCGGCTCGCGAGGTGCCGCGCCACCCGCTCGCAGGGAACGTCAGCAACGGAAAACGAAAGCGTCGGCGTCCGGGGCCTCGAAGGTGGCGGACCGTAGAGGCGCACCCCGGGGATGGCGTTCAGCCCCTCCCAGAGTCGCTCGACCAGGGCCTGCCCCGCCCCATGCAGGCGGCGGCCGGCGTCCTCCAGCCGGGTCCGCCGATCGGGGCCCTCGCCCAGCGAGGCCAGGAACTCCACTGCCGCCCGGGCGCCGACGATGCCCTCGTGATTCTGGGTCCCGGTCTCGAGGCGCTCGGGCGGGGTGTCGGGTGCCGGCATGAGCTTGGGCAGGTCCAGCGAGGCCACCAGGGCCCGGCGGCCGTAGAGGATCCCGAGATGGGGGCCGTAGAACTTGTAGGACGAACAGGCCAGGAAATCACACCCGATCGTCGCGGCATCCACCTTTCCATGGGCCGCGAAGTGCACCGCGTCCACGAAGGAGAGGGCGCCTGCGGCCCGGGCGAGGCGCGCGGCCCGGGTCACGTCCGTGACCGTGCCCAGGGCATTGGAAGCCGCGCCGATGGCGAGCAGCCGCACCGCCGGGGTCAGCATCCGCTCGAGCTGGCTGAGGTCGAGTTCTCCCGTGCCGGGATCCACCGTCAGCCACTTGAGCGCGATCCCGCGCTCCCGCGCGAGGGCCTGCCAGGGAGCGACGTTGGCGTGGTGATCCAGTTCGGTGACAATGACCTCGTCCCCCGGCCCCCAGCCGCGCCCCAGGGCGCGCGCCAGGTGAAAGGTGAGCGTCGTCATGTTGGCGCCGAAGGCGATCTCGTCGGGCCCGGCGCCCAGGTAGTCGGCGAGGGCAGCCCGGGCCTCCGCCAGGAGCAGGTCGGTCTCCTCGCTGGTGGGGAAGGCCCAGTGGGTGTTGGCGTTGTGGTGCAGGAGATAATCCTGCATCGCCGCCGCCACCTCTGCGGGCACCTGCGTGCCACCGGGGCCATCGAAGTACGCCACCGGGAGGCCGGCGTGGGTCCGGCGGAGCGCCGGGAATCGAGCGCGGATGGCGGCCACGTCGAGGGTGGCTGCGGCGGGATTGGACGTGGCTGGCATCACCGGGTCAGGGAGTGAGTGGAGGCGTAAGTTGCCGTGCCCGCTCCACGCTGTCCACCATGAGCAGCAGGCTGCGGAACTCTTCCCGGCCCCGGCGCAGGCGGAGCCGGGCTTCCATCCGGGCTGAATCGTAGGCCCCGAGGGTCACGAGGCACCCGACCAGGCGGGCGGCGGTGAGGTCACGGCCTGGATCGAGTGCCAGCGCCCGCCGCAGGAGCGGGACCGAGCGCTCGCACCGGCCTTCCCGGCGCTCCAGCCCCGCGAAGTCATCCACCACGTTGGGGTCGCGATCAAAGAGCGCGAGGCTCCGCTCATACGCCGTGCGGGCCGAGTCGGGCTGGTCCCGGAGCACGAGGTCCCCCGCATAGTTACGCCAGGCCCAGTAGCTCTCCGGGGCATCCCGCACGGTCCGGGAGAACAGCACCCTGTTGTCCCGCCATGCCGGGAGGCGGGTGGCGCTACGCCCCACCCCGAGGATGATGAGTCCGACAAGCAGCGCTCCCCAGCCGAGCTGCACGGCGCTCCCAGCCGCGTAGCGCCGACCGATGCCAGCGGCCACGCCTCCCACGATCAGGCAGGCGCCGACGCTGGGCAGGAACAGGGTGCGTTCCGCGAGCAGCACCCCCGTCGGGAGCAGCAGGTTGGCGGCGGGCAGGAACGCCAGGGCCACCCAGGCGAATCCCGCCGGGATCACGGGGTGGCGCCGGGCGGCAGACGCGAGGGCGCAGAGGCCGAGCAGCAGGCCGAGCCCGACCAGGGCCGGGCCGGAAAGCGTGTGAACGACCTGGAGCTCCCGCGGGGAATAATCGGCCTGAAGGTGCGCGGGCCAGAGCAGGAGCCGGATCAGGGTGGGCACCGCAGCCAGCATCGTGAGCCCGCGGGTGGCGGCGGATTCGCCCTGCCAGGCGGGGTGCATGAGGTCGCCGGCGATGCCGCCGAGGACGGCGTGGCGAAGGCTGAGATAGAGGATCAGCACGCCGGCCATGAGGACCGCCGCCTTGCCGGCGCTCTCACGCAGGAGGGCGCGTCTCCCGCCGCCGGCGAGGAGCAAGACCGGGAAGAGGAACGGCACCACGACCGCGTGCTCCTTGCTGAGGAGCGCCGCCGTGAGTGCGCCCAGCATCCCGGCGGTGCGGCGCGCGCTCCAGCCGCACCGTTCCCCGTCCAGCGCAACAACGAGGGCGAGCAACCCCCACCCCGCCGCGAGGAGCTCTCCCTGCCCCACCACGTTTCCGACCACCTCGGTATGCACCGGATGGACAGCGAAAAGGGCGGCGGCCGCCGTGGCCGGACCCAGGGGCAGGATGCGGCGGGCGAGCGCCAGCACCAGCAGGGAAACGAGGATGTAGAGCCCGGCACTGACGAGGTGAAAGGCAAGCGGGCTCCCGCCGCCGAACGCCCACTGGACCGCGAAGGCCGCGGCGGTCAACGGGCGATAGAGCCGACCGTCCGGTCCGAGCGGCACCGGGGGCCAGTAGCTCTCGGCAAAGAGCGCGGGGAGGCGAGAGAGGTCGTGGACCCGGTCGTTCCGGAGGATCAGGTGGACGTCGTCGTAGGCAAACCCGTTCCCGAGCGCCGTGGCGGCTGCGATCGCGGCCAGGCCGGAGACCAGGACCGGCGAGAACCAGACCGGGAGCGGAGCCCGGGTGGGCTGCTGCGAAGTCATGCAGGCTGGCCAGCGGGGTGCAGAATTCGGTGGGCCGGACCCCCCCGGCACCGGACTGTGGCTTCCGTACCACGTTCGGTGAGTGGCTTCATGTCATTGCTCGGCAATGCGTTGCGTTACTTGAATTGGGCGGGTCCCGGTCGGCACGCTTGCTGCACATCAGGGGGTGTCATGCCGCAGGGTTCTGACCTGCACCCCGCGGCGCACTGCGACCAACGCCAAGCCGAAAGCACGCCCCATGAAGCCCGTCGTCCCGAATGACCGGCAGCGCCATGAATACCTGCGCACGCTGTGGGGCAAGGAAGGATCGCTGGGACGGGCCTGCTGGCGCTATGCGACGATGACCGGGGACACGGTGTTCGCGGTCCAGGAGATGGTGCGGGGCCAGTTGAGCCGCCCGGTCCCGGGGCTCTGGCAACAGGTGCCGGTCGAAGTGGCGGAGTATCCCGGCCTATCCGAGACGCTGCACAGCGCCCTCTCCGCGCAGCGGGACGAGATCCGCCGGGCGCAGGGGCGCCGGTGCACGATGGTCGCGCTGCTGCAGCAGGCGTCGCTCCGGGACCTGACGGTGGCCCGGCAGCACGCCCCGGCCCGGTACCGGGAGGCGATCATCGCCGAGGCGCGCTGCCGCGACCTGGTGCTGATCGGGCGGCTGCTGGTGGAACAGGATGCCATGCGGGAAGCGGCCTACGAACTGGGCGACGACCATCCCGCCGATCTGACCGCCTGCCGCATGCTCTACTGGGGGGCGGAGGAGGCCCTGGAGGCCTTCGACCGCCGGCTCGAGGCGGGAATGCCCCTGGCTGAAGCGCTGGCGGTCGAAGTCCTGCTGGAGTCGGTGCCCAGCTCGGTGGAGCGCTGATTACGGCGTGAGCGGCTCCCGCTTGGGCTCCATGCGGATGATCCAGAGTCCGTTGTTCATGTCGTTGACGTAGGCCAGGCCGTCCCGCACCACCACGCCCCAGGTCATGGCGCTGTTCTGCACCTTGCCGGTCATGTCGGCGGTGTTGACATGCACCAGTTCCCGGCCCTGGGCCCGCAGGTCTCCGCGCAGTTCTCCGGACACATCGAAGGCCCGGAAGCCGGCGTTGTAGGCGCCCATGTACAGCGTGTCTCCCGCCACCCAGACGTTATGCACCCCGCCGTACTCCGGCTCGTACCACGCCACCGACCGGGGGTGTTCCGCATCGCTCACATCCACCACCTGCAGCCGGCCGTAGGCCCGGAACGCGGACGCATCCTTTGCCCCCTTCACCGGCCCGGCGGGGAAGACCTCGTCGGCGATGAAGACGTACTTGCCGTGACGCCAGGCGGTGTGGGTGCCCCGGATGAAGCCCGGGCCCCCGGAGGCCTCGACGTCGCGGTAGAGTTCGTTGAGGTCGTACTTGAACTGTGCCACGAGCTGCGGGTTGGAGGGGCTGCCCCCCTTGACCCCGTTCCCCACGTCCACGATGACCAGTCCCTCATTCCAGTAGCTCAGGTAGGCGAGGCCGTCCTGCACGTCGATATCGTGCAAGGCGTTGCCGGCCTGGTCGGGGCGGGTGGTCCAGCGGGACGCTTCCTTCGGGTTGTAGGGGTCGTTGATATCAATGACGTGCATGTAGCCGGTGCCGTCATTGGTGAGGTAGACGTGGGTCCCGTACTTCGGCTGGGAATAGACGAAGGTGGAGTGCACCCCACCGGTCACGCCGTCGGTGAACTCGGCGATCTTCTTGGGGTGCGCGGGATCCTCCAGCGAGGCGATGACGATGCCGTTCTTGCGGTCGGCGGCGCCCTCGCGGGTATGGACCAGGTACTTCCCATCCGGGGTGGTCATGATGTCGTTGATGCGCCGGGCGTTGGCCATCAGCGAGTCGGTCACCACCGGATTGGCGGGATCGGAGATGTCGATCGCATACATCCGGTCCCCGCCGCTCCCGGTGCCGAGGTAGGCGTACTTCCCGCTGGGGTGGAGCCAGACCTCCTCGGTGCTGAAGAGCGAGCGGGGCAGCCGGCCGACGACGGTGGCCGGACGCCGCACGTCGCGCCAGGTGAGCGAGACCACGGCCTTGGCGGCGTGATTGCCGAGCGCGGCGGTGACCACGTACTTGCCGGCTTCGTAGCCGACGAAGGCCCCGTCGCGGTCGATCTGTCCCTTCCCCGGGGAGAAGGTCCAGCTCGGCGTGAGACCGTCGATCCGGCGCCCGGCGCGGTCACGGGCCACGAGGGAGAGGCGCACGACGTCTCCCTGGCGGGCGGTGGCGCTGGCCGGGGTGATCTCCACCGACGCCACCGCGGTGGCGAGTACCTCCACCGGCACCGCGCGTTCGGCGCCGTCAACGCGGGCGGTTATGGTGGCCCGGCCCGGGGCCACCGCGGTGACCAGGCCATCGGAGCTGACGCCGGCGACGCGCGAGGCGGAGCTGCGCCACCGGACCGCATCGGGTCGCGGATCGCCGGCGGCGGAATAGGCCCGGCCGTCGAGCAGGAGACTCTGCCCCGGCACCAGACGCAGCCGCTCGGGGGTCACGACGAGGCTTGACGCCTTCCCCGGCAGCATCCGGATCTCCAGCCGTTCGATGGTCGGACGGCTGCCGGGGACGCTGGCGAGGACGGCGACGCCCAGCGTGCCGGTGCTGCCGGCGGTCACCAGGCCCAGCGAATCCACCTGCCCCTCGAAGCGCCCTCCCGCCGCGACGTAGCGGAATACCGCGTTGGGCACCGGCTGGCCGGCGCTGTCGAGCGCCTGGGCACTGAGGCGGACGGTGTCACCCGCGGTAAGGGTGCGGATCGCGGGGGTGATGACGACCCGCGCGATGGGCGAGGGCGTGGCAGCCGGCGCGGCGGGCGGCGGTGGGGCCTGCTGGATGGCAAGCAGAAGACCGAGGGTAAGCATGTAAGAGGGTCTTTCGAGGGGTGGCGATGCGGAACGCGAACGCGAGAAAGGTTCCCGGGCGGGCCATGGTTGTCAACCGAGCCTTGGAGGGTCCCGCCGATCAGTAGTCGTTGACCGGGAGGCCGCTGGGTACCGTGGCCGGGATGTCGCCGAGGAGCACATTGGAACGGGGGTCGGTGAGTGCCAGCAGGAAGGCGACCAGGTCGGCCAGGTCCGTCCCGGAGAGCCGCACCGGCTGGCGCACCAGCGGATCGAGGGTGGCCGCAACATCGGCGAGCCCGGCGGGGGAGAGATCGAGCGTCGGGGCCAGCCGCGGGTCGATGCCGGTGGAGGGAAAGCTGAACAGCGCCGCGCGGACATCGCGATAGTGACGCACCGCGTCGGCGAGGGTGCGGTACGCGCCGTTATGCATGTACGGAGGCGAATGAGCCACCCCTCGAAGCGAGGGGGTGCGGAAGGCATAGCGGTCTGCCGCCGTCCCGCTCACCCGTGCCCGACCGAGGTCGGGGCCGCCGTCGAAACCTGGGCCGAGGTTCGGGATCCCCACGTTGTGGAACTCCTGATCGGTGAGCAGCGGCCCGCGGTGGCAGGCACTGCACCGGGCGCGGCCGAAGAACAGCAGCCCGCCACGGAGCGCTTCCGGGGAGAGGGCGGCGTCATCTCCTTCGAGGAAGCGGTCGAACGGGGTCTCCCCGAAGTGCCACCGGCTGCCGACAAAGGCGGCGAGGGCGTTGGCCAGGTCGGCAATCGAGAGCGCGAGCGGCTGCCGGCCCGGGAAGGCGGCCTGGGCCAGCGAGTCGTAGCCGGGGAGCGCCGCGACCCGAGCCGCCAGGCTGTCCCAGATGGTCCGGGGATCGGTGTCCGGCAGTTCGGCGAGGGTGCTGCTGCCGGGCGCGCCGCGCATCTCGGTCCGGGAGAGCATCGGAAAGAGCGTCTGGGCGGCGAGGGGGCTCGCCAGGCCAGCCGGGAGTGCGGCGCCCGCGGGGGTGACGAACCCGGTGGCTGTCCGCTCCACCCGGCCATCCCAGAAGAGGCGGCGCCAATCCGCGTGGCCGCGGTTGAAGAGATCGGGCGCGTTGCGGGAGGAAAAGGCGGCGGGGCCGAGCGCGCGGCCGGCGGCAAGGCCATCGCCGCCGGTGCCGATGGAGAGTGTGAGCAGGTCGGTGGTGTGATAGACCGGGCTGTGACAGGTGCTGCAGGCGATGTCGCGGCTGCCGCTGAGCACCTTGTCGTAGAACAGCGCCTGTCCCAGGGCCACCAGGGCGGGATCGGCCGACGGCGCCACCCCGAGGGGCGCCGCGCCGGCCGCCGCGGCCCTGCTGCGAAGCATGGTGGCGGGATCCGCGGACCCCGTTACGCCGGACTCACCACATGCCAGCAGCAATCCGAGAACGGCGGCGAGCGGTCCCCGGCTGCGGATCATGCCGTTCAGGGGCAGGAGCCGCCGGTCATGGTGCCGTCCTGCGCCGAGCCTGGGAAGTCGAAATAGCCGCCGAAACTCCCCGGGCTGGGGAGAATCACCACGAGCCCCGTCTGCCCTTCCATGCGGGTGACGCTATCCACCCCCCAGACCCCGGACACATCGCCCTGGAACGCGGCACCGTTGCCGCCGGTGTACAGGCCGAAGATGGCGCTGTCCGCCCGGACGATGAACGCGAAGGCGCCGGCGGTGCTGGCGGCGCCGTAGGTCAGTCCGCCGCAATACTTCTCCACCGTCTGGCTGTCGGCGTTGATCCCCGCCGCCCGGCCGGCGATGGAGCCGCCCTTCGAGTACTTGCCGCTAATCGTGGTCGTGTCGATCGCGCCGATGAACCGGAAGGTGGAGTCGAAGGCTGCCACCTGGTTGTTCACCCCGGAGATGACGGCAAGGAAAGTCTTCCCCACCCCACCGAGCTTGTAGCTGCCGCTGCTCCCCAGCCCGGTGTTCGAAAGGCTGAAGCTGAAGTCCCCGAGTTCCTGGCCATTGAAGCTGCCGAGGACCCCTTCGATGACCGAGATGATGGGGGAGACGACGTTACTGCGGCAGACAATGCCGGAGGTGACCCCGGTGTCGCCCGCCACCATGGCGTAGCTGCCGCTGAAGCCGGCTGGCCCGGTCGTCGCGACCACCGCGTTCCCGTTCAGGGTATCCAGGGTGACGGCGGCGTTGCCGGTGGCGCCCTGCAGATAGCCGCGGAAGGGGTCGTTGAGTACGGAGGTGAAGACGCCGCGGCGGGTGCCGGCCCGTTCCGCGAAGGCGAACGCACCCGCCATCGGCACGCCGTTCCGGGTGCCGATGTGGGTGCCGCAGTAGGCCGTCACCGTGGTGCCAGGCAGGCGGCGCAGGCCGGTGAAGAGCCCGCCACCATTGGGGCTGGTGTAGCTGCCGTTGAGGGTGGAGTCGTCCACCGTGCCGCTGAAGGTGTAGCCGGCGCCGCTGGCGGTGAAGTCGGTGCCGTCCACGGTTAGCGAAGTGAAATTCTCGGGGTCCCCGTTCACCACGAAGGTCCCGGTGCCGGTGCTGTCCTCCACCACGATGGTGGCGCTGAAGTTGCCCCCCTCGGTGCCGTTCTCGCCGGCGAAGACGCCGCCATAGACCAGCGTGGTCTTGCCGGCGCCGGTGGAATCGCTTCCGCCGCAGGCGACGAGCGCGGCAAGGGCCAGCAGGACGAGTCGGCTGCGCATACCGGGAGCTCCATGTCTGGGATGATGCTGGAAACTACTGCGCGCCCGGGCCCCGGCAATCACCCCCCGTGGCCGAACCCGACCTGGGCCACCTGCCGGACTTCCTTGAGGGCCCCCAGGCTGCCGACCAGCCCCTCCGGGAGGGGGGCGTCCACGCTGACGACGGCGAGCGCCTCGCCACCGGCGGAGAGCCGCGCCTGGTGATACTCGGCGATGTTGATGCCGGCGTTCCCCAGCAGGGTGCCGACCCGGCCGATCACTCCCGGTACATCATGATTGCGCAGGATCAGCAGCTGACCCGACGGGATCACGTTGAGCCGGAAGGCGTCGATCCCAACCACCCGCTGGTGGGCGGATCCCAGCAGCGCGCCGGCGACGTGGGTGGTCACCCCGCCGTGGGTGACGCGGAGCTCCACGAGGTCCGCGTAGTCCTGCGGCCCGTCGAGCCGGGTCCGGTCCACCTTGATGCCCCGGGCCTTCGCCAGGTGCAGGGCGTTCACCACATTCACCGCCCCCGGCCCGACCGCCTCGGCGAGGATGCCGATCAGGGCGCCCGCGGCGAGGGGACGGAGCAGGTCGTCCCCTTCCCCGCCGAACCGCACCTCGACGGCCGTGACGGGCCCGCGGGCGAGCGCCGCACCGAGCCGCCCCAGCCGTTCGGCGAGGTCGAGCAGCGGCCGCAGCCGCTTGAGCCTCTCCCCACCGACCAGCGCGGCATTCACCGCGCGCGAATAGTCCCCGTCCACCAGCGCGGCCCGCACCGACTCGGCGATCTCCACCGCCACGTTGAGCTGGGCCTCTTCGGTGGACGCGCCGAGGTGCGGGGTCAGGACGACGTTGGGGAGCTTCCGGAGCGGGTGGTCCGCGGGCAGCGGTTCCTGGTCGAAGACGTCGAGCGCCGCGCCCCCAATGGCGCCGCTCTGCAGGCCGGCAATCATTGCGGCCTCGTCCAGCACGCCTCCGCGGGCGGCGTTGACGATCAGCGCCCCAGGCTTGAGCAGCGCGAGCTGCGCCGGTCCCAGCATCCCGCGGGTCTTGTCGGTGAGCGGGACGTGCAGGGAGATCACGTCCGATTCCCGCAGTACGGTCTCCAGGTCCCCGAGCTCGGCGCCGATTTCCTTCGCGGCGTCGGGGCTCAAGAACGGGTCGTAGGCCAGCACCCGCATGCCGAAGGCGCGGGCCCGCCGGGCCACTTCCCCGCCGACCCGGCCGGCCCCGACCAGGCCCAACGTCTTCCGATAGAGCTCGGTGCCCCCGAAGCTGGTCCGGTCCCAGGCACCGGCTTTCATGGACTGGTCCGCGGCCGGCACCTTCCGCACCAGGGCGAGGAGCAGCGCGCAGGCAAGCTCGGCGGCAGAGATGGTGTTGCCGGCGGGGGCGTTCATCACGGCAACGCCCTTCTCGGTGGCGGCTTCCACGTCGATGGTATCTACCCCGACCCCCGCCCGCCCGATGACGCGCAGCCGGGTGGCGCGGGCGAGCGACTCGCGGGTGATCTTCGTCGCGCTGCGCACCAGGACGGCGTCCGCATCGGCGATGGCGGAGGCGAGGTCCTCCCCCTTGAGCCCGGTGCGTTCCACCAGTTCAAAGCGGGGATCGGAGGCGAGGGGCGCCAGCCCCTCGCGGGCGATCTTGTCGGCCACGAGCACCCGGAACGTGGTCATGCGGTCACCACTTCGGCCAGCACCGCGAGCAGGGACTCGAGCTCCGCCACCGTGTGGTCCCCCATGTGGCCGATCCGGATGGTGCTGTCCTTGAGGGAGCCATAGCCGGCGGAGATGGTGAAGCCCTTCGCCTTCATGGCCTCGTTGATGGCAGAGCCGGTCCGGCCTGAGGGGACGGTCAGGCAGGTCACGGTGGGGGAGCGGCACCCTTCCGGCGCCAGCACCCGCATCTCGATGCCGCGGGCCCGCATCTCCGCGGCCCACTGCCAGGTCCGCTCCGCCATGGCGAGGTGCCGGCGCCAGCGGCCTTCGATGGTCTCCCGCTCGATCCGGACCACCTGGGCCGCGAGGGCGTACATCAGCGAGAGGGCCGGCGTGTTCGGCGTCTGGTTCTTGAGGATGTAATTCTCGAATTCGACCAGGTCGAAATAGATCCCCCGGTTGGACTGCTGCTTTGCCCGGGCGAGGGCGCGCGGGTGGGCGACGCCGAGCGCGAGGCCCGGCGGCAGGGCCAGCGCCTTCTGGGAGCCGGTCAGGACGAAGTCGAGGTCCCAGGCGTCGGTCTCGACCGCGGCGCCGGCGACGCCGGTGACGCTGTCCACGAGGAGCAGCACGTCGCCGGCCTCATGGGCGACCTGGGCCAGGTCACGAATCGGATTCAGGGCCCCGGTCGAGGTCTCCGAGTGGACCACGGTCACCGCATCGTAGCGGCCCCTGGTCAGCGCGTCCCGCAGCTGGTCCGGCCGGTGCACTTCGCCGAGGGGGACCTCCAGCACGGTGGTCTCGCAGCCGTTGGCCTGGGCGATTTTCGCAAACCGCTCGCTGAAGGCGCCGTTGACCAGGGCCAGCACCCGGCGGCCGCCGCAGTTCCGCACGGCGGCTTCCATGAGCCCGGTGGCCGAGGAACTGGAGACGTACACCGGACGGCTGGTGCGGAAGATCCGCTGCAGCCCGGGCATCATCTGGGCGATAAGCTGTTCCATCCCCTTGCCCCGGTGGCCGATCATCGGCCGGGTCTGGGCGGCCAGGATCTCGGGGAGGACTTCGGTCGGGCCGGGGAGGAAGAAGCGCCCGAATCCGGGCGTGGTGGCGGGTGTGGCGGTCATGGTACCCTGCTCCGTGAATTCGCCCGCGCCCTCATGGCGCGCGGCGGGTCGAATATAGCGGTGTCGAGGGCGGGTGCTTCAGGAGCCAAGGCCCACAATCCCCAGCACGCCGGTCAGGGTTGGTCCCTCCAGCACCACATCTGCGGCACGCGCAACCTCTTCCCGCCGCACGACGCCCGTGAAGGCGGCGAAGCAATCCACGGCCGGACGGGCCTCGAGGTCGGTGGCGCCGTCGCCGATGAGGAGGATGGGCCGGGGCAGCCGGGCACGGTTGCGCTCCACCCAGGTCCGCTTGCCGCCGGAGCGCGCCAACGGCGATTCCCGCTCGAACCCGGCGTAGGCCCCTTCGGGGGTGAACCGGATGTCGACAGCGGCTACCCGGCCGGGGCCGATGCCGAGGTGGGTGGCCACGGCGGCGACCGCGGGGAGCAGACCTCCGCTCACGACCTGCACCGTCACGCCGGCCCCGGCGAGCGCCCCGATCGCCTCCGCCGCGCCCGGGACCAGCCGCTCGATGTACAGGGTGCCGATCCGCTCCACGTCGGCGCGCGACGGGCGCAGCAGTTCCAGCCGCCGGCCGTACACGTCCTCGAGCGGGAGCAGCCCGCGCATGGCGAGGTCGGTGAGTTCGGCGACTTCCTGGCGATGCTCCCGGGCCAGTTCCTCGATCCCTTCGATGGCGGAGAGCGTGGAATCGCAGTCGAAAATCACCGTCTGGAATCGGGTCGGTCTCATCCCTCGGTCCCCTCCAGCACCGGCACCGGCTCGGCATCAAGGTGGAGCCGCGCGAGGGGCAGGCGCAGGCGATGGCGGAGCCGGAGCAGCAGGAAGACCGCGACCACGACCAGGCCCAGGACGAGCCCCCACCAGAGCCCGACCGGCCCGTAGCCGCGCGACAGCCCGAGCCAGAGGCTCACCGGAAGCCCGATCAGCCAGAAGCCGAGAATGCCGGTAAGCATCGGGGTTCGGGTGTCGCCGAGCCCGCGCAGCAGGCCGATGGAGGTCACCTGGATGCCGTCGAAGACCTGGAATACGCCGGCCAGGGGAATCAGGGTCACGGCGACCGCCAGGACCTCCGGTGAGGTGGTGTAGAGCCGGGCCAGCGGACCAGGGAGCAACAGAAAGACGGCCGCCATGGCGCCCATGAATCCTACGGCGACGACCAGGGCGGCGCGGGAGGCGCTGGCCGCGGCGGCCGGGTCGCCCCGCCCCACCGCATGCCCCACCACGACCGCCGCGGCGGCGGAGAGACCCAGGGGCACCATGAACGTGATCGAGGCGAGGTTGAGCGCGACCTGGTGCCCGGCCACCTGGATCGTGCCGAGACTGCCCATCAGCAGGCCGACGATCGCAAACACGCCATACTCCAGCTGGTGCTGGACTCCGATCGGGGCCCCGATGCGCAGGAGCCGGCCCAGTGGACCGAGCGCCAGGGAGGCACGTCGGAAGGGGCGGACATGGGGTCCGAGCAGCGGCCAGGCGAGGACGAGGAGGAGCCCGGCCATCAGGGTCCGGCAGATGGTGGTGGCCAGGGCGGCCCCGACGACCCCCAGCTCCGGTGCGCCCAGCCTCCCGAAGATGAACATCCAGTTGAGCAGGACGTTGGCCAGGTTCGCCACGACGATCGTGATCAGGATGGGCCGCACCCGGTGCAGCGCCTGCAGGCTCTGGCGGAAGACGGTAAAGAGAAAGATCCCGAGATTGCCGGGGATGCACATCCGGGCATAGGCGCCGGCGAGCGGCGTGATCTCCTCGGGCTGTCCGAGCAGGCCGAGGAGCTCCGCGGCGGGCCAGAGGAGCAGCGAGGTGGGCACGAGGAGCAGCACGGCCAGGACCATTCCCCGCTGAATGCCCCGGGATACCGATTCCCGGTCCCCGGCCCCGGCGGCGTGGGCGATCACCGGGTCAAGCGCCATCAGGGCGCCCATCCCGAAGATGGAACACCCGAAGTAGTAGAGGTTCCCGATCGCGACGCCGGCCAGCGCCTCGGGGGAGAGATGCCCCACCATGACGGTGTCGACCACGCCCATGGTCATCAGCCCGACCTGGACGACGATCACGGGGAGGGCAAGCCTCAGCAGGGCACGGAAATCGGCGGGTGCGGGGAGGCGAAACGGCATCGATTCCGTCGGTAAAGTGGTGCGGGGTGCGCCCGGGTGGCCTCGAACCACCGACCCCCCGCCTAGAAGGCCGTTGCTCCC
>CAZPER010000071.1:0-19489 GCA_964585655.1 uncultured Gemmatimonadaceae bacterium | reverse complement strand
CCCCACGGCCGCCGTCGCCCCCAGGCTGGCGCGGGCGCGCGGCCGGGGACCCGGCCGGGGCCGCGGGGGCCTCGCCCGCCCCGGCGCCCGGCTGGGGCAGGCCCTCGGCCGCCACCGGGGGCGCCCCCGCCGCGACCTTGGGCGGCTCGGCGCCCAGCTCGACGCGCTCTCCCCGCTCCGGGTGCTGGAGCGCGGCTACAGCGTCGCCGTCGCCGCCGATGGCCGCCTGCTCCGCCGCCGGGCGGACTTCTCCTCCGGACTGGGGTTCACGCTCCGGGTTATTGATGGCACCGTTCCCGCGCGGGTGGAGCCAGGAGCATGACCATGCCTGAACCCCAGGCCTCGCTTGCCGAGGATCTGCGCCGGCTGGAGGAGATCGTCCGCCAGTTGGAGCGCGACGATGGCGATCTCGATCGCGCCCTCGGGCTCTTTGAGGAGGGGGTGGCCCGGCTCCGCGCCGCGCGCGAACGGCTGCTGCAGGCGGAGACCCGGGTGAAGAAGGTGCTCGAGGACGCCGAGGGGACCCTGCGACTCGAGGCGCTCGATGACCCGGACTGAGCTCGCCTCCCAGGGCACCGGGCAGGAGGCGCGGGAGATCCTGCTCGAGGCTCGCGACCGGGTGGATGCCCTGCTCGCGGCCTGGAGCGAACGGATCCAGACCATCGTCCCCGGGCGCACCGGCGAGGCGCTGGCCTACGCCCTCAACACGCCCGGCAAACGGGTCCGCGCGGCGCTGGTCATTTCGGCGTATCGCGCGGTGGGGGGCGTTTCCCCCGCGATCGCGGCGGTGGCGGCGGCGGTGGAGACGGTGCACACCTATTCGCTGGTGCACGACGACCTCCCCTGCATGGATGACGACGACCTGCGCCGCGGCCGCCCCACCACCCACCGCGCCTACGATGTCCCCACCGCCACCCGGGTCGGGTTCCTGCTGGTGCCGGTGGCGGGGCTGGTGCTGGCGCAGGCCGCCCGCGACCTGCTGCTCCCCGGGCCCACCCTCGGCCGGATGGCGGTGGAGCTGTTCGAGTCGGGGGGGATCCGGGGGATGGTCGGGGGGCAGTGGCTGGACCTCGAGGCCGAACGGAAGCAGCTTGACCTCGAGGGGTTGATCGCGGTGCACCGCGGCAAGACCGGTGCGCTGATCCGCGCCGCCTGCGTCCTCGGCGCGCTGGCGGCGGCAGCGCCCCCCCCGGTGGTGGCCGCCCTCGCCGCCTACGGGCAGGACATCGGGCTGGCGTTCCAGATCGCGGACGATGTCCTGGATGTCACCGCCACCAGCGACCAGCTGGGGAAGACCGCCGGCCGGGACGCAGCGCTGGAGAAGTCCACCTACGTGCGCGTGCTGGGGGTGGAACGGGCCCGGGCCGAGGCGGCGACCCTCGCCACCCAGGCGGTCCGGCACCTTGAACAGGCGGGGGTCCCGGCCGGACCCCTGGGGGCGCTGGCGCACTATATTGTGGCGAGGGAGTCGTAGGGCGTTTGCCTCCGTCGGCCCCGGAACCTCTAACCCCGGACGCTTGTCGCCATGAGCCTCCTCGCCACGATCCAGTCGCCCGCCGACCTCAAGCGGATTCCCCGGGAGCAGCTGCCCGAGCTGGCCCTGGAAGTCCGGGAACGGCTCATTGACTGCTGCGCGGAGACCGGTGGCCACATCGGCGCCAGCCTGGGCGTCGTGGAGCTGGCGATCGCCCTGCTGTACGAGTTCGACTCCCCCACCGACAAGATCGTCTGGGACGTGGGACACCAGGCCTACGCCTGGAAGCTCCTCACCGGCCGGAACGAGGGCTTCCCCACGCTGCGCCAGACCGGCGGCGTCTCGGGCTTCCTCAAGCGGAGCGAGAGCGAGCACGACGCCTTTGGCGCGGGCCACGCCGGCACCGCCATGTCCGCGGCGCTGGGCATGGCCACCGCGCGGGACCTGGCGGGGGGCACCAGCAAGGTGATCGCCATCGTGGGCGACGGCGCCCTCACCTGCGGCCTGTCGTACGAGGGGATGAACAACGCCGGCCACTCCGACCGCGACATCATCCTGATCGTCAACGACAACGGGATGTCCATTTCCCCCAACGTCGGCGCCATCAGCAAGACCCTTGGCACCATCGCGGCCAGCCCCGCCACCAACCGGCTCCGGGAGCATATCAAGCACTGGACCCTCAAGCTGGGGAAGGTGTTCGGGCCCGAGGTGGTGGAGTTCGCCAAGAACCTCGAGGAGAGCGCCAAGAACCTCTTCTCCGACGGGATGTTCTTCGAGGAGCTCGGCTTCCGCTACTTCGGCCCGATTGACGGCCACGACCTCAAGAAGCTGCTGGATACCTTCCACTTCGTGAAGCCGATGACCGGCCCGCGGGTGATCCACGTGATCACCGAAAAGGGGAAGGGCTTCGCGCTGGCGGAGGCCAACAAGGAGAAGTGGCACGGCCTCGCCGCCTACGACCCCGAGACCGGCGAGCCCAAGAAGAAGGCCAGCGGCCCGCCCACCTGGACCCAGGTCTTCGGCGACGCGATCACCCAGCTTGCCGCGGAACATCCGGAGCTGGTGGCCATCACCGCCGCCATGCCCAGCGGCACCGGGACCAGCATCTTCCAGAAGAAGTGGCCGGCGCGGTTCTTCGACGTGGGGATCGCCGAGGGGCACGCGGTGACCTTCGCCGGCGGGCTCGCCACCGGGGGAATCCGCCCCATGGTGGCGATCTACAGCACCTTCCTGCAGCGGGCCTACGACAACGTGATCCATGACATCGCGGTGCAGCACCTGCCCGTGACGTTCTGCATGGACCGCGCGGGGCTGGTCGGCGAGGATGGCCAGACCCACATGGGGCTGTACGACATCGCCTACATGCTGGCGGTCCCGGGCATGACCGTGACCGCGCCGCGGGATGGCGACGAGATGATCGGACTGTTGCGCACCTCGCTGGCCCACGACGGCCCCTTCTGCATCCGCTACCCGCGGGACAAGGCGCCGGCCGAGCCGCGGCCCGCCGCCGAGGTCGCGGCGGTGCCCTACGGCACCTGGGAGCTGCTGCGGGAGGGGAAAGACGTCGCCATCCTGGCGGTGGGGACGATGGTCGAGAACAGCCGGAAGGCTGCCGAGGAGCTCGCCGCGGAGGGCATCGACGCCGCGGTGGTCAACTGCCGCTTCATGAAGCCGCTCGACACCGGGATGCTGCAGGTCCTGGCCGCGCAGCACCGCACCCTGGTGACCGTCGAGGAGGGGACCATCGTCAACGGCTTCGGCGCCTACCTGGCCGAGACCCTGCAGACCACCAATCCGGAGGTGCGGGTGGTCGCGCTCGGGATCCCCGACAAGCTGGTGGAGCAGGCGCCCCGCGCTGAGCAGCTCGAGGCCTTCGGGCTCTCCGCCGGCGGCATCGCCCGCCGGCTCCGCGCCCTGCACAGCGAGGAGAGCGTCGAGGCGCGATGAAGGTCGGGGTCGTCGGAAACCCGAGGTACGCGGACCTCAAGTCGGTGCTGCGCGAGTTCGCCGCGATGGCGCCGGCGCGCGGCATGCGCCTGCTCACCGAGCCCAGCCTCGTGCCGCTCTGGGATGAGCTCCGGCCGCTGCTGGACGAGGAAGTCCCCGACGCCGTCATCACCTTTGGCGGCGACGGGACCCTCCTCCGCGGCGCCCGCCTGCTCCGCGGGCGCGAGGTCCCCATCCTCGGCGTGAACCTCGGCCGGGTCGGCTTCCTCACCACCGCCACGCGCGATCAGCTCCCCACCGCCCTCGATGCGCTGGTCTCCGGCCGCTACGTCCTGGAGCGGCGCCTCGCGCTCCATGCCACGATCATCAGCGACGAGGGCGGCGTCCGGAGCGAGCAGGTGGCGCTCAACGACGTCGCCATCCACAAGGCCGGCGTCGCCCGCGTGGTGCGCATCCGCCTGAGCGTGGATGGCGAGGAACTGGGCCCCTACAGCGCCGACGGGGTCGTGATCG
The DNA here is from genome assembly GCA_964585655.1 of uncultured Gemmatimonadaceae bacterium. Classification (GTDB taxonomy): domain Bacteria; phylum Gemmatimonadota; class Gemmatimonadetes; order Gemmatimonadales; family GWC2-71-9; genus JADJOM01. Next base: position 15,555 of record CAZPER010000071.1, on the reverse strand, counting down.
CCAGCCCTACCGGCTCCACCGCCTACTCTCTTTCCGCCGGCGGTCCCATCGTGGCCCCTGGGGTGGAGGCGATGATCGTCACCCCGGTCTGCGCCCACACTCTGGCCGTCCGGCCGGTGGTGGTGCCGCCCGAAGCCACCATCTGCGCCGAGCCGGTCTCCCCCAGCGCTGACGACCTCCTGGTCTCGTATGATGGGCAGCTCGGCACCACCCTGACCCTGGGCGACCGGGTGTACGTCCGCCGGGCCCAGAACTCGGTGTTGCTCATCCGGCTCGGCGGGGAAGGGTACTTCACCCGCATGCGCACCAAGCTCAACTGGGGCGACCTGTCCGAACGCGAGGTCGTCCGGTGATCACCGAACTCCGCGTGCGTGACCTGGTCACCATCGCGGACGTCACCCTTCCCCTCGGTCCCGGGCTCAATGTGCTCACCGGAGAGACCGGCGCCGGGAAGTCCATGCTGGTGGACGCCGTGGCCCTGCTGCTTGGCGCCCGCGCGGACAGCACCCTGGTGCGTCCCGGCGCCGTTCGCGCCGTGGTGGAAGGCGCCCTGGACGCCGGCGACGCCCCCCTCCGCCGCCGGCTGGAAGAACTCGGCGTCGAGCCCGAGGACGACCGGCTGATCATCCGCCGCGAGATCGGAAGCGACGGCCGCTCCCGCGCCTGGGTGAACGGCAGCCCCACCACCATTGGCACCCTCGCCCGGCTCGGCGCCCTCCTCGTGGACCTGCACGGCCAGCATGAGACCCAGTCACTGCTCCAGGCCGAGGGGCAGCGCGAGATCCTGGACGCCTTCGCCGGCGCAGCGCCGGAGCGCGCGGCCGTGGAGGACGCCTGGCGGAGCGTCACGACCCTCCGGGCGGAGGAAACGGCGCTGCTGGAGAAGCGGGACGAGGTGCGGCGCCGCGCCGACTACCTCCGACACGTGGCGCAGGAGATCGACGCCGCGAAGTTGCGCCCCGGGGAGGACGAGTCCCTGGACCAGGAGGCGCGCCGGCTGGCCCACGCGGGGACCCTGGCGGAGCAGGCGCAGCGGCTGGCGCAGCTCCTCGACGGCGAGGACGAAGGGGCGCTCCAGGCGCTGGGGCAGGCGGAGCGACTGCTGGCCGGACTGGAGCGGATTGATGCCTCGGTGGGCGCCTGGCGGGAGCTGCTGGACGGCGCCTACGCCGGCCTGAGCGAACTGGCGCGGCTGGCGGGGGGCTACGCCGACGGCCTGGAGGATGATCCCGCACGGCTCGCCGAGATCGAGCGGTGGCGGGACCTCATCTACCGGCTCAAGCAGAAGCATGGCGCCACCCTGGAGGCGGTGCTCGAGACCAGGGCGCAGGCGGCGCGCGAGCTCGACCTGCTCGATCCCGCCGACCTCGACCTGCGCCAGCTCGGCGCGCGCCGGGTGGCGGCGGAAGGGGCGGCCGAGGCGGCTGCCGACGCGCTCACCGCCAAGCGGCGTGAAGCTGGCGGGCGCCTCGCCCGCGGCGTCTCGCGGCTGTTGCCGCAGCTCGGCCTGGGGGGCGGCAGGCTGGAAGTAGAGCTGGCACCCCTCGGGCGGATCGAGTCCGCGGGGCAGGAGGGGATCACTTTCCTGGTGCGGCTCAACGCCGGGATGGAGCCGCGGCCGCTGGCCCGCGCCGCCTCGGGCGGCGAACTCTCCCGCATTATGCTCGCGCTCAAGGTGGTGCTGGCCCGGCACGACCAGGTCCCGACGCTGATCTTCGACGAGATCGATGCGGGGATCGGCGGCGAAGTGGGGGCGGAGGTGGGCGCGGCGCTGGCGGAAGTGGCGGCTCGGCGCCAGGTGCTGGTGATCACCCACCTGCCGCAGATTGCGGCCCGGGCGGAGCGCCACCTCGTCGTGTCCAAGGCGGCGAAGCGCGGGATCGCGACCAGCGACGTGCAGCAGATCCACGGCGAGGATCGGGTCGGGGAGATCGCGCGGATGCTCGGCGATGCCGACGCGGCGACCGCGCGGCAGCATGCGGCGGCGTTGCTGGGGCGATAGGCGGAACGGCAGGGAAGGGAGAAGAGGGAGGTAGGAGACGGGAGACGGGAAAAGCGTTCAGGTCCCGTCTCCCGTCTCCCGTCTCCTGTCTCCCGCTCCTCCCGCTATCGCCCCAGCAGTTCCCCCACCGCCGCCAGTCGCTCGGTCTTGTCACAGATGATCTTGATCGTCACCATGATCGGGACCGCCAGGATGGCCCCGGGCACGCCCCAGATCCACCACCAGAACAGGAAGCCGACGAAGATCACCACCGGCGAGAGCGGCAGCCGCCGCCCGAGCAGGTGCGGCGTGAGGAAATTGGCCTCCGTGGCGTGCAGCGAGAGGTACGCCACCGGCGGCAGCAGCGCCTGGCCGACGTCGGGGTAGGTCACCAGCGCCACCATCCCCAGCAGCGTGGCCATGGTGATCGGGCCGATGTACGGCACGAAGTTCATCGCGGCGGCGAGCACGCCGAGCAGGAGCGGCGTCGGCATCCCCAGCAGGGCCATGACGGCCGCGGTCAGGGCACCGAGCCCCAGGTTGATCAGGGTCACGGCCAGCAGGTAGCGGGAGATCTGTGCCTCGGTCTCCTGCATGATCGCCATGACCCGCTCCGCCCCTTCCCGGGGCATGATCCGCGGGAGCTTGCGCACGAAGTGGTCGCCGGAGGCCAGGAAGAAATACGCCAGCACCGCGATGATGAGCCCGGTCGCGAGCAGGTGCCAGGCCCCGCCGAGAATGGTCTCGCTCAGGGTGGGCTGCTTGAGCGACACCTGGGGCGCGTCGGTGGTCCCGACCTCGGTGATCTGGTCCACCTGTTCCGCGGTGCGGGTCACGCTCTCCACCGAGCGCACGATCCGCCGGACCTTGGTCTCGAGCTTCTTGAGGTCCTGTGGCGCCCGGACCACCCATTCGGCGGCGGGGGTCCAGAGGTTGTAGAGCGCGATCCCCCCGCCGCCGAGGAGCACCAGCAGCACCAGCGCCGGCGCCGCGGCGTTGGGGACCCGCCACCGGCGCAGCAGCCGCACCACCGGTTGCAGCAGCAGGGAGAGGAACAGCGCCAGGACGATCGGCAGCACCAGGTCCCGTGCGAGGTGCAGGGTGTAGAGCACCGCCAGCACGAACAGCCCGGTGATGGCCACCGACCGCAGCTCCGCGATCCGGAACCGGTTGGCCAGGCTGGGACGATCGCCGGGGCCGCTCATCGCGTCAGCGCCATAGCCGCTGGTACCAGCGGATCTCGAGCCGGGTGCTGCGGAACTTTTCCACCCGCCCGCCCGTCGCCGCGATCACTGTCGAGTAGTTCCAGCTCGCCTCGATGGGCAAGCCACAGCGCCGGTTGGCCTCGCACTCCCGCACCGCGCGCCCCACGTAGCTGAGCCCGCCCCCCAGCGCCACCGCGCTTCGTCCCGACTGCGCCGCGAGCACGCTCGCCGAAACGCCGGGAATGGCATCCGCCGCGCTGGAGTAGCGGGCGGCGTCGTCGCCGGCGCGCCAGTAGTCCACGCTGCCGCTGAGCGCCAGGCTCCGTGCCAGCCGGTAGAACGGCCGGGCGCCAAGGCTCAGGATATCGCCGGCGTCGAGGTCGATGTTGGTGAGCGTGGTGGCGGGGGCGTAGGGCTGATCGGGGCTCGTCACCCGGCGCACCCGCAGGGTCTTGAGCCGCACCAGGTAGCCGCCGGTGAGCCGCACGCCCCACCGGCGCGCGCCGAGGTCCGCCGCACCGGAGACTCCGACCTCGTAGCGCCCATTCCCCGTGCCGACGTCGAGCAGGTTGGCGGGATCGTCCCGCTGGCCGGTGGGGAGCCGCATCATGCCGGTCACCGCGAGGCGGAAGCCGCCGGTGGTGCCCGGGCGGTCGAACCGGTCGATCAGCGTGTAGATGGCCCCGACTTCGGTGTCGCCGGCGCGGGAGATCTTCGACTCGGTGAGCGGGAACGCCCCCACCGGCCCCAGCGGGTCGGCGACGAACGCCGTGAACTCGGCGCTGGTCAGGAGGCCGGCCGCGAGCACCGGGTCGAGGAGCGCGGTGCCCACGCCGAGCGTGGTCACCAGCGTGTCGCTCAGCCCGCGGATCGCGGCGGTCAGCTGCTGCCCGGTGGCGCTCCCCGCGCTGGGGAGAAACGGGCTCGCGACGTTGGGGTCATTGGTGACCTGGGCGAGTTGGTCCCGGAGGATGCTGCTCCGGCTGGCGATGTCCCGGGCCAGACTGTCGAGCGCGGGGTTCCCGGCGTAGGTTCCGCCTGAGATCCGCGCCTGAAGGTCCGCCAGCGCCTGGTCGAAGGTGTTGAAGAAGGCGGCGGCGTTGTTCTGCCCGAGGGCGTTGCCGAGTGTGGGGTGCGCGGGGTTCAGGCCCGCGTCGGCGGTGGTGCTGTCGAGCCGCAGGCTGGCCTGCACCCGCGTCGTGACCAGGGGCACCCGCGCGAAGATGGTGAGCCTCGAGGTGAGCCCCAGCGACCCGCCGAGGATCCCGCTGCCGATGGTGAGCTGCCCGTTGCTCCGCTGCCGCCCCAGGTTGAGCCGGTAGCCGGACTGCCCCAGGACCTGGCCCAGCAGCGTGTCCGCCCGCGCCAGGAAGGGCATCCGGTTGCTGCCGAAATCGGCGCCGCCGAAGTCGGCCAGGTAGTCCTGCCGCTGGCCATCGAAGTACCGGCTGTCGGCGCTCTGGAACAGCCCGCCGAGCTCGAAGCGGAGCGTCCCCTTGGGGGCGCCCAGCGGCTCGAGCTGGGCGGTGAGGGCGGGGCTGCAGAGCAGGGAGACCGCGGCGAGGAGCCGCAGGAACCGAACCAAGAAACCTCCGGGAGGGCAGTCTGCGCGACATAACGGTGTCGCCGGTGCGACAGGCAACATCGCTCTTTCGGGAGCGGTTTGGAAGCGCCCCCGCGGTCGTGGTGTCGGCCCCGGGGCGGGTCAACCTGATCGGCGAGCACCTCGACTACAACGGCGGTCCGGTGCTGCCCTTCGCCCTCGAACGCCGCACCGTCGTGGCGGCCGGCCCCGCGGCCGGCTGGCGGCTGGTCTCGGCGCGGGACGGCGTGGTCCACACCCTGGATCCCGATGCGCCCGGGGAGGGATGGACCGCCTACGTGGCCGGGGTCATCCGGGTGCTCGCCCGCGCCGGGCTGGCGCCGCAGGGCGGGGACCTGGCCATCGGCAGCACCGTTCCCGTCGGCGCCGGGCTCAGCAGCTCCGCCGCCCTCACCGTGGCGGTGGCGCGGGCCCTCACCGGTCTCTCCGCGAAGCGCGCCGCGCCCGAGCTGCTGGCGGAAGTCGCGTATCACGCCGAGCACGATGAGGTGGGCGTGAAGTGCGGCCGGATGGACCAGACCATCGCCGCGCTGGGCCGCGCCGGCCACGCGCTGCTCTACGAAACCGCCAGCGGCCGGATGGAGCACGTCCCGCTCCCGGGGCAGGTCTTCGTGTTCGAGACCGGCGTGGCCCACCAACTGACCGGTGGCCACCTCAATCAGCGGCGGCAGGAGTGCGAGGAGGCCCTGCGGCTGGTGCGGCAGCGGGGCCACTCGGCCAACGCGCTCGCGGAGATCACCGAGGCCGACCTCCCGGGCCTGCTGCGCGAGCTGCCGCCACCCTGGAGCCTCCGGCTTCGTCACGTCGTCACCGAGACGGCGCGCACCCGACGCGCGGCCGCGGCGCTCGCGGAGCGGGATCTGGTGACGGTGGGCGGGTACCTGGCCGCGGGGATGGCCTCGCTGCAGCAGGACTACCAGTCAAGTTGCCCCGAGGCCGATTTTCTGGCGGCGGAGCTGGCACGCGCGGGGGCCTACGGCGCCCGGCTGACGGGGGCGGGGTGGGGTGGGGCGGTAATCGCCTTGCTCCCACCCAAGGAAGAGGGGCGCATCGTGGATGAGGTGGGACGGAAGTGGCGCGCCAGCTTCGACCGGCCGGCGGCCATCTGGGCCACCCGTGCCGCGGCGGGGGTGCGGAGCGAGAAGTAGCAATCGCCGGCTGACACTCCGCCCCATTTCCCGCCGTAGGGGTCGGCCGTCCCCATCACGGCCGACCATGCTCCAGAGCGCAACGATGATCCGTGCGGTCCCGCTGCTCCTCCTGTTCGCCCTGCCTTCCGCTACCACTGCCCAGCACTCCCGCACCGCGCTGACCCGCGGCACGTGGGCCGTCGTCGGCGCCACCGTCATTCCCATGGACCGGGACACGGTGCTCCGCGACGCCACGGTGGTGGTGAAGGACGGCCGTATCACCGCCGTCGGCACTGCCGGCACGGTGCGGATTCCCGGTGGCGCCCAGCGGGTGGACGGCCGGGGCAAATTCCTGATCCCCGGGCTGGCGGACATGCACGCCCATCTCTACGCCGATGAATGGGTGCCAGACTCGGTGGCGCCGTACGAGCTCGGGGTCATGCTCGCCAATGGCGTCACCACGGCGCGGATGATGATCGGGACCCCGCTGCACCATCAGCTCCGGCGCCAGATCGAGGCCGGGGCCCTGGCCGGTCCGCAGCTCTGGATCGCGAGCCCGCAGTTTGCCGGCCGGAACGATCCCCACAGCATGGTGGTCCGCACGCCGGACGAGGCGCGGGCGGCGGTGCGCGCCGTGGCGGATTCGGGGTACGACTTCATCAAGCTCACCGTGCTCATCACGCCGGAGGTGTACGACGCCATCGTGGCCGAGGCGCGGGCGCGGAAGATCCCGGTGGTGGGCCACGTGGACCCGCGGGTCACCGTGGCGCGGGCGCTGGCGGTGGGCCAGCAGATCGAACACCTCGACAACTACATGGAATCGGTCCTGGCGGACTCCGCCCCGAGTCGGCAGTCCGTCTCCGACGTGGGTGCGTATCGGGCCGCCAACTGGGCCACCCTGGACCATGTGGACGAGGCCAAGGTGGACGCGCTGGCCCGCGCCACCGCCGCCGCCGGGGTGTACGTCACCCCGACCCTCGCCTTCTTCCGGCTCTGGTTCGCCGAGTACCGGAGTGACGAGGAGGTGCGCGCCCGGCCCGACTTTTCCCATATCCCGCCGAAGATGCTGGAGCTGTACTGGAATGCGCGGCAGCGGTACTGGCAGAACCCGCCGAGCGAGGCGCGGCGCGCGCGCTACATCGCGGTGCGCAACCGGCTGGTGCGGGGCATCGTCGCGGCCGGGGGGAAGATCATGGCCGGGAGCGATGGGCCGGGCGGCCTCATGGGCTACGGCTGGACCCTGCACCGGGAGCTGGAGCAGCTGGTGGACGCCGGACTCACGACGCGCCAGGCCCTCGCCACCGCCACCACCGTGCCCGCCGAGTACCTCGGCGCGGGGAAGGAGTGGGGGACGATCACGGTGGGGAAGCGCGCCGACCTTGTGCTGCTCGACGCCGACCCGCTCGCCGACATCCGGAACACCGCCCGGATCTCCGGCGTGGCGGTGGGCGGGCGGTGGTTCGCACAGGCGGAGCTCCCGGCGATGATCGCGGCGGCGGGGTCTCGGCTGAGCGCGGCGGGGAGCCCGTAGCGGCGAGGTGCGTGGGCGGGCGGCGTCCGCCCAATCGCCCTTACCCCACCTGCCCGGCCTACCTACCTTTTGCCGATGCGCCCAGCCCTCCCGTTGCTCCTCGCACTCCTCACCGTGCCGGGCACCCTTCCGGGCCAGGCGCGCGCCAGCGAGCCCGCTGCTGTCACCCAGGTGCTGGATGGTGCCCGGTTCACCATCGAGTACTCGCGGCCCCGTTCGCGCGGGCGCGATTCGCTGTTCGGCAAGGTGGTGAAGTGGGGAGAAGTCTGGACCCCGGGCGCGGACTGGGCCACCACACTCGACGCGGGCCGCGACTTCACCCTCGACGGCCATCCCGTCCCGAAGGGTCGCTACTCTCTCTGGATGGTGGTGCGCCCTTCGGGGGAGTGGGGCCTGATCCTCGACCCGCGCTTTCGCCGCTTCCACGAAGACCGCCCCGACTCGATCCCCGGCCAGTTTCGCTTCCCGGTCCGCGCCGTGCAGGCGCCGCACGTGGACGCGCTCGCGTGGTGGTGGCCCGAACTCCGCCCCCTTGGCGGAACCCTGGCGATGCAGTGGGGGACCACCCGGGTGGCGCTCAGGATCGCCGTCGAGTCCCGCTACCAGATGACCCTCCCTGCGGCGGAGGCGGCGCCGTACCTGGGCCGCTACGAATACCGCGAGGTGACCGCCGGCGACACGGCGACGCCGGAGCCCTTTTTCGTCACCTACCGCGACAGCACCATGCTAGGCCAGTGGGTGGTCGGGGACACCATGCCCTTCGTCATGGTGCGGATCCGCCCTGACTGGTTCATCCCCCGGTGGCACTACCCCTCGGAAGGCCCCGACGTCTACGACGTGGACCCGACCCTGCTCTTCGAGTTCACCCGGCGGGATGGCCGCGTGGTGTCCATTGACCTGCGCGACCAGAGCGACTCCGTCACCGCGGTGGCGCGGCGGGTCGGGCCGCCCTAGGCGGGGACACCGTCTCCCCTTTCCCCTGCTCGCCTTGGGGCTAGCTTCCGGTGCACCGCTCGGGTGGCGAAACTGGCAGACGCAAGGGACTTAAAATCCCTTGAGGAGCAATCCTCATGTGGGTTCGATCCCCACCCCGAGCACTTCCTGCATGACGCTTACCGGCCGCAGCGAGGCGGCCCCCCCCCGGGGCAGGCTCGAAGCTCGGACTACGAACTCCCCGCCCGCACCCCCCACCCGACCTCCGGCCGGAGCGCCAGGGTCTCCGGCGACTGCCGCACCCCGGTGAACCCCGCCAGCATCTCCATTGGGTACCGGCGGCCCATCACATCCCAATGGAACGGTGTCCGGGTGAGTCCGCTCGGCAGGTCCTCGAGCGTGGGGCCCGCGTCCGCTGAGGGGCGCCCCCTTGGCGCCGGCTCCCCACGCAGCCCCCACCATGGAGCGGCGCGCCACGAGTTCCGGTCGCAGGCGACGCCGGAGTCCCGTGCCACGGTGTAGGGGAAGAACGCCGTCACCCATCCGGTGAGGTAGGGCCCGCCGCTTTCCCCCGCCTCCTTATACACTGACTGCCAGAACTCCAGCCGAACTTCTCCTCGTGCCGCGGCCGAGAACTCCTCCAGCACCGGCAGCAGCGTGCCCAGCCACCACCCGAGCTCGAACCTCTGGAGCTCCCTGGTGCGCGCCACGAGCTGATCCCAGTCCTCTGGCGTCCCTTCCAGCGTGACCCGGGGAATCCCGCACAACGTGGAAAGGCCGTAGTCGAAGTACTTCCGCATCGCGCCGAGCAGCACAACTTCTGCCGCGGCCCGCTCCCGCTCCCCCGTCGTCGTGAACCGTGGCAGCAGCAGGTCGTGGGTCGCGGCGCCGAGATGCGTTCGCACCTCCGCCGAGAAGGCAGCGAACACCTCCTCCCAGGGATTCTCCGGCGACCCCTTGATGAAGTCGTCCCGCCGGATGGAGATCGAGGCCTTCCCCTGGTGGGGCACCAGCTGGTCCCGCACCCGCTCCGGGTGGGCGTTGACATGGTTGGCGAAGCCCTGGAGCACCAGCAGCCAGATCAGATCGGGGGAGAACACCAGCGGATGATGCCGGGCAAACGCGAGGTGCACCGCGGCCACGAAGGGGTGGCTCGTCACATCTGCCACCAGGGTGCCCCGGTAGCTGCAGCAGGACTCGATGGCCTTTCGACGCGCCCCCGGCTCCAGCTGCTGCTGCAGTGCGGCGGCGTAGGGCGCCTCGGGGAGCGGGAACTGATTGACGCCGACCGGCGAGACTTCGAACGTGGTCCCTGTCGTTCCGGTATTCATGGTTGCGTTCCCCCCCGGACAGTTGGAATACTGGTCCCGGACCCGACCGGCGCGCACTCGGCTGATTTCCGCACCGCAATCCATGAATATCTGGGCCGCACCCCACTGGCAATCGACCGCTTCCGCCGCGATAGCGCTTCGGACGGCCCCGACACCCCTTCCTTCCCCGCCACAACTCGAATAATCTCCCCACCAGAAAGGGGAGTTCGTATGTCCGATTCAACGCCCACCGGCCCCACCTCACCCGATGATCTCGAGCGCGCCATCACCGTCTCCCGGGCCAAGGCGCTCCGGCCGGTGCTGCTGGCACTGCACCGCCACATCCTCGAGTCCGAGCGCCGGGTCTACGAGAAGCTCCACGGCCGCGTGGAGGGGAACGGCGCCTTCCTGCAGGTGGTGATCAACGACCCGCAGTTCGCCTGGCTCCGGCCCCTCTCCCAGCTGCTGCTGGAGCTGGACGACATCCTCGAGCCCGGGGCGGAACTCCCCGAGCCGCAGGCCCTGGAAGCCCGGGTGCGGCGGCTGCTCGATCCGGATCCCGAGGGTGCGCCCTTCCAGCGCCGCTACGACGGCACCCTGCAGGATTCGCCGGACGCGATGCTCGCCCACGGTGCGGTGATGCGGGTGCTCAACCTGTTCTGAGCCGGGCGCCGGCCCCGCGCGGGGCCGGCGTCCTGCAGGAGTCTGCCATGTCGGTCCGTCCTATCCGCCGGGTGATCACCCCCAAGCCCACCCTCGAGGGGGCCGGGGTGAAGCTGCGCCGCGGCTTCGGCTTCGGCGACACCAGCGAGTTCGATCCCTTCCTGCTGTTCGACGACTTCCGCAACGACCGGCCGGATGACTACCTCGCCGGCTTCCCCTGGCATCCGCATCGGGGCATCGAAACCATCACGTACGTCCTCACCGGGGAAGTCGCCCACGGTGACAGTCTCGGCAACCGCGGTACCCTCGGCGCCGGTGACGTGCAGTGGATGACCGCCGGCCGCGGCATCCTGCACCAGGAGATGCCCCGCGGCGACCGGCAGGGGCGGATGCACGGCTTCCAACTCTGGTCCAACCTGCCGTCGTCGCTCAAGATGACCGCCCCCCGTTACCAGGACGTCACCAGCAAGGACATCCCCGAGGTCGTGGACGACGACGGGACCCGGGTGCGGGTGGTGTGCGGGGAGTTCTGGGGGAAGCGCGGTCCCGTGGACGGCGTCGCCGCCGACCCCCGGTATCTCGATGTCTGGGTGCCCCCCGAGCAGCGCAAGACGCTGCCGGTCGAGACCACCCGCCACGCCTTCGCCTACATCTTCGAGGGCAGCGCGCGCTTCCGCTCGGCGTCGGCGCCCTTCGGTGTGCTCACCGAGTCTACCGAACCGGATGGCAGTGAAACGACCGTCCGGAGCGGCGATCTTGGCGATCGGTCGCTGGTGCTGTTCGATCGCGGGGATGAGGTGACGGTCGAGGCGGGGCCCATGGGGGTGCGGTTCCTGCTGGTCTCGGGGCAGCCGCTGGAGGAGCCGGTGGCGTGGTACGGCCCGATCGTGATGAACACCCAGCAGGAGATCCAGCAGGCGATCACCGAACTCCGGGCGGGGACGTTCATTCGGGAGTAGGCAGGTGGGCGATGAGGCGATTGGACGATGGGACGATTCGGCGCTACCATCCTGCCGTCTCCCGTCTCCCCGTCTTACACCCGAGGCCCCGATGGCGCTCAAGCCGCTCAAGCCAGGCAAACGGATTGCCCTGACCGACGACCTCGCCACGGACGACCGCGAACCGAAGGGGGAAGCCGCCGAGGCGCTGCTCACTCCGCTCATCGAGCGGCTGACCGAGCAGCAGGTGGCGCTCTACGCCGAAGGGAAGCAGGCGCTGCTGATCGTCTTCCAGGGGCGGGACGCCTCGGGGAAGGACGGCCTCACCCGCAAGGTCTTCGGCCCCCTCAACTCCCAGGGGTGCGTGGTCAGCAACTTGAAGCGCCCCACCGAGTACGAACTGGCCCGCGACTACCTCTGGCGAGTGCACCAGGCGGTGCCGGCCAAGGGCACCATCGGCATCTTCAACCGGTCACACTACGAGGACGTCCTCGTGGTCCGGGTCCACGACCTGGTGCCCAAGCCGGTCTGGTCGAAGCGCTACGTCCAGATCTGCGACTTCGAGCGGATGCTCACGGAGAACGGGGTCACCATCCTCAAGTTCTTCCTGCACATCTCCCGCGAGGAGCAGAAGGACCGGCTGCTCGAGCGGATCCATGATCCCCTCAAGAACTGGAAGTTCCAGGTCGGCGATCTCTCGGAGCGGAAGCGCTGGGACGACTACACCGAGGCGTACGAGGACGTGCTGGAGCGGACCAGCACCGACTACGCCCCCTGGTACCTGGTCCCCGCCGACCGCAAGAAGACCCGGGACCTGCTGGTGGCGCAGGTGGTGGCGGAGACGCTGGACCGGATGGCGCCCCAGTTCCCGCGGGTGGACCCGGAGGTGCTCAAGATCGCCCGGCAGTGGGAGCGGGAGACGACAGCCCGGAAGCGGATCGAGGAGTGATGCGGCGACACGGTCGGCGGGGCAGGGCGTGGGGTTGGCGGGGCTTGGCCACGCCCTGCCCGGACGGCCGTGTCGCTGGATGCAGCCAGGCTACCAGTTCCCGAACTCGTCGATCAGCACGTAGGTCAGCCGGTTGCCGGCAAAGAAGTACGGGGCCTTGGTGCCGAGATTCTGCCGCAGCGCGTTCATCAGCCGGGCGTCGGACGACGTGACCGAGATCGCGATCTGGTAGGGATCCATGGACGGGCTGCGGTTGTCCCAGTCAAGCTGGTAGGTCGGGGTCACGAACGAGAAGTTGGTCGGCAGGTAAGGGGCCAGCTCCGGTGGGGAGATCCCGGGGCCCTGGTCCCCGGGCCAGATGTTGTTGTGATCGGCTTCGTAGTTGTACGCCGCCAGGCGGACGGTGGTGAATTCCCCCACGATCTTGGCGGCGAAGGCGGTGCGGGACAGGTCGATGTACTTGAGCACCGCGAGCGAGGCCAGGACGCCCAGCACGACCATCACGACCAGCATCTCGATCAGGGTCCAGCCCCGACGTCCCCTCATGATGTCCCCCGGCGCCGGATCAGGTCGTAGCTCTGCCCCACGAACTCCCGGGGCGACTGGCTCGAGGTATAGGTCAGCGCGATGCCGGCGTTGCGTCCCGTCAGGCTGTACCCCTCGCCACCGGCGGAATACTGCAGCCCGGTGGTGTCCCCCAGCGCTTCCAGCAGCGTGGCCGGCAGGCGACCCTGGGCGGCGCGGAACTGCTCGATCCGCTCGATCTCGACATACATCCGCACCCGGAGACTCGCCTCCTCCAGCACGGGCGGTTCCTTCGGGGCCCGGGGAAAGAGCCACGCCGGCTGCCCGATCAACAGCGCCGCGGCCACCGTCAACGTGGTCAGGCTGACGATCCAGAACGGGGCCCGGGAACTCGGCACGTCGGGCACGGGGAGCCCATGCGAGGCGCGGTCGCTCTCGTCCTTGACCACGTCCTGAAAGGCCTTGAGCAGGGCCTGGCGGTCGTGGGTGCCGGAGGGTGGGGGCGTGGGAGGCCCACCGCTCCTGGAAGGGCGTTTCGGTGGCTGATCCATGGATAGGGAAATATACCCATCCGGGCCGGTTCGCCAGTCGGGCGGGTGGGCGATCAGGCGATTGGGCGATGAGGCGTTTGGCGCTAACGTGCCGACCGACCGTGCTGCCTACGTCGTCACCCGCTCCCCCGCCAGCGCCCGCGCCACCTGGTCCGGGAAGGCCCGGATATCGATCGGCTTGGTGATGTACCCATCGAAGCCGGCCGCCAGCGCCCGCTCCCGGTCCCCGGCCATGGCGTGCGCCGTGAGCGCCACCACCCGCAGCGCGCGGTGGGCACTGGCCCGGATCTCGCCGAGCAGGGTGAAGCCGTCCTTCCCCGGTAGCTGGATGTCCATCAGCACCAGGTCCGGCGGGGACTGGTCCAGGGTCGGCAGCAGGCCGTCGCCGCTGGTCAGCCCCACCACCGCATGCTGCTTCAAGGTCAGCAGCGTGCGGAACAGCTTCATGTTGTCGGGGCTGTCTTCGACGATCAGGATAGTCGCCATCGGGGCTCCGGGCGTGGGGGCCGGGCGGACCTGCACCGGCCGCGGGGACGCGCGGCGTGGTGCGGCCCGCGGTTCCACTCAATCTGGGCCGGCGTGGTGCCCGCGCCAAGCCTGAGCCCGATCCGGGGCGGGACGCGCCGATCCACCGCCCTCCGCTTCGGTTGAGGACGCTCGGGCCCGGCAGTACGTTTGACGCCGTCCACCTCCGCGACCGTCGTCGCGCTCCCCTTCCAGCGGGACCCTCGCACAACGCTATGCGGCCCAATTCACTCGCGGTGCTCGGGCTGGGCGCCATCGGTGGCTCGCTGGCTTGGCGGGCCACGCTCGCCGGGGTCCCGTCGGTGGTGGGCTATGCCCCCGACCGACCCGACACCGTCCACGCCCTCAAGGCGCAGGCGGTGCACGACATCGCCGATACCCCTGCGCGGGCCGTGCGCCATGCGGAACTGGTGGTGCTGGCGGCCCCGCCGCGAGCCATCCTCGAGCTGCTGCCGCTGATCGCGCCCCACCTCGCTCCCGGCGCTATCGTCACCGATGTGGCGAGCATCAAGCTCCCGGTCCTCGCCGCCGCCCGTGCGGCCGGCCTCGCCGCGCGCTTCGCCGGGGGGCATCCCTTTGCCGGCACCCACGTGCAGGGGTGGAAGGGGGCGAGCGCGGAACTGCTGGCCGGCGCGCTGGTCTATGTCTGCTCCACCGGTCCCGAAGGCGATACCGCCGCCCGCGAGGTCATGGACTTCTGGGCCTCGGTGATCGGCGCCCACCCGGTCCTCATCGAGGCCGCGACCCACGACCTCCGTCTCGCCTGGAGCAGCCACCTCCCGCAGGCGGTGGCCAGCGCCCTCGCCGCCGCCGTGGCCCGCGAGCCGTCCCTGCGCGGCGCCGCGTTCGGCTCCGGCATGCGGGACACCACCCGGCTCGCGGCCAGCCCGGTCGAGATGTGGGTGGAGGTGCTGCTGCAGAACCGGGAGCCGGTGCGGGCCGCGCTGGCGGGGATGGAAGCCTCCCTGGCCGACCTGCGCCGGCTGCTCGACCGCGGGGATCGGGAGGGCCTGACGGCCTACCTCACCGAGGCGGCGAGCTTCCGGCGGGGGCTGGAGCGCTAGCACCGCCGCCGGTACTCTTCTACCCCCGAAGCGACGACTCCCTCTTCCCGAGACCGTCATGCTGGTCGGCGGCACCATCCGGGTTCCCGGCGACAAGAGCCTCTCCCACCGCGCCCTGCTGTTCGCGGCCATGGCCCGTGGCACCAGCCACATCGGCGGGATGCTCACCAGCCTGGATGCCCGGTCCTCCGCCCGGGTGCTCCGCCAGCTCGGCGCCGAGATCACCCCGCTGGGCGACGGCAAGGTGGTGACGGTGCGGGGGCGGGGGCGCCTCCGTCGCCCGTCCGCGGTGCTCAATTGCGGCAACTCGGGCACCACGACCCGCCTCATCCTCGGGTTGCTGGCCGCGCACCCCTTTCGCTCCACCCTCACCGGCGATCGCTCCCTCCGTCGCCGCCCGATGCGCCGGGTGACGGTGCCGCTCGCCCGGATGGGCGCCCGCATCGTCGAGCGAAACGAGGCGGGCACGCTGCCGCTCAGCATCCACGGAGGGAAGCTCACTGCCCTCCGCCACGAGATGCCGGTCTCGAGCGCCCAGATCAAGGGATGCCTTCTCCTGGCTGGCGTGGCGGGGGGCGTGCCGGTGTCGGTGCGGGAACCGCACGGACGGTCCCGCGATCACACCGAGCGGATGCTCCGCGCCTTCG
>CAZPER010000070.1:0-19964 GCA_964585655.1 uncultured Gemmatimonadaceae bacterium | reverse complement strand
CTGATCGCGTGGATCATCGGCTGGGACCTGATCATCGAGTACGCGGTCGGCAACATCGGGGTCGCCATCGGCTGGTCGGGGCACTTCCGGGAGCTGCTGGAATTCTTCGGAGTCCATATCCCCGCCTGGCTCGCCACCGACTACCGCTCCGCCAGCCTGGCGGCCGCCGCGGTCGCGGGGGGCGCGGCCGACGCCGGCACCCAGTACCTCGCCTCCGCCATGACGCTGGCGCCGCAGGTCGCCGGGGTGCCGATCATCTTCAACCTGCCGGCGTTTCTCGCGGTCGCGGGGATCACGATGATCCTCATCCGCGGGGTCAAGGAATCCGCAGACTCCAACAACGTCATGGTGCTGCTCAAGGTGGGGCTGATCCTGTTCTTCATCGCGGTGGGGGCGTTCCTCATCCGGCCGGAGAACTGGACCAACCCGGTGGATGGCGGCTTCATGCCGAACGGGTGGGCCGGGGTCAGCGCCGGCGCGGCGATCATCTTCTTCAGCTACATCGGGTTCGACGCGGTGAGCACCGCGGCGGAGGAGGCCAAGAACCCGGCGAAGGACATGCCCTTCGGCATCATCATGAGCCTGGTGATCTGCACCGTGCTCTACATCGCGCTCTCGGCGGTGATGACGGGCATCGCGCCGTGGAAGGCGCTGGGCACCGCCGAACCGATGCTCACCGCGCTGGAGTTCGCCAACGGCCCCGCATGGCTGCTCAATGCCTCGCGGTTCATCATCGCGCTGGGCGCCGTGGTCGCGATGTTCAGCGTGCTGCTGGTGTTCCAGATGGGGCAGCCGCGGATCTTCTTCTCCATGGCGCGGGACGGCCTGCTGCCGCCGTTCATCGCCAAGGTGCATCCGCGGTTCAAGACCCCGTACGTCGGGACGATCATCACCGGGGTGTTCGTGGGCACCTTCGCGGCCACGGCCAACATCGCCGAGGTGGTGGACCTGACGAATATCGGGACGCTCTTTGCCTTCGTGCTGGTCTCCATCGGGGTGATCGTGCTGCGCTACAAGGAACCGGAGCGGGTGCGGCCGTTCCGGGTGCCCTGGGTGCCCTTCACCCCGATGATCTCGGTCGTGGCCTGCCTCTACCTGATGCTCCAGCTGCCCTGCCTCACCTGGCGGCGGTTCAGCTGGTGGCTGCTGGCAGGGCTGCTGATCTACTTCCTCTACGGGACCTTCCACAGCCGGCTCCGGAACCCCGACGGCAAGGGCCAGTTCAAGATGCCGTGGCTGCCGCTGGCGGGCATCGTCGTCGCCGGGCTGCTGCTCCATTTCGTGGTGTTCAACAGCGCACGCTGCGGGTAGGGCGGGAAGAGGAAACGGCGAACGGGGAACGGGGTCGAGGGTTGCCGGTGAAACTCGCCGACTTCCCATTCCCGTTCCCCGTTCCCCGTTCCCTGTTCCCCGCTTCCCGTTCTCCGTTCCCCGTTCCCTGTTCCCCGCTGGTCCAACCGTGGGGCTTACTTCCCCGCCAGGTGAATCGCCCCCGCCGCGGCGTCGAGTGGCCCCGGGAGCAGCCGCAGCCGGGGTTCCTCCCCGAGCTTGGTGGCGAGCAGGCGGTAGAGCGGGCCGCCATGCAGCAGCAGGCCTCCGTTGGTGGCCACCTCGACCGGCACCTGCTGGTCCGTGCCGAAGTGAGGCAGGAGACGGGTGACGAGCGCGGCGAGTTCGCGCGCCGCGTAGTCGATGATGCCGGCGGCGACGGTGTCGCCCTGGCGCTGGGCCTCGAATACCTGCGGCGCGAGGGCCGCGACCTCGGGCACCCCGGCGGCCGCGGCCCACTGGACCAGGCGGTCGGTCACCTCGCTCCGGGTGGCGCGGAGAATCAGCTCGGTCAGCGCCGTGCTGGGGCTCCGGCCGTCGGCGGCCCGGCCCACCGCCCCGAGCGCCGCCCGTCCGATCGAATAGCCGCTGCCCTCGTCTCCCATCTGCCAGCCATAGCCGCCGGCCCGGTGCAGCGCGCCGCTGGGATCGCGCGCGACCGCCATGCTGCCCGTCCCGGCGGTCACCACGATGCCCGGCCGGTCCCCGAACGCGGCGGCGAGGGCGATCTCGGTATCCCCGGTGACGATCACCCGCTCCGCGAAGTCCTCGGTGCGGAGCGCCTGGCGCAGCTCCTCCCGCTCCAGCTCCCGTCCGGCGCCGGCGACCCCCGCGACCAGGATGTCCGCCCGCAGCCGGCCGCGCTCCGACATGGCGTGGCGTGCGATCTCCCCGATCGTCGTGGCGCAGGCGATGCCCTTGCCGGCCCGCATCTTGGCGCCGGGTCCCGTGGCGCGCGCGACGATGGCGCCGTCATCGGCCACGATCACGGTGGTCTTGGTACCCCCCGCATCCACGCCGAGCACGATCCGGCTCATGCCGTTGGGTCCTTTCTGCCCCGCAGGGCGGATGAGAGCAGCCCCGTCGCGACGGTGATCAGCGACCCCAGGGGCACATACCAGGGCCAGGCCAGCGGCGCCTTGGCCAGGAACAGCGTGAGCATGACCGCGACGGTGAGCCCGACGGCGAGAATGACGTCCCGGCCCTCGGTCCGCGCCGGACCGGCGGCGAGCAGGTAGGCGCCGAGCAGTCCGCCATAGGTGATCGAGGCGATCGACAGGGCGAAGACCACGACCGGGGTCTGTCCCCCCCCGGCCACCGCCTGGAAGAGCAGCGCCGCCGCGGTGATGAGCCCACCCCAGATCAGGGTCCAGAGGCGGCCGATCCGGAGCAGGTGCACCGGGTCCCGGCGTCCGGACCACCCGGCGTAGAGGTCGTGGGTCACGGACGACGCCAGCGCGTTGATGGCCGAACTCTGGGTGCTCATCGCGGCCGCGAGGATCGCGGCGATGACCAGCCCGGCGAGCCCGGCGGGGAGGTGCTCCACCACGAAGCGGGAGAAGATCTGGTCCGCGGGCACCGATTCCGGAGCCAGGCCAGCGGCCCAGAGCGTGGTGCCGATCAGCAGGAACAGCGCGAACTGGGCGAGCACCACCACCCCCGAACCCACCAGCGCCACCCGCGCCTCGCGCAGCCCGCGGCTGGCCAGGAGGCGCTGCACGATCAGGTGGTCGGTCCCGTGCGAGGCGGCGGAGAGCATGGCCCCGCCGATCAGCCCGCCGAGCAGGGTGTAGGTCGCGGTGAAGTCCACGACGGGGTTGAGGAAGCGCAGCTTGCCGGCGGCGCCGGCCTGCGTCAGCACGCTGTCGAGCCCGCCCGCGAGTCCGGTCGCGATCACGAGCGCCGCCACGCCCCCCGCCAGGTACACCACCAGCTGGATGACGTCCACCCACACCACGGCCTTGAGCCCGCCATGCCAGGTGTAGAGAATCGTGACCGCACTCATCGCGAGCACCGACACCGGGATGCTCCAGCCGGTGAGGACGGCCAGGGGGATGGCGCTGGCATAGACGCGGACGCCGTCCCCCAGCAGCCGGGTGACCAGGAAGATGACCGACATCATCCGCCGGGTGTTCGGCCCGAACCGGGTCTCGAGCCGGACGTAGGCGGTCTCCTGTTCGCCCCGGAAGTAGCCCGGCAGGAGCCAGGCGGCGACGGCCACGCGCCCGATCAGGTAGCCGAGGGGGAGCTGCAGGAAGGTGAGGTCGCCGCGGGCCGCGACGGCCGGCACCGAGATGACGGTGAGGGCTGAGGTCTCGGTGGCGACGATCGAGAGCAGGATGGCCCAGGCCGGGAGGTCCCGCGCGCCCAGGAAGTAGTCGCCGGCGGTGTGCTGGGCGCGCGACATCCACAGCCCGACCCCGAGGGTCAGCCCGAAGTAGAGCGCGATGACGGCGAGGTCGAGGGTGGCCATGGGCAGAAAACAGTGGCGCCGCACGGGTGTGCGGCGCCACGGACCATCAGCTCAGGAGCGGATCATGCCGTGAAGGACGATCCGCAACCGCAGCCGCCGGTGGCGTTCGGGTTGGTGAAGGTGAAGCCCGAACCCTGCATCGAGGTCACGTAGTCGATGGTGACGCCGTTCAGGTACTGCATGCTGAAGCCGTCCACGAAGACCCGGGTGCCGTTGATCTCCAGTACCGTGTCATCCTCGAGGGAACGCTCTTCCACGTTCAGGCTGTACTTGAAGCCGGAGCAGCCGCCCGGAAGCACGCTCACGCGGAGTCCCGCCGTCTCGCCGGGCACTTCTTCCGCGCTCATGAACTTGTGGACTTCCTGGGCCGCCTTGTCGGTGATGACGAGCGTGAAGCCCGGGGTGCTGACCTGCTGCTCGGTGCTTTCCATACCACCTGCTCCCTTCTCTGGTAGCTCCAGTGCGCCGCCGGCGGATGCCGGGCGCCCCGGATGTTGCATGGAAGCTAGGGCATCCCGCCCATCCATGTCAATCAGCGCCGGCCCCTGGTTCCCGCCTAACCTCATGCAGGTCAACGGATAACGGTGTCGAACCCCAAAGCACGGGCCACCTGGTCCGCGATCCCGCCCCGGACCGGCCCGAAGCGGGGATTCTCCCGGGTGGGATGGACCCGATTGGCCAGCAGCACGATCACCAGCCGTCGGGAGGGGTCAATCCAGATGGAGGTGCCGGTGAAGCCGGTGTGGCCGAAGCTCGCGGGGGACAGAATGGTCCCCGCGCTGCTCACCCCCGAGGGAGTGTCCCAGCCCAGCGCTCGGCTGGAGCCGGGGGGAAGTTCCTGTCGGTGGATGAACTCGCCGATCAGCCTCGGCGGATGGGGCAGGCCGCGTGGCTCGCAACCCGGCGCATCCACCGGATCGCCGATTCCCGACAACAGCCAGTCGCCGAACCGGAGCAGGTCGCGGGCGGAGCCGAACAGTCCGGCGTGTCCCGACACGCCGTCGAGCCGCGCGGCGTTTTCGTCATGCACCTCACCCCGGAGCGTCCGGCCGCGCCACGGATCATTCTCCGTGGGGGCGATGCGGGGCCGCCACCCATCCGGCGGCAGGTAGCGGGTATCCCGAAGGCGGAGCGGACGGGTGATCAGCCGCTCCACCAGCTCGTCCATCCGGGCGCCGAGGGTCTGCTCCATGACCTGGGTCAGCAGGATGGCGCCCAGGTCAGAATAGACGAAGCTGTCTCCTGGCGCGGTCACCAGCCGGGTGGTGTCCACCAGGGCCAGGGCCGCGGCGCGGCTGGTCGTCTCCTGGTGGAGCGGACGCCAGGCCGGAAGGCCGCTGCTGTGGGTCAGCAGGTGGCGCACGGTCACGGCGCCGTCATGAAATGCCGGGAGGTAGCGAACCACCGGGCTGTCAAGCGCGATCGCGCCCCGCTCAACCGCCAGCATCGCGATCGTCGTGAGGCCCACGACCTTGGTCAGGGAGGCGAGATCGTAGATCGTGGAGCTGTCGGGGCGGGAGTCATCGCCGAGACCGAGCCGGCCGCTGCCGTGGTAGGAGTGGCAGCCCCGGTAGCTGACGCCGAGTACCGCGCCCGGTGCCACGCCGTCGGCGATGACCGAGTCGAGATACCGGGAGACCTCGGTCCAGCGGGGTGCCTGGGCCGGTCCGGCCGGTTCGGGGCGCACCGGCGCGCAGGCCGCGAGTCCGGCTGACACCAGCAGCAGGGCGCCCCGGCTCACGGTTGCCGGGTGACGGCCCGATCCAGCCCCGCGCCGAGCGGGAAGGTGGGCGGAATACGCACCGGAAGGCGGCCGGTGATCGGGCCCTCGCCGGTGAGGGCCCGGCTGGCCGCCCACTCTCCGAGCCCATTCGCGGTCCACGCCAGCAGGTAGGCGCCAAGCGGGTCCACCTGCATGCCGATGTACGGCGAGCCGAGGGAGACCAGGACCGTCCGGCGGCGCCGGAAGGTCTCGCTCATGAGGTCGGCGACCGGTTCGGGCAACCCGACGCTCCCCTTCCACGCGCTGACCCGTACCGACGCGGCGAAGACCGTGTACGGATTCTTCCGGATGACGGCGCGGGCGCTGTCGAGGCTGGCGCGGCCGCTCGCGGGCCAGAGGCGGAAGAGCGTCACCCGGTGGCCGACGGCGCGGAGCTGACGGGCAAGGGTATTGCCCACCGACCCGGCGTTCTCCTCCCCGTAGGTCACGAGCGCGATGCCGCGAGGCCCGGCGCGGAGGCTGTCCACCACGCCGGCGGGATCCCCCGCCAGCACGATGGACCGGGTGGAGAGGTCGCGGGCGTAGGACAGGAATCGGCGGCTCCCCACCGTCTCCGGCACACTGTCGAGCGGCACCTCGCGGCGGCGGAAGAGCCCGAGCTGGTGCTTGAGCAACAGCACCCGGCGAACCGACCGGTCCAGCCGGTCGTAGGTGACCCGGCCGGTTTCGATGGCGTCCGTCACCGCGTCAATGGCGGCGCGGGGGTCGGCCGGCTGCAGCAGCAGGTCCGCCCCCGCCAGGAAGGCGAGGACCGCGGCCTCGCCGGCGCCGTACTTGTTCACGATCCCGCCCATGTCGAGCGCGTCGGTCACCACCAGGCCGCGGAAGCCGAGCGAGTCCCGCAGCACCCCCTGCATGACCGCGGGGTCGAGGGTGGCGGGGCGTTCACGGCTGCCGCCGATCGCCGGCATGGCGACGTGCGCGGACATGATCAGCGCCACTCCCGCGCTGACGGCGGCGCGGAAGGGAATGAGCTCCAGGGTGTCGAGCCGTCCCCAGGGGGTGGGGATCAGGGGCAGGGCGAGATGGCTGTCGGTCTCGGTGTCACCATGGCCGGGGAAGTGTTTCGCGGTGGCGAGCATCCCGTGCTGCTGCAGTCCCTGGATCGCGGCCGAGACGAGCCGCGCCACCAGGTAGGAGTCCTCGCCGAAGGAGCGGGTGTTGATGATCGGGTTGGCGGGATTGTTGTTGACGTCCGCCACCGGCGCGAAGGCCAGGTGAATGCCGACGGCGCGCCCCTCGAGGGCGGTGATCCGGCCCACCTCGAAGGCATCGCTGTCGCGGGCCGCCGCGCCCACCCCCATATTCGGGGGGAAGGGCGTCGCGCCGGTGAGCCGGAAGGCGGCGCCGCTCTCCAGGTCGGAGGCGATGAGCAGGGGCAGCCCCGAGCGGCGCTGCAACCGGTTGAGCCGGAGCGCCACGTCGGTCGGCGAGCCGATGGACACGATGATGCCGCCGACGGCGAGCGAGTCCACCCAGCCCTGCATCACGGCGAAGGCGCTGTCGTCGAAGGCCTGGTAGCTGCCGGGAATCCACGGCATGACCAGCTGCGCCACCTTGGCGCGCAGCGGCAGGGAGTCGAGCAACCGCTCGACCGCCAGGGAATCCCGGGCGGTGCCAAACGGGGCGCCGGAGAGGTCTCCGCCCAGCTGCGCGCGGAGCGGGGCGGCGGACGCCAGGCCCAAGCCCAGCAGGAACACCCACGAGGTACGATGCGAACTCGGCAATGGCTGCTCGGTAGCTGGTTGGTTCTGGCTGGTGCCTGCCCGGGCCGGCCGTCGGGAGAGCCCCGGCAGGCCTTGGCCCCGCCCCCCGTCCGGCCCGGCCTCGAGGTCCTGATCGAGGACAGCATCCACCTGGTGCGCGGTCGCCGGGTGGCCCTGGTGACCAACCAGGCCGGGGTGGATCGGGCCGGTCGTCACGGCGTGGAGCGGCTGCGCGCCGCGGGGGTCCGGCTCGTGGCGCTGTTCAGTCCCGAGCACGGGTTCCGGGGCACCGCGGACCCGGGCGCGGCGGTCGCGTCCACCACCGACAGCACCACGGGCCTCCCAATCTACAGCCTCTATGGCAGCAATTCCGCCCCGACCGACTCCCAGCTTGCCGGCGTGGAGGTCGTGCTGGTGGATCTGCAGGACGCCGGCGCGCGCTACTACACCTATCTCTGGACCACGGTCGGGGTGATGCGCTCGGCCGCGCGGGTCGGCATCCCGGTGGTGGTGCTCGATCGCCCCGATCCGATCGGCGGGGCGGTGCAGGGCAATGTGCTCGACACCGCCTACCGCACCCCCGTCGGCCTGGTGGCGATCCCGATGCGGCATGGCATGACGCTGGGCGAACTGGCGCGGCTGGCCCGGAACGACTTCGGACTGGGGACGGATCTCACGGTGGTGCCGGTGGCCGGGTGGCGGCGCGGGATGTACTTCGACGAGACCGGGCTGCCGTTCGTGGCGCCGTCCCCGAACCTGCGCTCCCTCGTTGCCCTCATCCACTACCCCGGGCTCTGCCTCTTCGAAGGCACGACGCTCTCGGTGGGGCGCGGCACCGACCGGCCCTTCGAGCAGGTGGGACGGCCGGGACTCGACACCGCGGCGGTGCTGGCCACGCTCCGCGCCGCGGATCCCGCCGGCGTCCAATTCACCGGCGCGGCCTTCACCCCCAAGGGGCCAGGGGACGGCAAGTTCGCGGACACCCTGGTCCTCGGGGTGCGGCTTTCGATCACCGACCGGAACCGGTACGACCCGATCCGGACTGCCCTCCTGGTGCTGGGCGCGGTCCGCGACGCCGATCCCGGCACTCCGCTCTTCCCGTCCAACCCCGCGCATTTCGACCGCCTGGTCGGGGACGGCGGGCGGGCCCGGGAACAGCTCGCCCTGGCCATCCGGGGGGCGGAAGCCAGCCCGCGGGAGGCGGTCCTGGCCGACTGGGCCCGCACCGTTCCCCCCTTCCTGGTGCGGCGCCGACCCTTCCTGATCTATCCCGAATAGGGACTCTCCCAGGCGGGGTCCGTGGCCTCGCATCCTTCCTATAAAGCGTTCTCCGGGTTATCGTTTGCGCGGTTTTTGGGCCCCGAGCCAGTGGGGTCCGGTCCCGGTGCAATCACGAGGACGCCCAATCGGTGAAGCTGATCCCCAAGGCGGTTGAACGGGTCTTCTACGGTCTGACCCGGCCGCTGGTCGACGGCCTGATCCGGGCCGGGGTCGGTCCCAACCTGATCACCACCGTCGGAACCCTGCTGGTGGTGGCCTCCGCGGTGGCCTTCGGGGTGGGGCAGGTCCGTCTCGGGGGCCTGCTGTACCTCCTCAGCGGGGTGGTGGATACCCTCGACGGGGCGGTGGCCCGGGCCAACGGGCAGGTCACCAAGTTCGGGGCGTTCTACGACTCGACGCTGGACCGGGTGGGGGACGGGGCGACCTTCATGGGCATCGCCGTCTTCTACCTGCTGGCGCCCCCCGGCAGCGTGGTCTACCGGGAGCCCGCGATCATCATCAGCATGGTGGCGATCATCGCCAGCCTGCTGGTGTCCTACGCGCGGGCCCGGGCGGAGGGCCTTGGCATCGACTGCAAGGTGGGGCTGGTGCAGCGGGCCGAGCGGATCATCGGGCTCAGCGTCCCCACCCTGGTGTGGGGCCCCGGGCCGCAGGGGGTCCTGCTGTTCTGGATCGTGGCCGTGCTCACGGTGGCTTCGGTGGTCACCGTCGTGCAGCGTTTCGTGTACGTCTATCAGGTGACCGAAGGCGCGAGGGCGCCGGAAGCGCCGAAAGGATCGTCCTAGTGGCAACCGCAGGAACTCCCCGGCCAATCGCGCCGGCCAAGGGCAAGCTGGGTGTGCTGTGCGTCGGTCTCGGCGCGGTGGCGACCACCTTCATCGCCGGGGTGGAGCTGATCCGCCGCGGGAAGTCCAAGCCGATCGGCTCCCTGACCCAGATGGGCACCATCCGGCTGGGCAAGCGGACCGAGGGCCGGGCGCCGCTGATCAAGGAGTTCGTCCCGCTGGCCGAGCTGTCGGACCTGGTCTTCGGCGCGTGGGACCCGGTGCCGGACAACGCCTACCAGAGCTGCCTCCACTGCGGAGTGCTGGACAAGCACGAGCATGTCGAGCCGATCAAGGACTTCCTGCAGGGCATCACCCCGATGCCGGCGGCGTTCGACCAGCATTACGTGAAAAAGCTGGAAGGCAAGAACGTCAAGACGGCCAAGACCAGGAAGGACATGGCCGAGCTGCTGCGGAAGGACATCCGCGACTTCAAGGCCAAGCACGGCTGCGACCGCCTGGTGATGGTCTGGTGCGCCAGCACCGAGATCTTCATCTCGCCCGGCCCGGCCCACCAGACGCTGGCGGCCTTCGAGAAGGCGATGGAGACCAACGATCCCTCGATCGCCCCGTCGATGCTGTACGCCTGGGCGGCGATCATGGAGGGGGTGCCGTTCGCCAACGGGGCGCCGAACCTGACCTGCGACTTCCCGGCGCTGGAGCAGCTGGCGAAGGACAAGGGCGTGGCGATCGGCGGCAAGGACTTCAAGACCGGCCAGACCATGCTCAAGACCGTGCTCTCGCCGATGTTCAAGGCGCGCATGCTCGGCGTGGCGGGCTGGTACAGCACCAACATCCTGGGCAACCGGGACGGCGAGGTGCTGGACGATCCGGAGAGCTTCAAGACCAAGGAAGAGTCGAAGCTGGGGGTGCTGGAGCATATCCTGCAGCCGCAGCTGTACCCCGAGCTGTACGGCGAGATGTACCACAAGGTGCGGATCAACTACTACCCGCCGCGTGGGGACAACAAGGAAGGCTGGGACAACATCGACATCTTCGGGTGGTGCGGCTACCCGATGCAGATCAAGGTCGACTTCCTCTGCCGCGACTCGATCCTGGCGGCCCCGCTGGTGCTCGACCTGGCGATATTCTTCGACCTGGCCCAGCGCGCCAAGCTCAGCGGCATCCAGGAGTGGCTGTCGTTCTACTTCAAGAGCCCGCAGGTGGCGCCGGGGCTGTATCCGGAGCACGACCTCTTCATCCAGCAGACCAAGCTCAAGAACACGCTCCGCTGGCTCATGGGCGAGTCGGCGATCACGCACCTGGGCGTCGAGTACTACGAATACGGGGAGAAGTAGGCGGTGAAGTACTTCCACCGCACCCAGCTGGCGCCGGACGCCGTGATCGCGAAGGCCAACGCCTTCTTCGGCCCGCGCCTGGCGCCCACCGAGGAGGCGCCCCGGCGGCGGCGGTTCTCCGGCACCCTGGGCCAGATCGCGGTCACCGTGCAGGCCGAAGGTGGCCATTACACCCTGGTCACCGTGGACACGAACCAGCCCGGGGAGAGCGAGGCCGACAAGCTGGCCAAGCGCTTCCTGACCGTGGTGCATACGATGGCCGAACCCGCGCATCAGGTGCGCGGGGCGTACTGACGCCAGTCCCGCCGGCGCGTGGGCGGGGGCTCCAGCCCTCTCCCGGCCGGCGGCCACGCAGTTTCCAACCCCCCCGAGGAGAAGGTCTCCCATGCTGAAGACGATGGCTCAGGCCACCCGTCGCCTGTTGCCCGTGCTTGCCACCCTGGCGCTTGTGGCCGGGCTCCTGGCCGGCGCCCAAGGGCTCACCGCCCAGGATGCCGGGCTGTCCGCCGGCACGACCGGCCAGACCACCGAGCACCGCCCTGGTGGGGAGGTGAACCTGAAGCTCCCCGACCTGAGCACGGTCAACTTCCTCGGTTTCACCGGGCACGACATCCTGCTCTCCGGCCTGCTCGTGTGCGTCCTCGGGCTGCTGTTCGGCTTCTGGGGCTATGCCGGCGTCAAGAAGCTGCCGGTGCACAAGTCGATGGCCGATATCTCGGCGCTGATCTACGAGACCTGCAAGGCCTACATGGTGCAGCAGGGCAAGTTCCTGCTGCAGCTGTTCATCCTGATCGGCCTGGTCATCGTCGGCTATTTCTGGCTGACCGGGCTCGGCTTCGCCAAGATCCTCATCATCCTGGTCTTTGCGCTGATCGGCATGGCCGGCAGCTACGGCGTGGCCTGGTATGGCATCCGGATCAACACCCTGGCCAACAGCCGGACGGCGTTCGCGAGCCTGGCCGGGAAGGGCTTCCCGGTCTACGCTATCCCGCTCCGGGCGGGGATGAGCGTGGGGATGATGCTCATCTCGGTCGAGCTGCTGTTCATGCTGGGCATCCTGCTGTTCATCCCCGGCGATGTGGCGGGCGCCTGCTTCCTCGGCTTCGCGATCGGTGAGTCGCTGGGCGCCTCGGTGCTCCGCATCGCGGGCGGCATCTTCACCAAGATCGCGGACATCGGCTCCGACCTGATGAAGGTCGTCTTCAAGATCAAGGAAGATGACGCGCGGAATCCGGGCGTCATCGCCGACTGCACGGGCGACAACGCCGGCGATTCGGTGGGTCCCACGGCGGATGGC
Source organism: uncultured Gemmatimonadaceae bacterium (assembly GCA_964585655.1). Classification (GTDB taxonomy): domain Bacteria; phylum Gemmatimonadota; class Gemmatimonadetes; order Gemmatimonadales; family GWC2-71-9; genus JADJOM01. Next base: position 7,973 of record CAZPER010000070.1, on the reverse strand, counting down.
TTCGAGACCTACGGCGTCACCGGGGTGGCGCTGATCAGCTTCATCGTGCTTGCGGTGGCCGACCCGGCCGTGCAGGTCCAGCTGCTGGTCTGGATCTTCCTGATGCGGGTGATGATGGTCCTCGCCTCGGCGGGCTCCTACCTGGTCAACGATGTCATCGCCCGGAACAAGTGGGGCAACGCGGTCAAGTTCAACTTCGAGCACCCCCTCACGACGCTGGTGTGGCTCACCTCGATCGTCTCGGTGGTGCTGACGTTCGTGCTCTCGAAGGTGATCATCCCGACCCTCGGGCCGCAGCTGGATGTGACGATGTGGTGGAAGCTCTCGGCCGTGATCACCTGCGGCACCCTGGCCGGCGCCATCATCCCCGAACTGGTCAAGATCTTCACCTCCACCAGCTCCCGGCACGTGCGCGAAGTGGTGACCAGCTCCCGGGAAGGCGGCGCCTCGCTCAACATCCTGTCGGGGCTCGTGGCCGGCAACTTCTCGGCCTACTGGCTTGGCATGACGATCATGGGCCTGATGGGGGCGGCGTTCTGGGTCAGCACCATGGGACTCGACGCCTTCATGAAGGCGCCCGCGATCTTCGCGTTCGGCCTGGTGGCCTTCGGTTTCCTCGGGATGGGGCCGGTGACCATCGCGGTGGACAGCTACGGCCCGGTGACCGACAACGCCCAGTCGGTGTACGAGCTGTCGCTGATCGAGAGCCTCCCGAACATCAAGCAGGACGTCAAGCGGGATTTCGGCATCGACGTGAACTTCGAGGTGGCCAAGGAGCTGCTGGAGGAGAATGACGGCGCCGGCAACACCTTCAAGGCGACGGCCAAGCCGGTGCTGATCGGCACCGCGGTGGTGGGCGCCACCACCATGATCTTCTCGATCATCATGGCGCTGACCCATGGGCTCACCGAAGGGATGGAGAACCTCTCGATCCTCCACCCGCCGTTCCTGCTCGGGCTCATCACCGGCGGGGCGGTGATCTACTGGTTCACCGGCGCCTCGATGCAGGCGGTCACCACCGGCGCCTACCGGGCCGTCGAGTTCATCAAGGCCAACATCAAGCTCGAGGGCGCGACCAAGGCCTCGGTGGAAGACAGCCGCAAGGTGGTCGAGATCTGCACCCTGTACGCCCAGAAGGGGATGTGGAACATCTTCCTCGGCGTCTTCTTCGCGACCCTGGCCTTTTCCTTCGTGGAGCCGTTCTTCTTCATCGGCTACCTGATCTCGATCGCCATCTCCGGCCTCTATCAGGCGATCTTCATGGCCAACGCCGGCGGCGCCTGGGACAACGCCAAGAAGATCGTGGAGACCGAACTCAAGATGAAGGGCACGCCACTCCATGACGCCTCGGTGGTCGGCGACACGGTGGGCGACCCGTTCAAGGACACCTCGTCGGTGGCCATGAACCCGGTGATCAAGTTCACCACCCTGTTCGGCCTGCTCGCGGTCGAGCTGGGCGTCTACCTCGCCGCCCGGAATGGCACCGGGCTGACCCACCTGCTCGCCGTCGCGTTCCTGCTGACCTCGATGGTGTTCGTCTACCGTTCGTTCTACGGCATGCGGATCGAGGAGAAGTAGCCGGCCCGCCGGCCACGTTGCACGAGGGGCGGAGCGCGAGCTCCGCCCCTATCTTTTCCCGGACCGCCCATGCGTCACGCCGCACTCCCCCTCGCGCTGCTGCTGCACCTCCCCGGGCTCCTCGGGGCACAGGGCGCGCGCCTCCCGTACCGGGATCCCGCGCGCCCGGTGGAGGCTCGGGTGGCGGACCTGCTCGATCGGATGACTCCAGAGGAGAAGTTCTGGCAGCTCTTCCTCCACCCCGGGGACAGCGCGACCGCCGCAGGGGCAGGTCGCTACGGCGTGCAGGTCCGCACCACCGGAACCAGCCGGGATGCCGCCCGCCAGCTCAATGCGGTCCAGCGCCGCTTCGTCGAGGGCACCCGGCTCGGCATCCCGGTCCTCATGGTGGACGAGGCGCTGCACGGGGTCGCGGAGCCTGGGGCGGTGGTGTTTCCGCAGGCGATCGCCCTCGCCGCCACCTGGGACACCGCGCTGATCGGCCGGGTGGCAACGCAGATTGCGCGGGAGGCGCGGGCCCGCGGCATCCGCCAGGTGCTCTCCCCGGTGCTCAACCTGGCCGGCGACGCCCGCTGGGGCCGGGTGGAGGAGACCTACGGTGAGGATCCCTGGCTCGCCGGAGTGCTGGCGGAGGCGTTCGTACGGCCGCTGGAGGCGGCCGGCATCGTCACGACCCCGAAGCATTTGGTGGCGAATGTCGGGGAAGGGGGCCGGGACAGCTACCCGATCGAGTGGAGCATGCGTCGCCTGCGGGAGCTGGAGCTGCCGCCCTTCGAACGCACCCTGGTGGACGCCGGGGCGCGCAGCGTCATGGCGGCGTACAACTCGGTGGATGGGGCCCCAGCCTCCGCCTCCCGGTGGCTGCTCCGCGACCTGCTGCGCGGGGCGTGGGGGTTCCGCGGGGTGGTGATCTCCGACGCGGGCGGTGTCGGCGGCGCCAACGTGCTGCACGGCACCGCGGCGGACTACGCCGATGCGACCGCCCGGGCCCTCCTCGCGGGGCTCGATGTCATCTTCCAGGGGGGCGTCGAGAGCGCGCCGCTCTTCCAGGCGGCATTCGACCGCGGCCTGGTGCCCGCCGCCGTCGTGGACAGTGCCGTCGCCCGGGTGCTCCGGCTCAAGTTCGCCCTGGGACTCTTCGAGGCACCGTACGCCGACAGCACCGCGGCCGCCCTCGCCACCGAAGACACGACCGCCCGCCTCCTGGCCCGGGAAGTCGCCGTCGCGTCCGCGGTGCTGCTGCAGAACCGCGACGCGCTGCTCCCGCTCGACGCCCGCGCCCTCCGGTCGGTGGCGGTCATCGGCCCGGATGCGTCGGAGGCCCGCCTGGGTGGCTACGCCGGCCCGGGGCGCCGGGTCGTGAACATTCTCGACGGGTTGCGCGCCCGGCTGGGCGCGGGACGGGTGCGGTTCGAGCCCGGCCCCGGGCGCCTGGCGGTTCCCTTCGCCACCGTGCCGGCGGGGAGCCTCCGGCCACCGCAGGGCGGGGGCCACGGGCTTCGCGCGGAGTACTTCACCAATCCAGCGCTCGAGGGTGCACCCGCAGCCCAACGGGTGGACTCCACCGTGGACTTCCACTGGACCTTCCTGCCGCCGGTGGAGCCCCTCGACAGGCGGTGGTACTCTGTCCGCTGGACGGGCGCCCTGGTGGCACCCGTGTCCGGCCGGATCCAGCTTGGGGTCGAGGGGAACGACGGGTTCCGGCTCTACCTGGATGAGAAGCCGGTCATCGACGCCTGGGACAAGCGCGGCTTCTCCACCCTGCGAACCACCCTGGTGGCGGTGCGGGGCCGGTCCTACCAGCTCCGCCTCGAGTTCCGCGAGCCGGCCGGCAATGGGCGGGTCCGGCTCTTCTGGGACGTCGGCCGTGCCGATCGCTCCGAGGCCGCGATCGAGCGCGCCGTCCGGGCCGCGCGGACGGCGGACGTGGCCGTGGTGGTCGCCGGGGTGGAGGAGGGGGAGTTCCGGGACCGCGCGTCCCTCGACTTGCCGGGGCGCCAGGAGGAGCTGATCCGGCGCGTGGCCGCCACCGGCCGGCCGGTGATCGTGGTGCTGATCAGCGGCGGCCCGGTCACCATGACCGGCTGGCTCGACCGGGTCGCGGCGGTGCTGGCGTTCTGGTATCCTGGGGAGGCGGGCGGAGAGGCGCTCGCGGACCTGCTGCTGGGCGGCGCGGCGCCCGGTGGCCGGCTGCCATTCACGGTGCCGCAGTCGGTGGGCCAGGTACCGCTGGTCTACCATCACAAGCCGACGGGCCGCGGGGACGACTACACCGACCTGAGCGGGGAGCCGCTCTTCCCGTTCGGCTACGGCCTGGGCTACACCACCTTCTCCTACGGGGACCTCAGCTTCTCCCGGGATGCCATCGGCCCGCGGGACAGCATCGAGGTCCGGTGCACGGTGCGGAACACCGGCTCGCGCGCCGGGGATGAGGTCGTCCAGCTCTACCTGCGGGACCCGGTGGCGTCGGTCGCGCGGCCGGTACTGCAGCTCCGCGGCGCCCGCAAGATTCACCTCGCGCCGGGAGAAGTCCGCGAGGTAGGTTTCGTGCTCGGCCCCGAGGATTTCACCCTGCTGGATGTTGCGCTCCATCCCGTGGTGGAGCCGGGGGACTTCGATATTCTGGTCGGGGCCTCGTCGAAGGACCTGCGGCTCCGGGGCACCCTGAGGGTACGCTGATGGTACCGCACCTCGAGTTCACTTCACCTGGGAAGGGACGTCCACGCATGCGCCGCCTCGCCTGTCACCTGCTGCTCCTGCTGCCGGCCGGGCTCGTCGCCCAGGCCGATGCCGATGTCGCCCGCGCCACGGAGCGGATCGCGCCCCGGATGATCGAGATCCGGCACGACATCCATCAGCATCCGGAGCTCAGCAATCGCGAGACCCGCACCGCCGCCCTGGTGGCGGACGAGCTCCGCCGGCTGGGGCTCGAGGTGCGCACCGGCGTGGGGAAGACGGGCGTGGTGGGGATCCTCCGGGGCGGGAAGCCGGGCCCGGTGGTCGCGATCCGCGCCGACATGGACGCGCTCCCCGTGACGGAACAGGGAGACCTTCCATTCAAGTCGGTCGTGACGGCGCAGTACCTCGGTCGCGAGACTGGGGTCTTCCATGCCTGCGGGCATGACACCCACGTCGCGGCCCAGCTCGGCGTCGCCAACATCCTGGCGGGGATGAAAGCCCGACTCACCGGGACGGTGGTCTTCATCTTCCAGCCCGCCGAGGAAGGCCCGCCGCCGGGTGAGCCGGGCGGCGCGTCGCTGATGATCGCCGAGGGGGCGCTGCGGGACCCCCGCCCGGACCTGATTCTCGCCTTCCATGCCAACGGGGTGCCCCCCGATGCGGAGGGGGAGGACGAGCGCCTGGGCCGGGTCGCCTACACGCCGGGCCCGACCTACGCGGCCGCGACCCGCTGGTCGGCCAGGGTGCTCGGTCGCCAGGCGCACGGCTCCACCCCGCACCTGAGCATCGATGCCGCGGTCACCGCGTCGCAGATCGTGCTGGCGCTGCAGACCATCCGGTCCCGGACGCTGTCCCCCTTTTCCGACAACGTGGTGACGGTCGGCGTCATGCGGGGCGGGGATCGCAACAACATCATCCCCGGCGAGATGCTGCTGGAGGGGACGATTCGGACGTTCAATGATCCGGACCTCGACACCATCGAGCGCCGCATGCGGGAGATCTTCGACGGCATCACCCGCTCGGCGGGGGCGAGCTTCACGATCGAGTTCGACCGCTCGCACCCGATGACGGTGAACGACACCACGCTCAGCCGGCGCTTTGGCCCGGTGCTCACCCGCGTGGCCGGTGCGGCCAACGTGCGCATCGCGCCGCCCATCACGGGCGCGGAGGACTTCTCCTACTTCGCGCGCGAGGTGCCCGGGTTCTACGTGCGGATCGGCGCCGTGCCGGAGGGCAAGGTCTCCGGCGGGCACCACACGCCAACCTTCTACGCCGATGACCAGACGGTGCCGCACGCCATGCGGATCATGACCGCGCTGGTGCTGGACGCCCTCACGCCCCCGGCCCGCTAGGCCGGCGGACTGCTTGACGCGCCCCGGCCGGCTCCCGATCTTCCGGCCGGCCAGCCGATCCATGACCTCCCCCCAGCGCGTCACCCCGCCCCCCGCCGGGCTCACCGGCGCCCAGCTCCTCGACCTGTATTACTGGATGCGCCTGACCCGGTCGCTCGAGGAGCGGCTGGTGAGCCTGCACCGCCAGGGCAAGGTGGTGGGCGGGCTGTTCCGGTCGCTCGGGCAGGAGGGGGAGTCGGTCGGGAGCGCCTACGCGCTCGAGCCCGGCGACATCCTCTCCCCGCTGATCCGCAACCTGGGCTCCATGCTGGTGAAGGGGGCCACCCCGCTCGAGGTGCTGCGGCAGTACATGGCCAAGGCCGCCTCCCCGACCGCCGGCCGCGAGCTCAACATCCATTTCAACGATCTCGAGCGCGGCTTCCTGGGCCAGGTCTCGCCGCTCGGCGCGATGGTGCCGGTGATGGCCGGCATCGCGCTCTATTTCCGGATGACGCGGCAGCCGCGGGTGGGACTGGTCTATGTCGGCGACGGCGCCATGAGCACCGGCGCCTTCCACGAGGGGATCAACTTCGCGGCGGTGCAGCGGCTGCCGCTGGTGGTGGTGTGCGAGAACAACGGCTACGCCTACAGCACCCCCGCCCGCCTGCAGACCGCGGCCGAACGCCTCGTGGACAAGGCGTCGGGCTACGGCATCGCCGGCGTGCGAGCGGACGGCAACGACGTGGTCGCCACGTACGAGGTGACCAGGGAGGCGGTGCGGCGGGCGCGGGAGGGGGGCGGCGTCACGCTCGTGGAACTGGTGACCTACCGCCGGAAGGGGCACGCCGAACACGATGACCAGCGCTACGTCCCCGCCGGCGAGATCGAGGCGTGGGAGGGGAACGATCCCATCGACCGCCACCTGGCCCGGCTCCGGAGCGAGGGGTGGGCGACCGAGCCGGACATCGCTGGGGTGGACGCGCGGGTGACGCGGGAGCTCGACGAGGCACTTGCCCGCTGCCTGGACGAGCCCTTCCCCGATCCCTCGACGACGCTTACCGGCGTCTACGCCGACCCGCCGGCCGCCCCCATCGAGTGGTACCGTAGAGTCGCCGGGTGACCGAGACCACCTACCTCGAGGCCATCCGCCAGGGTATCTGGGAGGAGATGGAACGGGACGACCGGGTGTTCCTCATCGGGGAGGACATCGGCGCCCTCGGCGGTCCGTTCCGGGTCACCGAGGGGATGCAGGCCCGGTTTGGCGCGGAGCGGGTGATCGACACCCCGATCAGCGAGCAGGCGATCGTCGGCGCGGCGGCCGGCGCGGCCCACATGGGACTGCGCCCGGTGTGCGAGATGCAGTTCATCGACTTCATCGCCTGCGCCTACGACATGCTGACCAACTACGTGGCCACCGCCCGGTACCGGGCCGGCCTCCGGACCCCCCTCGTGGTGCGGGGGCCGAGCGGCGGCTACGTTCGCGGGGGGCCGTTTCACAGCCAGAACCCCGAGGCGGCGTTCCTGCACACCCCGGGGCTGAAAATCGTCTGCCCGGCCACGGCCCGGGACGCCAAGGGGCTGATCAAGGCCGCCATCCGGGACGAGGACCCGGTACTCTTCTTCGAGCACAAGTATCTTTATCGCCGGGTGAAAGAGGACCTGGGGGACGGGGAGGAGATCCTGACCCCGATCGGCCAGGCCCGCGTCGCCCGGGGCGGTACCGACCTGACCATCGTCACCTGGTCCGCGATGGTCTGGAAGGCGCTGGAGGCGGCCGAACGCCTGGCCGTGGAGGATGGGGTGTCGGTGGAGGTGCTGGACCTCCGCAGCCTGTTGCCGCTGGACGAGGCGGCGATTGTCGCCTCGGTCCGGAAGACCAGCCGGGTGCTGGTGGCGCATGAGGACACCCGGACCGGTGGGGTCGCGGGCGAGATCATCGCCCGCATCAACGAGCTCGCGTTCGAGTGGCTGGATGCCCCGGCGCGCCGGGTGGCGGCGCATGATGTGCCGCTGCCCTATGCGCCGACCCTGGAAGATTTCGTGCTGCCGCAGACGGACGACCTCGTCGCCGCCTGCCGCTGGCTGGCGACGTACTAACCGCACTGCCCGGGAAACCACGCATGGCCCGCATTGACGTCATCATGCCCCAGATGGGTGAATCCATCGCCGAGGGGACTCTCTCGAAGTGGCTCAAGCAGGTGGGCGATCAGGTGAAGCGCGACGAGCCAATGTTCGAGATCTCGACCGACAAGGTGGACGCCGAGATTCCGGCGCCCAATGCCGGGGTGCTGGCGGAGATCCTGGTGCAGCAGGGCCAGACCGTGGCGGTGAACACGGTGGTGGCGCGGCTGGAGACCGATGCCGCGGCCGCCGCGGCGGCGCCCG
>CAZPER010000069.1:0-20172 GCA_964585655.1 uncultured Gemmatimonadaceae bacterium | reverse complement strand
CTGCTCGACCTGATGCGTGGTACGTCGCCGCGCGCCCGCGCCGGCGCCGACCTCGCCGCCGAGGGTCGGGAACTGGTGCGCGCGGCCACCGGGAGCGGGGCGGGGGTGCTGTCCTATCTCGTGACCGACGACACGCTGCTGGTCTGGTACGCGCGCCCCGTCGCGGGCCGTGCGCGGCTCACGCTGTACCCGGTCGCGGTCCCCGCCGATACCCTCGCCCGCCTGGCTGCGCGCTGGCGCGCGGCCCTTGGCGTGGACCAGGTGGAGGTCGGGAGTCGCCTGGCCGGGGGCGATGGTGCGGCGGTGGAGGAGGTGTTTAGGGCCGGTGTGGCGGGGGCGACGGGTGCCGGGGCCGGTGACGCGACCGCGATCGGGCGTGCCCTCGCGGCGCTGCTGCTGCCGGAGGAGCTGCGGCACGCGGCCGCTCGTCGCCGCGAACTGGTCCTGGTGCCGCATGGCGTGCTCTCGGTGATTCCCTTCGGCGCGCTGCCGATGGGCGACTCGACCACGCTCGGGCTGGCGCACGCGCTGCGCTATGCGCCCTCGGTCGCCAGCCTGGTGGAGGTGGAGCGACGGCCGGCGCCCGGCGGGGTCTCCCGGGTCGCGCGGCTGCGACAGGCGCTCGTCGTCGGCGACCCGAAGATGCCTTCGATCGTCCGCGCCGATGGCACCGTCGCCCCGCTCCTCCAGCTCCCCGCCGCCCGGGAGGAGGGGGAGGCGGTGGCGCGGCGGCTCGGCGCCAGCGTGCTCTCCGGCGACTTGGCCACCGAGCGGGAGGTGCGCCGCCGGATGGCGCGGGCGCCGCTCATTCACCTCGCCACCCACGGGTACGCCTATGCCGCGGGCGGGCAGGCGCGGCGGAGCTTCGTGGCCCTCGCCCCCGATTCGCTCGACGAGGGCTTGCTCACGGTGGGGGAGATCCTCGACGACCCCGCGCTCGCCCTCTCCGCCGAGCTGGTGGTGCTCAGCGCCTGCCAGACGGGGCTCGGGAGCCTGCGGAGGGCGGAGGGAACGGTGGGGTTGCAGCGCGCCTTTCTGGCGCGCGGGGCGCGGAGCCTGCTGGTGAGCCTGTGGAGCGTGTCGGACGCGGCCACCGCACTCCTCATGCAGCGCTTCTACGAGCACTGGCTCGGGGACCGCGACCAGCCCTCGAAGGCGGAGGCGCTGCGCCGGGCCCAGGACGAGGTGCGGCGGACGCCGGGGTTTGAGGCGCCGAAGTTCTGGGCGCCGTTCCAGGTGGTGGGGGGAGATTAGGCGATTGGGCGGTCGGACGGTCGGACGGTCGGACAGTCGGACAGTATGTGCCGCGCAGGGAGGCGCTGGCGCAGCGGAGCAGGAGCGGGTGCGCCGCTCGGCGGTCTCCCCGATCCTGTGCGGCCACCCGCTCCTGCGAGCAGCGGCAGCGCCGACTACACCGCGGCTCCGCGCCGACGCGACAAGGCGGGAGCGCCGGACAGGGTGCGGCCACCCGCTCCTGCGAGCAGCGTCAGCGCCGACCCCCCCGCGGCCTAACGCCCGCCCTTCCCCCCGGCATGCGCCCACAGTGCGCGCTCCACCATCGTCGGGGTCCACTTCCCGCCCAGCTTCGCCGCCCGTTCGCGGATCTGCTCCGCGTAGCGGGCATAATAGCCCAGCGTGAAGGCCACCTCGCCGAGCCCGGGGATCTGCGCCGCCACCAGCTCGTCGAAGAATGGGTAGATCGTCGGCTCGGCGGCGGCGAGCACCGCGGAGGCGGTGGCCGGCCCGACGCCCTCGAGCTCGGCGATCTTCGCGATCGGCGCGGTGGGGTGCGGCACCAGGGCGAGGCCGGCCGCGGTCGCGGCTTTCACGGCGGGCGCCGGGTTCCCCTTCACCAGCACCAGGTTCCGCGCCCGCCACTTGCCGCGCGACATCTTCCACTCGGTGAGCTGCACCAGTTCCGCGTGGGTCACATGCCGCGGCCGCCGCGCCGCGATCGCGGCTGGGAGCTCGGTGTGGTACCAGGCGTCGCGGGCCGCGAGCTTGGCCACATCCTGCCGGGCGATGACCGCATCGTACGCGGCCAGCGCCTTGCGCCAGTCGGGGAGGCTCGAGGACGGCCAGAGGGCGGGCATGGGGGGAGAAGATGTCGGGGGGTTGGAGCCCGCGCCAGCCTAGCGGCGCCTACCCCATCACTCCATCTTTCGCGCCCATGACCACCGATGCAATCCGACTCACCACCGCGCTCGCCGACCGCTACCGCATTGAACGCCAGCTCGGCGCCGGCGGAATGGCCACGGTCTATCTCGCCACCGACCTCAAGCACGACCGCGAGGTCGCCCTCAAGGTCCTGCGCCCGGAACTCGGCGCCGTGCTCGGCGACGAACGCTTCCTGGCCGAGATCAAGATCACGGCCCGGCTCGACCACCCCCACATCCTCACCCTGATTGACTCCGGGGTGGCGGGTGGATTCCTGTACTACGTCCTGCCGCTGGTCCGGGGCGAGTCGCTCCGCGACAAGCTCAACAAGGAAAAGCAGCTCGGGCTGGAGGAGGCGGTCGCGATCACGAAGCAGGTCGCGAGTGCCCTCGACTACGCCCACCGCCATGGGGTCGTCCACCGCGGCATCCAGCCCGAGGACCACCTCCTGCGGGGAGGGGGGGCGGAGCCCACCGACTTCGGCATCGCCCTCGCCGTGAAGGAGGCCGGCGGCAATCGCCTCACCGAGACCGGGCTCTCCCTCGGCACCCCGCAGTACATGAGCCCCGAGCAGGCCACCGGTGACCGGCTGCTCGATGCCCGGAGCGACGTCTACTCCCTCGCGGCGGTGCTGTACGAGATGCTCGCCGGCGAGCCCCCGGTGACCGGCCCCAATGCCCAGGCGATGATCGCCAAGCTGATGACCGAGCGCCCCACCCACCTGCGGGTGGTGCGCGGTTCGGTGCCGGAGGGCATTGACGCCGCGGTCGCCCGGGCGCTCGACAAGACCCCGGCCGATCGGTTCCCCTCCGCCGGGGACTTTGCCCGCGCCCTCGAGCTCAAGGCGGTGGCCACGACCGCCGCCACGCCCGCCGCCCCCGGCGGCCGCCGGCTCGGCTGGCCCGCGGCCATCGGCGCCGTGGTACTGCTGCTGCTGGCCGGCGCCGGGTACCTCTTCGCCAGCGGCCGGCTGGGCACGCGCGAGCCGGCCTTCGCCCTGCGCGATCGCACCCAGCTCACCTTCACCGGCGCGGTCACGGCCTCGGCCATCACCCCCGATGGCAAGCAGCTCGCCTACATCACGCGGCAGTGCGCCGGGGCCGGCTGTACCTACTCCGTGGAGATCCAGGACGTCGGCGGCACTGCCACCCATCGCATCCTCGAGGGCGCCACCGCCGCCTACGGCATGGAATGGAGCCCCGACCGGCGCAACCTGGTCTTTGCCGGCACCATCAAGGGGCGCTGGGGCGTGCACCTGGTCTCGGCCCTCGGCGGCCCCCCGCGGTACCTCACCTCCGGTGCCGCGATGTTCTGGGCCGGCGGCGATTCCCTGATCGTGGCGCCGCAGGTCGGCAACGACACCGTCTTCTATGCAAAGGTCACCTCGCTCGCCGGTGTCGTCGCCGACAGCATCCGGGTGGCGGGGCCGGGGCAGGGCCTCACCGGCCTCAGCGTCATGCCCAGCGGCAAGTGGATCGTGGGGCTGGTAGTGCAGGAGGGGCGGGGGCGGTGGTCGGTCTTCGACCGGAGCGGCAAGGTGGCGGACCAGGTGGTCAACTCCTGCACCTGCCCCGGGCGGATCACCAACGACGCGCTCTGGCTCACCCGATCCGGGGTCGGCTTCGAGTCCATCGTGCGGATGGGGATTGATCCGGTCACGGGGCGCCTCGCCACCCGGCAGGACACCCTCCTCTCCGGCACCTTCAACAACTTCAGCGTCACCGCCGACGGCGCCACCCTGGTCATCGATGACGGGACCAGCGGCGACCAGGTCTGGGCCCTCGACCTCGCCGATGCGATGGCCAACCGCTTCACCGACGAGCGCAGCCGGCTCCGCGGCTCCACCCGCCTGGGCGCCCGGCTCTCGCCCGATGGGGCGCGGATGCTGATCGGGCGCACCCTTCCGACCAGCGCCGGCGGCAGCGAGTTGCGGCACACGATCATGCCCTTCGAGGGCGGGGCCGAGACACCGCTCAACCTGCCCGGGGTGATCCGTTCGGTTGAGTGGGTGGACTCGGTGACGGTGGTGTACCGGGCCCTGACCTCCGCCGGATTGCGCGCGGGACTGGTGGATGTGCGGAAGGGGGCACTGCCGGGCGGGCTCGAGCTGCCGGATTCAGCGTCCACCAGCCCCTGGCCGGTCGCCGGGGGCTGGGCCTGGATCGCGCCGAGTCGCGACCGGGTCGTGGTGGAGCGGGCGGGGAAGCGGGTGGAGATCGAGGTTCCGGCATGGTTCGAGGGCATCTTCGATCTCCGGGCCGACGCCTCCGGGGAGCGCCTGGCCATGCTGGGCTGGAACACCGGCAGCAACGACAGCCTCGGTGTCGCCGTCGTCCCCGTGGCGGGGGGCACGCCAGCCATCTGGGCCACCCGCTATGCCGAGGGGGGCGCGATGAGCATGCTTGCCGATGGGTCGGTGCTGTTGCAGCCCAAACCCACGCAGGAGTCGGTGGCGCTGCTCCAGATTCGCGGCCCTGGCGACGTCCGGTCGCTCGGCGTCCTCCCCCGCCCGGTGGCCAGCGTGAGTCTCTCCGCCGACCTCAAGCGCGCCCTGATTACCGAACGCACCTACCACGGCGATGCCTGGATGAGCCGCATCGTGCGGCCGTAGACGGTAGGGCGGTAGGGCGGTAGGGCGGTAACCGCCGGGCAGGGAGGCGGTGCCGCGGTGCAGCGGCGGAGGGTGCGCCGCTAAGCGGGCTCCCCATTCCTGTGCGGCCACCCTCCGACGCGAGCACGCGGCAACCCCGATTCCCCTGCGGCTCGAACGCCTCGCCCCTCCCGTCTCCCGTCTCCCGTCTCCTCCCCTACTCCCGCTTCGCCCGCACCATCTCCTTGCCGGCTGCATCCAGGATCACCACCTCCATCCCCCCGTCCACCGGCCGGAACCGTGCGACTCCGTTGAGCCGCGGCAGGAAGTAGTCCTGCGCCCCCTCGGGAAAGAGTCCCGCCCGGAAGTGCTCCCGCCAGTCCGCCACGAGGAGATCGCCATCCATGAGGACCGAGACTGAATCGCCGGATGCGAGGCGGTAGGTGCCGGTGAAGGCGGCGCTGGCCGCGGAGTCGGGGGCGATGAGGTGCCGGGCGCGGGGCGGGGTCACCGGCTCTCCCCGGAGGATCGTGGCGATGTCCCGCACCGTCGGGCCCATCCGCTCGTTGTTGCCGAGCAGGATGATCGTCCGCTGCTGGTCGGGGAGCCGCATGATGAGGCAGGCGAAGCCGGGGAGGCCGCCGCTGTGGCTCTGGATCGTGCCGTCGGGTCCCTTGCTGATGAACCAGCCGTAGCCGTACCCCTCGAGCCCCGGGGTGAAGATCGAATCGAGCAGGGCGCGGCGCACCAGCTTCTCGGTCTCGAGCGCGCGGTCCCAGCGGTAGAGATCCCGCGCGGTGGTCACGAGTCCCGCGTCCCCCTGCGGCGGGACCATCAGCTGGTAGTGGGCGTTCAGGTAGTCGCCGGGGGTGAGGCCGTTGAACCATGCGCGGGGGAAGGCGCCGGGGCGGAGGCGGTAGCCGTCGGCGCGGTCCGGCAGGATCTCGTCCGAGTGATCCTGCCCGCTCCGGGTCATGCCGAGCGGCTCGAGGATCCGGGTGCGTACGAACGCCTCGTAGGACATGCCGCTGGCCTTCTCCACCACCTGGCCGAGGAGGATATAGGCGCTGTTGCTGTAGCTGAACTGCGCGCCGGGCGCGAAGTCGAGCGGCCGCCGGCGCGCCTCCCGCGCGATCCGCCCCGGCGCGTCCGCCTGGGCCATGTAGTCGGAGTAGGCCTGGGTATCGTAGCCGTCGAACCATCCTTCGTAGTCCGAGATCCCGGCGGTGTGCCGCAGCAGGTGGTGCAGGGTGACGCCGCTCCAGCCCTCGGGAATCGAGTCGAGGAAGCGGGAGACCGGGTCGGTGAGGTTCACACGGCCATCCTGCGCCAGCATCACGATGGCCATGGCGGTGAACTGCTTGGTCACCGATGCCACCCGGAACCGGGTATCGGGGGTGTTCCGCACCCCGAGCTCCCGGTTGGCGAAGCCGTAGGCCGTGTCCAGCAGGAGCTTCCCGCGCTCCGCCACCAGGACGCTGCCGCTCACCTGTCCCAGCCCCGCCGCGGCCTTGAGGTAGGCCCGCAGCTGGCCGACGCGCCGGTCCTGCGCCTCGGCGGGGTGGGTGGCGGTGGCGAGGAGCAGTGTGGCCGTCAGGAGGGCGTGCAGGCGCATGGCGGGGAGTCCGGAGCGTGGTGAGTCGTCAGGGAGTACCGGCAGGACGGTAACAGAGTGCGGAAAGTTTGGGTGGGGCGGCGGGTGGTGGCGGCGGACCCGCTGGCCGGCGCGGCTGGCTCGCTCGCCGTGTCAGCTCTATCTTCGCGTCGTCCGCCAGATGCCCCCATCTCCCTGCCGAGCCCCTCATGCACTTCCGACAGTTCTACATCGGTTGCCTGGCGCACGCCTCCTACCTGATCGGCGACGGCGGGGAGGCGGTGGTGGTGGACCCCTCGCGGGACATCCAGATGTACCTCGACGAGGCGGAGGCCCACGGGCTCACCATCACCTGGATCCTCGAGACCCACCTCCACGCCGACTTTGTCTCCGGCCACCGGGAGCTGGCCGCGCGCACCGGCGCCACCATCGGGATCGGGGCCCACGCGGAGGCGGCGTACCCCCATCGCGCGCTCCGCGAGGGGGACGAGATCCGGGTCGGCGGCGTGACGCTTGAGGTGATCGAGACCCCCGGCCACACTCCCGAGAGCCTCTCCTTCCTGATCCGCGAGGAGGCCCGGGAGGGCCCGCCCTGGGGGGTGCTCACCGGCGATACCCTCTTCGTGGGGGACGTGGGCCGGGTGGACATCCTCTCCTCCCGGCTGCCGGTCGTGGAACTGGCCGGTCTCATGTATGACAGCCTGTTCCAGAAGCTGCTCGCGCTTCCCGACGAGACCCGGGTGTACCCGGCCCACGGCGCCGGCTCGCTCTGCGGCCGGAACATGGGCAAGGACACCTGGAGCACCATCGGCCGGGAGCGGGCCATGAACGCGGCGCTCCAGCCCCGGAGCCGGGCGGACTTCATCACCGATGTCACCCGGGATGTTCCCGAGACTCCGCGCTACTACCTCCACTCCCGCGACCTCAACAAGGCCGGGCCCTCGCTCGACGCCGAGCGGCCGATGCCGCCGCTGCTCACCCCGGTCGAAGCGGCCGCGCTGGCCCGGGGGGGCGCGCTCATCGTGGACACCCGGTCCGCCGAGGCCTTTGCCGAGTCTCATCCGGCGGGCGCGATCCACGTGAGCCTCGATGGCCAGTTTGCGTCGTGGGTGGGAACGGTGGTGCGGCCCGATCAGGACATCGTGCTTGTCGCGGATGGCGGCCGGATCGAGGAAGCCGTGGTCCGCCTGGCGCGGGTGGGGTACGAGCGGGTGGTGGGGGTGCTCGACGGCGACATGGAACGCTGGCGCTCGGAGGGGCACCCCACAGGGGCGGTGCATCGGCTGCCGCCGGAGTCGTGGGTGGACGGCGGGCGTCGGGTCCTCGATGTCCGCCGCGCCCGCGAGTGGACCGACTTCCACCTCGACGGAGCAACCCACATTCCGCTCGCCGAGCTGCCGGAGCGGCTGGCCGAGCTGGATCGGGGAGCCGAGTGGGTGGTGGTGTGCGCCGGCGGCTATCGCAGCGGCATCGCGGTGAGCCTGCTCCAGCGCGCCGGGTTCGGGGCCGTCGCCAACGGCGTCGGCGGAATGGATGCCTGGCGCAAGGCGGGAGGGCGGTAGGGCGGGAGGGCGGTGGGGCGGTCGCACTACCCCGTGAGGCCCGCGATGCTCCCGCAGGGCGCGTTGCTGCCTCACCCGTGCTGTGCGGGAGCCCTGCCCGCAGCTTTGGGCGCCCGGAGGGAGCTCGCGGGCGAGCGGGGAACAGACGGTGCGGAGGTGCGGTGGTTGCCTTCCGTCTGGCCGTCCTGCCGTCACTCCCCGCGCAGCGACTCCATCGGATCCACATTCGACGCCCGCCGCGCCGGCAGGTAGCTCGCCAGCAGCCCCACCCCGATCATCCCCGCCGACATCCCCACGAAGGTCGCGAAGTCCACAGCCTGCACGCCAAACAGCAGGCTCGACAGCGCGCGGGTGGAGGCCAGCGCCACCCCGATCCCGATCACGACGCCGGCCCCGACCACCCGCGCCCCCTGCGCCACCACCATGGCGCGGACCTGCTCCGCACGGGCCCCCAGCGCCATGCGCACGCCGATCTCCCGGGTCCGCTCGGCCACCACGTACGACAGCACCCCGTAAAGCCCCACCGCGCCCAGGATCAGCGCCAGCGCTGACACGATGCCGAGCGTGAGCATCGTGAACGAGAGATCCACCATCCAGTCCTTCGCCAGCCCGGCCATGGTGAACACCCGGTACATCGGCGCCTCCGGCGCCACCTCTCGCACCAGCGCCAGCACCTCCGGGGCGATCTGCTCCGCCCGCGGCGTCTTGAGGACGTACGCCGGTGAGGAGAGCCGCCAGCTTCCCGGCGTGGGGCCCACCATCGGGAAATAGACCAGCGGCTGGGGGGTGTCGCGGAAGCCGTACTGCATCACGTCCTCCACCACGCCCACCACCGTCTCCCAGCCATCGAGCCCCTCGCGCTGCAGGCGGCGCCCGATGGGATTCTGTCCCGGCCAGAGCAGGTTCGCCGCGCCGCGGCTGACGACCACATTGCCGGGGTTCGAGCTGTGGTCGGTGCGCTCGAACGGCCGGCCGGCGAGGACCGCGATCCCCATGGTCGAGAAGTAGTCGCCCGCGGCCCAGGTGTAGGTGAGCAGGGAGCCGCCGTCGGGCGCGGTACCCTCGGACCGGAAGCGGCCGGACCGTGTCCCCTCATTGAGCGGGATGTTCTCCACCAGCCCCACCGACTGCACCCCGGGGAGCGCGCGGAGCCGGTCCATGAAGTCGTGGGAGAACTGGGCGAACGACGGGCCGTCCGTCAGCTCCGGCCGTTCAGGGGCGATCTGAAAGGTGAAGAGGTCCTGGGTGTCGTAGCCCGGATCGACCTGCCGGAGGGCGGCGAAGCTCCGCACCAGGAGTCCCGACCCGATGAGCAGGACCAGGGCCAGCGCCGTCTGGCCCACCACGAGGCCGTTGCGCGCCCAGCGCTGCCGCCGGGTGGAGCCGCGACCGCCATTCCGGAGCCGGTTGAGGTCCGGTGCCGAGCCGCGGAGGGCGGGCACCGCGCCGCAGGCGAGCGCCGACCCCACCGCGGCGGCCAGCGCGAAGAGCAGCGTGGGGAGGTCGAGGTGCACCTGATCCAGGCGGGGGATGCCGGGGGGCGCGGCGCGGAGGAAGGCGGGGAAGGTGACCGCGGCCAGCAGGAGGGCCAGCACCCCCGCCAGCCCCGCCACGATCACCGCTTCCGCCAACTGGAGGCGGATGAGCTGCCCCCGGGCCGCGCCCAGCGCTCGCCGGACCGCCAGGTCCCGCTGCCGACTCTCGGCGCGCACCATGAAGAGGTTGGCCACGTTGGCCCAGGCGATCAGCAGCACGATCCCGACCGCGCCGAGCAGCACCCAGAGCGGGCGCGCCACCTCGCCGAGGAGCTGCGCCTCCAGCGGCCGCACGACCGCCCGGTGCTGCTCGATCAGGCGGGCGTAGCTGGGCGGGCCGCCGAACCGCTCCGGCAGCCGCCGGGCGAGCGACGTGAGCTCGGTGGCGACCGCCGCCGGCGTGGCGCCCGGCGCCATCCGCGCCACGAGGTCGGTGCCGAAGTCTCCCGGTTCGATGCCATCGGGGCGGATCTCGCTCGAGATCCAGAGCAGCGTCCCGTCATCCGGAAACCGGAACTCCGGGCCCATGATGCCGATCACCGTCCGCATCTGCCCCGAGACGTAGTACGGCTTGCCGAGCACCGTCGAATCACGGCCGAACCACGAAGTCCAGAGGGCGTGGCTGATCACCACGACCCCTTCCTCGTCCTCGGGCAGGGGGAGCCGGCCGAGGATCGGCGTCACCCCGAGGGTCGAGTACATCGAGTTCGTGGGCCAGGACATTCGCACCCGCTCCACCCGCTCGCCCACCCGGAGGGTGGAGGTGAAGGAGTTGTAGGTCGAGACATCCTCGAGCAGGCGTGATTGCTCCCGATACTGCACGTAGAACTCGGGGGCCACCCCGAATTCCTCCGGGTAGTCCGAGCCAGGTGCCGTCGCGGCGATGTGCACCAGCCGCTCCGGCTCGGCGTAAGGCAGGGGATGGAGGAGCACCGTGTTCACCACGCCGAACATGCCGGCGTTCACCCCGATCGCGAGGCCGAGCATCCCCACGGCGAGGAGCGTGAAGCCGGGGGTGCGCCGGAGGGCGCGGGCGGCGTGGCGCAGGTCCCGGGCCCATTCGCTCAGGGTGGGGTGCATGCGGTGGTCCGGTGGAGGGAGTCGTCGAAGATACCCGTTCTGCTGACGGCTGGGCGGCGGGGTGGTTTCAGCGGGTGGGTGCTGCAGCCCGGTGACGCGCCGGAAACACGAAGGGCCGGCGTCCAGCCGGCCCTTCGCTCACCTCAGGTGATCCCCGTACGGCTAAAACACGCCGGTCTCCACCGCGGACTTGAAACTGGCGTTCTCCACGCAGACCGGGCCCGTGAAAGTGCTGCCAGATCCGGTTACCGTCCACGGGCCGGTGCTCGATGACGAGGGCACCCAGTTGTTGTCCCACCCGGCCAGGGCGGAGTAGTCGGCGAACGCCAAGGTCGTGGCGGTGCCGCCCAGGTAGCCGAGGCTCGCGCTGATGGCGACGGACCGGTTCGCCCCATCATCATAGAAGAATGCCGTCCCGTGATTGTACTCCGCCGGCAAGGTGTACACCGCCTGCAGCCGCATGTACGGCCCGGTGAGCTCCGTGACCGTCGGCACCGGCATCGCGGCGCCGAGGTTCACCGTGCGCGCCGTCAGGGCGTTGAAGTACTCGGTGGTTGACCGGGAGGCGTTGTTGGCGGCCACTGCCGAAATGGACAGGCCGTGGAAGTCGGAGGCCCGTTGCTGCGCTGCGGGTATACCCGACGCCGTGAAGGTCGCGCCGCCCGTCCCGAAGGCGTAGAGTGGCGCCGAGGTGCAGCTGGCGCCGACGTGATAGATCATGGCCTGCATCACCGTCTCACCCCCCACCAGGCCGCCGAGGGTGATCGTGGCGGTGTCCGGCACGAAGGCTTCGATCCCGCCGAAGTCCACCGTCCCCACCGAGCCGTTGTCCGCGATGTTCAGGTCTCGACGGATGATGGCCGCGTCGGCCCCGCCAACGAGGCTCCGGCGGTAGCCCACGAGGTCGTGACTGCCGCTGGCGACGCCGGTGAGCTGGAACGGCAGCGCGGCGAAGCTTGGGGAAGCCGCGCCGCCGCCCAGGGAAATGAAAGCCATGTCGGTGGCGCTGATGCCCGCCGCGGTCCCGTTGATGGTCTTGCCCGTCGGCGGCGGGCCACAGAACACCTGCGGGCCCGCGGTGAACTCCGCCTGCGTCATGTACTGCACGCTGGTGGTCGAGTTGCCCCCCGACGACAGCACGTAGGTCAGGCCGCCGGTGCCGCTGCTGATGCTGAACTGGTAGACGTTGTTGACGGGCGCGACGACCGTCCAGGCGCCGGCGCCGTCCTGGGCCGCCAGCCACACCGGGCGATCCGCGACCGCGCAGGCCGAGAAGTCCAGCGTGACGTTGCCGCTGCCGGAACCGGTCACGGTCAGGGTGAGTGGTGTCGAACGGTTTCCGGCCGTGCCGGTGCCATCCACGGTCAGGTTGTACACGCCGGGGGTGACCGCGGCGCCCACAGTCACCGTGAGCGTGGAACTGGTTCCGGTTGGCGCCGCCGGGTTGAAGGCCCCCGTGACGCCGGCGGGCGCGTTGCCCAGGCTCAGCGTGACCGCCCCGGTGAAGTTGGTCCGGGTGATGGTGACCGCCGTATTGCCGTTGGCGCTCTGGGCGATCGACAGCGCGGCGGGATTGAGCGAGAGGGCGTAGTCCGGCGCGGCACCCACCGTGAGGGTGAGCGGCGTCGAACGGTTCCCGGCGGTGCCGGTGCCGTCCACGGTCAGGTTGTATACGCCGGGGGTGACCGCGGCGCCCACGGTCACCGTGAGGGTGGAACTGGTCCCCGTCGGCGCCGCCGGGTTGAAGGCCCCCGTGACGCCGGCCGGCGCGTTGCCCAGGCTCAGGGTGACGGCGCCGGTAAAGTTGGTCCGGGTGATCGTGACCGCGGTGTTGCCGTTCGCGCCTTGGTCAATGGTGAGCGCGGTCGGGTTGATCGAGAGGGCGTAGTCCGGCGCGGCATTCACCGTGAGGGTCAGCGGCGTCGAACGGTTGCCGGCGGTGCCGGTGCCGTCCACGGTCAGGTTGTACACGCCGGGGGTGACCGCGGCGCCAACGCTCACCGTGAGCGTGGAACTGGTTCCGGTCGGTGCCGCCGGGTTGAAGGCGCCCGTGACGCCGGCCGGCGCGTTGCCCAGGCTCAGCGTGACCGCCCCGGTGAAGTTGGTCCGGGTGATGGTGACCGCGGTATTGCCATTGGCGCCCTGATCAAGGGTGAGCGCGGTCGGGTTGATCGAGAGGGCGTAGTCCGGCGCGGCGTTCACCGTGAGGGTGAGTGGCGTCGAACGGTTCCCGGCGGTGCCGGTGCCGTCCACGGTCAGGTTGTACACGCCGGGGGTGACCGCTGCGCCGACGCTCACCGTGAGGGTGGAACTGGTGCCGGTGGGTGCGGCCGGGTTGAAGGAGCCGGTGACGCCGGCCGGTGCGTTCCCCAGGCTCAGGGTCACGGCGCCGGTGAAGTTGCTGCGCGTCAGGGTGACGGCGGTGTTGGCGTTCGCGCCCTGGTCAATCGTGAGGCTCGTGGGGTTGAGCGAGAGGGCGTAGTCCGGCGTGACGCTCACGGTCAGGGTGAGCGGTGTGGAGCGGTTGCCCGGGGTGCCGGTGCCGTCCACCGTCAGGTTGTAGACCCCGGGGGTCACCCCGGCGCCCACGTCCACGGTCAGGGTGGAGCTGGTCCCGGTGGGGGCCGACGGATTGAACGATCCCGTGACGCCCGCCGGCGCGTTCCCCAGGCTCAGCGTCACCGCCCCGGTAAAGTTGGTGCGGGTAAGGGTGACCGCCGTGTTGCCGCTGCCGCCGGGCGCGACCGTGAATGCCGCCGGATTGAGGGAGAGTGCATAGTCCGGGGCGACGGCGTTCACGGTCAGGGTGAGTGGCGTGGAGCGGTCGCCGGCCGCACCGGTGCCGTCCACGGTCAGGTTGTAGACCCCGGCCGGCACCGCGGCGCCGACGCTCAGGGTAAGGGTGGAACTGGCGCCCGTCGGCGCCGCGGGGTTGAATGCCGCCGTGACGCCGGCCGGGGCGTTCCCCACGCTCAGGGTCACCGCGCCAGTGAAGTTGGACCGCGTCAGGGTGACGTCGGTGTTGCCGCTGGCCCCCTGGTCAATCGTGAGCGCCGTCGGCGCGAGCGACAGGGTGTAGTCCGGCGTCGCGCCCACGGTCAGGGTGAGTGGCGTCGAGCGATCCCCGACCGAGCCGGTCCCGTCGACCGAGAGGTCGTAGACCCCGGGGGCCACGCCGACGCCCACATCCACCGTGAGGGTGGAGCTGTTCCCCGTCGGCGCCGCCGGGACAAACGTGCCCGTGACGCCGGCAGGGGCGCCGCTCAGGCTCAGGGTCACGGTGCCGTTGAAGTCGGTGCGGGTGATGGTGACCGTGGTGTTGCCGCTGGCGCCCTGGTCGATGGAGAGCGCCGCCGGCGCCAGCGAGAGGGCGTAGTCCTTGTCCACCCCGGTGCCACCGCCGCCGTCGCAGTTCACCGTTGCGGCCACGCCGGCAATCAGCACCAGCCCCCAGCGCCCCAGGTGACGATCGAAGGGCGCAGACCACCTGCGTGTGCGAGGGGAAGTGGGGCAAGCCATGGAACGCCTCCTGGCGAATGGCGATGATACCGCAGCCGAGGTCCGAGAACGACAGACGCCGAGCTACCGTGTCGGTGGCTCGGCGGTCTTGGGGACCTTCGTGGCGCGGTTGTGCCGTCGCGGAGGAGGCGAGGACCCGTAGCTTTGCGTCGCCGGCTTTCGCCGGTTCTGCCCTTGTCGTGCGGTGTACTCCTGAGGGGGGAGATAGGGGCTCGGGCCGGGCGTGTCAAGCGGGGCGGCGGGACGACGGGACGGCAGGACGGCAGGACGGCAATCGGCTTACCCGCGAGGCCCGCGATGCTCCCGCAGGGAGGGAGGCGATGCCGACGGGGAGCGGCGGCGCGCGAGCCGCGAGGCGGTCTCACCAATCCGCTGCGGCTCCGCGCCGACCCGACCAGGCGGCAGAGCCGACCATCCTCCACTCCCCGCGTCGCATTGACGCGGGGGATCCCCGCCCGCATACTGGCGAACGCCGTATGCCCGCCTTACACGATGGCCCGCCTGACTGGAGACTTCCATGAAGCGCCGTGCCTGCTGGATGCTGGTAGCGATCCTCGCGGCCTGCGGGTCGGGCTCGGACTCCGATCCCCTGCCTGATGATGCCCGGGCGATGCGCGACTACCTCGAGACCGGGGTAACCCTCATCCTCCCCCGGCTCGGCGGCATCGGCGGAATCTTCCCGGTAGCGCTCAATCCGGGCGTTCCCGGCTCTACCGACATCCAGTTCGATCCCGACCCGACCCCCGGCGCCCCGCCCAACTCCTACGTCTTCACCATCAACGTGGACGGCGACGGCGACGGCGCCAACGAGACCACCTTCACCGGCACTGCCGCCTTCAACGGCGATCCCGCCACCGCCTGGGAGGGCTTCGGCGGCCATGTGGTCCTCACCATGCAGACCGCGGGCGGGCTCGGCACCCTCACCGGCGACCTGGACTTTGCCCTGACCGCGACGGGCGGGGACGTCTCCGGCAGCGGCACCTTCGTGGAAGGCATCACCGGCAACGCGACCACCATCACCGTGGATCAGGCGAACCCGCTGCATATCGAGATGGCGCGGGGTACCACCAACTCGGTGGCCAACGCCTGCGCCTCGAGCCTCGACGGCAACGTCGGCATTGAGGTGGCTGGCCCCACCGGGACCCTGACCTCCACCTGGGAGTTCCAGAACACGAGGAAGCCGGTGCGGGTGACGGGAGCATCCTTCACCGATGCCGGCAACAAGACCACGAATATCCCGGACGCGGACGTCACCGTGCCCTGTGGCCAGGGCGGGAGCTTCAGCTCCTGGAATGGGGAGTTCCTGCAGAACTGGACCTGCGTTCCGGCGGAGAATGGCAGCGCCACGCTCACCCTGGCGACTTCGGGCGGCAACCAGGTCAACATCACCGACGAGGACCCGCCCAACTCCGGGTCCATCGCCACCTACAGCGCCTCGGTCGTGTCGGGGAACCCGCTGATCGTCCGCGGCTTCTTCATCGGCGGCCCAGCTGGGAACACCTACCGCGAGGACTTCAGCTGGATCCTGGACGACGACGGGAGCGGCTTCTCCCAGATCTCCAAGTACGTGTACCAGGAAGGGCCGAGCCAGGGGAACGGCGGCTACTGCGGCGGCACGGCCACGCGGGTGCCGTAGGGGCGGGGGGCGCGGGAAACCGGCGGCGCCGCCACGATCCCCCGGGCCCAGCGCCGCTACGCCCGCTCCACCTCGCCGCTGCCGTCCGCCTGGCTCTCCGCCACCGGCTCGTCCTCGCTTCCACCCCGGAAGCCGTCGGCCAGGTGCGCCGGGCTCTCGTTGTTGAACAGCGCGGTCAGGTCTTCTCCGGTCCCGCTGGCGCGGCCCGTCAGCTCCTCGGGAAGGGGAGTGCCTCCCTCGAGCACCGGCGTCGAGGGGCGCTCGGTCTCCGAAACGGAATGGGGCAACCCGACATCGGAGTTCTGCACGGCGCTCGCCGCCGCCGCGGACTTTGCCACGCCCCGCTTCCGCTTCGGGGTCTTCGAGTGTTCGGTCATCGGTTGTCTCCTCGAGTGTGATGAATCCGGTGTTTCAGTGTTCCCGTTCGCGGTACGGCGGCCAGCTCTGGTGCACGCCCACGCTGAGCGCGGTGCGGCGATCGGTGAGGCCGGTCCCCAGATCCACGCGCAGGACGCCGAGCTGTCCATCCAGGATGCCGATCCGGATGCCGCCGCCGGCGTCGAGGTGCAGCCGCTGCCGCGCGGAGCCGTCGGCGGGATGGCGAATGCTCGCGCCATCGAGGAAGATCCCCACGGCCAGGGTGAATACGCCCAGGTGATAGACCGGCTGGTCCCCCGACAGGCCGCCGTGGATCATGCGCCGGCCCGTGGTCGAGCCGGGGAGGCGGCCGTCGCTGGTGCGCGGATGTCCCCGGAGCGGGACGGCGGAGGGGAGGTCGCCGCTCGCGACCGGCCAGAGACCCAGCGGCGCCTCGGTGCTCGCGATGTCCATCCCCAGCCGGGCCGACCAGGCGCGGCGGCTCAGCCCGACGGCGGAGGCCCAGAATGCACGGACCTCTCCCCGGGTGTACGACGGGTGGTTCTCCAGGGCGTTGCCGTGCTCCACGCTGGTCGTGAGCACCAGCCGGTCGCCGGCGCCCCGGAACTCCGCCCCCGCGGTGGTTGCCAGATACCGCCGGCCCTCTGACCAGCGATCCAGGCGGAGTTCCGCGAAGGGGCGGAACGAGGGGAGGATCCAGCCGCCGAAGGTCGCGCCGCCACTCCGTCGGGTCTCCTCGAAGCCGCCGCCCGGGGCGGTGTCGAGCGCAAACCGGAATCGCTCCCAGCTCCCCTCGACCCCGAACACGCCGGTCAGCCCGAGGCGCAGCGGCAGGTCCACACGGCCGGCGACCCGCGGATGCGCATGCTCCCAGCGCCAGGCGCCGGTCCAGAGTTCTCCGTTGCCAGTCGGTGAGGCGATGGCCAGCCCGACTTCCCGCTGGGCGGCGGCACGGATCACACCGCTCGCAAGCAGCCGCCAGGCGCGCCCCACGACGGAGCGCTCGATCACGGTCGCACGCACCTCGACCCGTCCTCCCTCCACCGGCTGATACTCCACTCCGGCGCGCCGGAGCGCCGGCAGGTCTCCCACCCGTCGCCGGGCCAGCGCCAGGCGGTTCGAGGTGAGCACGGTGCCGTGCGGCACGCCGATCGCGTCGGCGAGAATCCCGAAGCGGACGGCGCGCAGCCCATCCACCCGCACCAGGTCCACGACCGGCCGTCCGACCTCATTCCACGCCCGCAGTGCCCCCTCCCGATCCCCGGCGAGGTAGCGGCTCGCGGCGAGGAGCTGCCAGGCGAGCGAGTCATCGGGAACCTGCGCCAGGAACTGGCTCGAGAGTCGAATCGCCTCGGCCAGTCGCCGCTGCTTGAAGCGCACGCCCGCCAGTTCGCGCCGGACCAGCGGCTCGTCGGGGCAGGCACTCTCCGCCTCACTCAGCAGCGCGGCGGCATCGTCGAGCCGGTCGTCGGCGACGGCATCGAGCGCCTGGGCCATCCAGGGGCTGCAAGGCAGCATCGCGCCGGTGGAGCGAACGGGCGGGGCTGACGCGGGGATCTCCGGCTCCGGCGGCGGCGCCTGCACCGCGACCGTCAACGGACGGAGTTCCATGGCCCAGCGCTCTCCGCCGGCCCACTGTCGCAGGAAGCTGGCCTCCGTGATCACCAGCGACGGCGCGCGCGCCGGATCGTGGAAGACCACGCCGCGGTCGGACCAGGCCAGCAGCACCACGTAGTGATAGCGGTCGGGGGCGACCCGGAGCAGCGCCACCACCGGCACGCCCTCCGCCAGGATGCGCCGGACTTCCTCCGGAGTACCGTCGAAGGCCCGTGTCTCCCAGCCGCGCGTGCGCGCCGCGGCGGCGAGGTCCGTCGTCCGAATCCCCCGCAGCTCGGGCCGGACCAGGCCGGCGAAGTCCTCGGCATAGACACCGCGCCGTCCCCACCAGCGCTCCACCATGGCCAGGGCCGCCCCACCGCACAGCAGCTCCGACTGGGAGAGATAGGGCACGTCGAGCACGGCAGGCCGCTGGAGGGCGGGGTCCGCAGACGGCAACTGGGCGGACGCCGTGGCGCCGCCCAGTATCAGGCCGAGGCAAGCTTGGTTGAAGATCCACCGGGCGATGGTCCGCATCGGCGGCTCGACGCAGGGGCCTCAGGTCACCAGGATGAGGATCAGCAGCCCGATGATGATCGCGGTGGTGCTGATGACGACCGTATTACCGCCGGCCAGATCACGATCGGCGGCGCGGGTGCGATCGGACGCGGGCACGAGGGTGGCAGCGTCCATCGTGATGGCCGCCGGGGCCTGGCTCACGCTCGGCGAGGCCAGTACCGCAGATTCCAGTTCCGTGCTGGTGACGGCGCTCGGCGCCTGGGCCGCGAGCGGGGCGGCGGCGCACAGCGCGGTCAGCGCCAGGATGCCCAGAACCTTCAGGGATTTCAGCACATTACCTCCAATGAGAGTCAGATCGTGGTCTTGCGGTGGGCGGCCAGCCGCAGCAGGCCGTTGATCCCCGCGTGCAGCAGCATGTACACGGCGATCGCGATGATGATCGGCAGGGCGAGGGTGAAGCCCCCCTCCGCCGTCGGACTTGGCACGATGCCGCGGAAGGGCAGGTAGAGCGGGTAGGTCACGCCGTTGATGAACTGCACGAAGCCACTGGTGGACCGCGCCGCGATCAGCGCCAGCACCAGGCGGATGGCGAGCAGGGTATAGATCAGGTAGAAGGCGTAGTCCACGAACTGCGACGTCCGGGCGGCCCCACGGGACCGGGCCAGGGCATGTTCCATGGCGACGGTCTCATCGATGGCCCGGCCGCGGAACTCCTCGGCGACCTGCCCGACGCGCTCTTCATTCCCCACGGTCGGGGTGCGCGCCTGCCCCTTGATCTCGGCGTTGACGTTGCCCTCGATCTGGCGCTTGACCGAATCGTGCTGGGCCGCGCGCCTCGCCTCGTCCGCAGCCACCTTGTTGTCGTCCATCCCCGCCTCCGCGGTGGTCCGTCACTCCACCCGCGCTGAGGCGCGAGCGGGCTTGCGGAGGGAAGGTGCCATGGTGCAGGGGGGATTACTATCAATCGTTGGGACGTCCGTACTCGCTCCAAAGAGGGAGTTGCGGCCGCCGCCGGGGGGATCCTGCCTTACGCGGGGAGGGGGCGGGCGACCAGGACCCCGGTGCAGCGCCGGAGGGCGGCGACGTATTCGGGCAGGGTCGCGCGGGTGACTTCGACGCCGCCGCCCGAGAGGGGCGCGTGCAGCACATGCAGAACGTCGTGGGCGCCCCGGTACGCGAAGGCCGCGTGGGTGACGTCGAGTCCCGGGATGTCCGTGGCGAAGGCCAGGACGTCGCCGGTGGCGATCCCGGCCGCCACCTCCGACAGCCGCTCCCGCGGCACCACGAGTCTCGGCTGCCCGTCCAGTTCGCGTTCCATGGCCGAGATCTCGGTGAAGGCCGCTTCATGCGCCAGGGCGGGGTAGCTCCCGCGGTGCTCCGACATGAAGCGGAGCGGGCGCGGGTCATTCACCCCGCCAAGTTCCGCGCCCAGGTCGCGGACCAGTCCCCGCGCCGCACCGTTGCTGATCCACTCGCTGAAGTAGTGCAGCCGGCTGCCGTACCCCTGGCGCACGCCGCAACGGTAGCGCATCCGCTCCATCTCCCGACCGAACCCCTCCCACGTTGGGGCACCGCCACGGGATGCCAGCCGGGCGATGGCCAGGCAGCTCTCCACCAGCGTCACGCAATCGAAGCGAGTGAGCGAAAGCGCGAGCGGCTCGACGCCCATCGGGTCTCCGCCGGCCCGGAGGTAAACCTCCAGGGTTCCCGGTTCATAGGGAGTGCCGGCTGCGAGTTCCCCGACCCGGACCGCGCCCCGGCCCGTGGATACGCCGCCACTCGCCAGCCCCTCGGCGCGCAGCCGCGCCACCCAGTCGGTGAGCCGGGCCAGATCCGGGTCGGCGGTCAGCGCCCGGAGCGGCCAGGGGATCGCAACGGCCGAGGCGGCGGCTGCCGCGAGGCGCAGGAGGGTTCGACGGGGGAGGTCCGGGACGGGCATGAGAGAATTGTAGTCGGCGAGGCGCGGAGCCGCGAAATGCAGAAGGTGATGAACCTCAAGATCAAGT
>CAZPER010000068.1:0-21006 GCA_964585655.1 uncultured Gemmatimonadaceae bacterium | reverse complement strand
CTGAGGGTCAACTCCATGGATTCACCCGTGGGTAAGCCATGGACGCTCCGTGGATCACTGGGTGGACTATCCCGGGGTCGCTTCCGGTTCGGGCAGAGCGTCGTCCGCCATGTGCAAGGGCCGGGCTTCCGATGCGACGGCGTATTTGGCGCAGCCGAAAAGAACCGCGGCCACGCCCAGGTAAGCGCTCGCCACGAGCGGCGGGCGGCTCTACGGGCCCGACGGCGCCGCCGCCCTGCTGGGGATGAATCCAAGCACGTTGCGGTCCCGCATGAAGAAGCTCGGCATCACCAAACAGGGCGGGTAGTCATCGCGAGATCTCACGGCACCGCGACATATCGTGGTGGTCTCGCCGTCCGCGCCGCCCCATCCGGGCGGCGCTTCTGCTTCCAACCCCTTGCCAACCACGCACTTGCCACGAAGCGCGAGGTCCACCCCCGGGCTGGCCCCGCGGTTGCCTTTTCATCGCCGCAGACGTTCCGCGAATCTCCGGCGAATGACCGGCGACTTCACACCACGAGCGACGCAAGCGGAGGCCGGGTGGACAGCACTCGATGCACTGACGGTCAATCAAGGGGGCGACCGATGATCTCACCCGCCGGCACGGCGCTGCGCCGGCTGTTCGGCGGCGGCCTCCTGGCGGGCATCCTTGCGAGCTCGCTCCCGGCACAGTCGGCGGCCCCCCGGATCGCCCTGGTGCTGGACCAGCAGGCTCCCCGCGTCCCGGCGCAGGTCGCGGCCTTCCAGCGGGAACTCCAGGGCTTCTTCCGCCCCGGCGAGATCGCCCTGCTCCCGCCGGTGGCCGGGGACGGCACGCCCGCCGGGGTGTGGCGGGTGCTGGACCAGGCGCTCCGCGACAGCAGCGTCGCGGTCATCGTGACGCTGGGTCCGATCGGCTCGCACCTGGTGGCGCGCACGGGGGAGTCGGACAAGCCGGCGATCGCGGCGACGATCGTGGACGCGGGCTGGCAGGGCATCCCCGAAAAGAATGGCAGCAGCGGCGTCCGCAATCTGGCGTACGTGGATGAGTCGTTCGCCGTGAGCGGGACGATCGCCGCCTTCCGCCGGCTGGTCCCGTTCCACCGGATGGCGATCCTGCTCGACCCCGAGCTGCTCCGGGCCATGCCCGCGCTCGAGGCCAACGCCCGTGCGCTCGTCCGCGCGGCCGGCGCCGAGGCGGTGGTGGTGCCGGCCCGGGGCACGGCCGACCAGATCCTGGCCGCGCTGCCGCCCGGCACCGACGCGGTGTACCTCACCGTCCTGCCGGCGCTCGGCGATGCCCAGGCGGCACGGCTGATCGCGGGACTGAACGCGCGCCGGCTCCCCACCCTGAGCCATCTGGCTGAAGATGTCTCGCTCGGCGCCCTGGCATCCTATGAGCCGCCGGAACATTGGCTGCGCCGCGCCCGCCGGGTGGCGGTCAACCTGCAGCGCATCCTCGCCGGCGAGGACGCCGGCACCCTGCCGGTGCGGCTCGTCGGCGCCCCGCGGCTCGCGCTCAATCTCGCCACGGCCCGCGCGATCGGATTCTCGCCTGGCTACGGCGTCCTGACCGAGGCGGAGCTGGTCGGCACCGACTCCGCGGGCCCGGCCGACACCCTGTCGCTGGCGGAGGCGATGCGCGGCGCCGTCGCCTCCAATCTCGAGCTCAAGGCCGCCAACCTCGCGGTGGAATCGGGGGCGCAGGAGGTGCGGCGCTCCCGCTCCAACCTGCTCCCGGACATCGAGAGCCGCTTCGGCGGCACGGTGACGCGGGAGAAGACCGCGGCGGCGAGCCTGGGCCAGCAGCCCGAGCGGGTGCTCGACGGCGGGCTCTCGTTCTCCATGCCGCTGTACTCGGAAGAGGCCTGGGCCGGCTATGGCGCGGAGCAGCGGCGGCAGCAGGGCCGCGAGGCCGGGCGGGAGCAGCGCCGGCTCGACGTGGTCCTCGACGCGGCCCAGGCGTACATCACCGTGCTCCAGGCCCGCACCCTGGCCGACGTGCGGCGGTCGAACCTCTACCGCAACCGCTCCAACCTCGAGACCGCGCGGGTCCGCGAGGGGGTGGGCAGCACCAGCCGGGCCGACGTCTATCGCTGGCAGGGCGAGGTGGCCAACGCGCGGCGGCAGGTGATCGATGCGGAGGCCCAGGTGCGCGTCGCGACGCTGCAGCTCAAGCGGGTGCTCGACCTGCCGCTCGACCGGCCGCTGGCCCAGCGCCCGGTGACGCTCGCCGATCCGGCGCTGCTGGCGCAGGACTCGACGGTGCTCGCCTGGTTCGGCGAGCCGGCACGCTACGCCGCCCTCACCCGGTTCCTGGTGGATGAGGCGCTCCGCCTCTCCCCCGAACTCGCGCGGTCCGACGCGGCGATCGCCGCGCGGCAGCGGCAGCGCACCGCCGCCGGGCGCGCCTTCTGGCTGCCGACGTTCTCACTGGTGGGCGGGCTCGACAACACCTTCAGCCGGGGCGGCGCCGGCAGCACCGCGCCGGCCCTGCCGGGTGGTGTCACCCTGGGCACCGGCCCCGACCTGCGGTGGCAGTTCCGCCTCCAGGCGTCGCTGCCGCTCTTCACCGGCTTCGAGCGCGGCGCCCGGCGGGCGCAGGCCGAGATCGATCTCGCGCAGCTCAAGGTGGAGCGGGCCGGTGCGGCGCAGGCGGTGGAGCAGCGGGTCCGGGCCGCGCTGGAGACGGCGGCCAGCAGCTACGCCGCGATCGCCCTCACCCGCGAGGCCTCCGACGCCGCGAGCCGCAACTACGAGCTGGTGAGCGATGCCTACGCACACGGCACCGCGGGGATCACCGCCCTGATCGACGCCCAGGACGCGGCCGAGCGTTCGGCCGAAGGGGCGGCGAACGCGGTACACGACTTCCTGCTGGACCTCATGCGGGTCGAGCGCGCCATGGGCGACTTCGGCGTCCTCCGTCCGGTCGAGCAGCAGCAGGCCTTCCTGGAACGCCTACACATTCTCGAGGAGCAGCGATGAGCCGGATGCATTGGACCGCCGCCGCGGTGCTGGTCGCGGCCTGTGGGGGCGAGCCGTCCCCGCCTGTGCCACCCCTGCCGGTGACCGTGGTGCAGGTCGGCGGGACGTCGGACGACGCCGGCGCGACGCGCTACAGCGGCACCATCAAGGCGGACGAATCCGTGGACCTGGCGTTCCGGGTGAGCGGCATCGTGGAGGCGATCACCCAGGTGCGCGGCGCCGATGGCCGCCTCCGCGCCCTCCAGGATGGCGACCAGGTCCGGAAGGGGCAGGTGCTCGCCCGCCTGCGGCAGATCGAGCATCGCGACCAGGTGGCCGATGCCGATGCCGTCCTGGGCCAGGCCCGGGCCGACTACGAGCGCGCCTCGCAGTTGTACGAGAACCGCTCGATCGGCAAGGCGGAGTACGACGCCGCCTACGCCCGCTACACCGCGGCCCAGGCCCGGCGGAGCCAGGCCGCCACCGCGCTGGGCGACGCCACGCTGCGGGCCCCGCTCGACGGCGTGATCCTGCGCCGCGCGGCGGAGGTGGGCTCGCTCGCGGGGCCGTCCGCGCCGGCGTTCAGCATCGCGGACACGCGGGTGGTGAAGGTGGTCGTGGGCGTGCCCGACGTGGTCGTCGCGCGGCTCACCCCCGGCCAGACGGTCCCGATCCAGGCGGAGGCGCTGCCGGGGGTCGCCCTCAAGGGGCGCATCACCCGCATCGCCCCCTCCGCCGATCCCGGCAGCCGCGTGTTCGAGGTTGCGGCCGCGCTGCCCAATCCCCAGGGCCGGCTCAAGGTGGGCATGCTCGCCACCCTGCGGCTCGGGAACGAGACCGCGGCCCCGGCGCTCTTCGTGCCGCTCGCCGCCATCGTGCGGCCGGCGGGGGACACGACCAACTACGCCGTGTACGTGGTCGCGGACTCCTCCGCCCCCACGGCGAGCCTCCGCCGCGTCCGGCTCGGCGAGGTGAGCGGCAACCTCATCGCCGTGCGCGAGGGGCTCCGCAGCGGCGAGCAGGTCATCGTGCGCGGCGCCACGATCGTCACCGACGGCCAGGCCGTCCAGATCATTCACTAGCGGAGCAACCGTGGCCCACATCGACGACGCGACCCTGATCGCGAAGACGCGCAACATCGCCCGCTACTTCACCGAGCAGCGCCAGGTCGCCTGGGTCGCGCTCGTGGGCACGATTCTCTGGGGCGTGGTCGGCTACCTCAAGATGCCGCAGCGGAAGGACCCCGACATCCCCGTGGTCACCGCGCTGGTGATCACCCCCTGGCCGGGCATGGACGCCGAGCGGGTCGAGGACCGGGTCAGCCGGCGGATCGAGGCCGTGGTCTCCGAGAACAAGCACGTGGAGACCGTCCGGTCGGTCAGCCGGACCAACGTGTCCTACGTCTATGTCGAGCTCAAGGAGGGGATGACCGAGACCGACGAGGTCTTCGACGACATCGGGCTCCGGCTGGGCGGCATCCGGGACCTCCCCGAGGGCGCCGGGCCGATCACGTACATCAAGGACTTCGGCAGCACCGCGGCGCTCATGCTCACGGTGGCGAGCCCGCGGCTGGAAGAGGTGCAGGTCTCAATCCGTGCCGGGCAGGTCCGCACCGCGATCGAGCGCCTCCGCGCGACGGCCCAGGCGGGGCAGCGGGTGACGGTGGTGTACAACCTGCCCCCCTCGGTCTCCGCCCGGACCGCGGTCCGCCCGGCGCGGCTCTACCTGGCCCAGGCGGAGCAGGACGGCATCCTGCGGGATGCGCGCCTGCTCGAGGGCCCGCAGTTCATCGGCGTGGACGGGATCAGCGCGCAGGGCGATGCCGCGATCCTCGCCCACCTGGAGGGGTTCGTCCACTCGCGGCTGCGCGCGGCCGAGCTCCACCCCGACGCCTGGCAGCCGGCCATCGTCCGCGACCCGGCGACCACCCGGGCCAGCCTGCTGGCCGTCGCCGGCGACAAGTACACCTATCAGGAGCTGGAGCGGTACACCGACCTGATCAAGCGGACCTTCCAGACCATCCCGCTGGTGACCAAGGTGGACCGCGTGGGCGTGCTGGACGAGCAGGTGACGCTCAGCTTCTCCCAGGAGCGGCTGGCCTCCTACGGGATCACCCTGGGCGGGCTGCGCGACATCCTGCGGGCCCGCAACACCGCGCTCAGCGGCGGCCTGATGGAGGTGGGCGACCGGACCGTGGCCCTCTCCCCGAGCGGCGAGTTCCGGGACGAACGCGAGATCGGCGGCGTCATCGTCGGCCGCTCGAGCGCCGGCGTGCCGCTCTACCTGCGCGACCTGGTGGACGTGGACCGGGAGTACCAGAGCCCGCCGCGCTACCTCAACCAGTACAGCTGGCCCGACACGGCGGGGCAGTGGCACCGGGGGCGGGCGATCACCCTCGCCCTCCAGATGCGGCCCGGCGAGAAGATCGGCGCCTTCGGCCACGCGGTGGACTCGGCGATGACCGTGCTCCAGCAGCGGCTCCCGCCCGACCTCATCCTGGCCCGCACCTCCGACCAGCCCAGTCAGGTCGAGGAGAACATCCACCTGCTGATGAGCAGCCTGTGGGAGGCGGTGTTCCTGGTGGTGCTGATCGCGCTGATCGGATTCTGGGAGTGGCGCTCGGCGCTGCTGCTCGCGCTCAGCATCCCCCTCACCCTGGCCATGACGTTCGGCATGGCGTCGGCGCTCAACATCGACCTGCAGCAGGTCTCGATCGCGTCGCTCATCATCGCGCTGGGGCTCCTGGTGGACGTCCCGGTCGTGGCGGGCGATGCCATCAAGCGCGAGCTCGACGGGGGCCAGCCGCGGATCTTCGCGGCCTGGCTCGGCCCCACCAAGCTGGATCGGGCGATGCTCTACGCGACGATCACCAACATCGTGGCGTACCTGCCCATCCTGCTGCTCACCGGCAACACCGGACTGTTCCTCTACAGCATGCCGATCGTGCTCACCTGTTCCCTGGTGGCGGCCCTGATCGTCTCGCGGACCTTCGTCCCGCTGCTGAGCTACTACTTCCTGCGGCCCAGCCGGTCGCGGCCGATGCCGATCGAGGAGCGCCGCCGGAAGGGCTTCACCGGCTGGTACTTCCGGGTGGGCCAGTGGGCCATCCAGCACCGCTGGCGGGTGGCCGTCGCCTCGCTGGGCGTGCTGCTGCTGGGCGGCTGGATCATGAGCCGGCTCAAGCCGCAGTTCTTCCCCAAGGACCTCCAGTACCTCTCCTATGCCGAGATCTGGATGCCCGAGGACGCGCCGCTCAGCGCCACCCGCGCGGTCACCGACCGGGTGGAGACCCGCATCCAGCACCACGCCCGCGAGTACTTCGAGCACCACGCCGGCGAGCATGGCGCCGGCGGGCTGGTCTCGCTCACCACGTTCATCGGCGGCGGCGGCCCCCGGTTCTGGTTCTCGTTCAGCCCCGAGCCGCGGCAGACCAACTACGCCCTGATCGTGATGCAGGGGCGGAACAAGTGGGACACCCCGGCCCTCACCCAGGCGCTGCAGGACGAGATCTCGGGCGAGGTACCCGGGGCCCGGGTGGACGTGCGCCAGCTCGAGATGGGCCCCCCGGTGGGCGTGCCGGTCGCCATCCGGCTCTTCGGGGACGACCTGCCGACGCTCGGCGCGCAGGCGGCGGCGCTGATGGAGATCCTCCGCCGGAACCCCTATGCCGAGCGGGTGCACCAGGACTGGGGGGCGGAGAGCTTCGCGGTGGACGTCGCCATCGATCCCGACCGCGCCACCCAGGCCGGGCTCACCAACGCCGATGTCGCGGTCAGCACCGCGGTCGGGCTGAACGGGCTCGAAGTGACCTCGATGTATCGCGGCGACCAGGTCGTGCCCGTGGTCGCCCGGCTCCGGATGGAGGAGCGCGCCCGGCTGGGCGACCTGCGCAACCTGTACGTCTACAGCTCGCACGGCGACCAGAAGGTCTCCCTGACGCAGATCGCCACGCTCCACAACGAGCTGCGGCCGGAACAGATCAAGCGCCGCAACCGGTTCCGCACCGTCACGGTGCAGGCCTTCCCCCGGGGCGGCAGGCTGCCGTCCGAGGTGCTGGCCTACTCCCAGGCGGACATCATCCGCTTCGCGGCGGAGCTGCCCCCCGGCCTCCGGCTCGAGATCGCGGGCGAGCACGAGAAGCAGCAGGAGGGCTTCGGCGAGATGACCCTGGTGCTCGCCATCAGCGTGGCGCTGATCTTCCTCGCCCTCGCGGTGCAGTTCCAGAACGCCGTCAAGCCGCTCATCGTCTTCGGGGCCATTCCCTACGGCTTCGTCGGCGCGGTGGCGGGGCTCTGGGTGATGGGCTCCCCCTTCGGGTTCATGGGCTTCCTCGGGATCGCGAGCCTGGTGGGCGTGATCGTGAGTCACGTGATCGTGCTCTTCGACTTCATCGAGGAGGCGCGGGAAAAGGGCGAGACCCTCGAGGAGGCGCTGCTCGATGCCGGCATCCAGCGGCTCCGGCCGGTGCTGATCACCGTCGGGGCGACCCTCTTCGCCCTGGTGCCGCTGGCGATGCATGGCGGCCCGCTGTGGGAGCCGCTCTGCTACGCCCAGATCGGCGGTCTCGCGATCGCGACCGTCATCACCCTGCTGCTGGTCCCGGTGTTCTACGCGATCGCCGTCAAGGACCTCCGGATCGTCAAATGGGAAGCCTGAACCTGCTCCAGCACCGCACCGCCTCCTCCCCCGTCACCGGGGGGGAGCGCCCGGGCGGGGTGAGCCTCCCGGGCGACGTCCTGGCCCAGGTCGGCCGCCGGATCGTTTCCGTCGGGGTGGCCTTCGCGGTGCTCTGGTCGGTCCCCCTGGTGCTCTTCGTGCTGGCGGCCCCGTACGTCCCCAGCCTGCCGCTGATGGCGGCGCAGCTCTGGCCGATGCCCGGGGCCATCATCGCCGGCACGGGACTCGCCGCCTCCCTCCTCCTGGTGGCCGTTTCACCCAGGCTCCGCGCCCACCCGAAGGTCCACCTCTTCCTGAGCTCCGGCTTCCTGGTGTTCATCGCGTTCCTGTTCGGCCTCCTGGAGCACTGGGTCCCGGAGTTCGACCACCTGCCCGCCACCTTCATCGGGGTGGCGATCCTGGCCTACTCCTCTATTGTCCCCAACACGCCCGGGCGGACCCTGGCGGTCGGCCTCCTGGCGGCCACCATGGCCCCCCTGGCGCTCCTGGTCACGCTGCTCCGCGGGGTGCAGGTGGAGGCCAGCTGGTTCCAGGTGTTCGTCGCGTTCCTGCCCAACTACCTCTGCGCCTTCCTGGCGGTCATTCCCGCCGGGATTATCCGGCAGCTGGGGGACCAGGTGAAGAAGGCGCGGGCGCTGGGGAGCTATCGGCTGGAAGAAATGCTGGGCCGGGGCGGCATGGGCGAGGTGTACCGGGCCTCCCACCAGCTGCTGGCGCGTCCCGCCGCCGTGAAGCTGATCCGGCCCGAAGTGCTCGGCGCGGTTGACGCGCGGCGCGCCCGGGTCATCGTGGAGCGGTTCCGGCGCGAGGCCGAAGCCACCGCCTCGCTGCGTTCGCCCCACAGCATCTCCCTGTACGACTTCGGCGTGGCCCAGGACGGCACCTTCTTCTACGTGATGGAGCTGCTCGACGGCCTCGACCTGGAGAGTCTGGTCGACCGCTTCGGCCCGGTGGATCCGGCCCGGGCGGTGCACCTGCTGGCGCAGGCCTGCGAATCGCTGGAAGAAGCGCACCGGCACGGCCTGATTCACCGTGACGTGAAGCCCTCCAACATCTTCACCTGCCGCATGGGGCTCTCCGTGGATTTCGTGAAAGTGCTCGACTATGGGCTGGTGACGCACGAGGCAGACGCACCCGGCGCCGATGTGCGGCTCACCGCGCCGGACCACCTGGCGGGCACCCCGGCGTACATGGCGCCGGAGGCCATCTTCGCCACCGCCCCCCTCGATCACCGCGCCGACATTTACGCCCTGGGCTGCGTCGGCTACTGGCTGCTGACGGGCCAGATGGTGTTCGATGCGCCCACCCCGGTGGGACTCCTGCTCCAGCATGCGGACGATGAGCCGGTGCCACCCTCGCGCCGGTGCGAGCTGCCGATTGCTCCCGCGCTCGAACAGGTCATCCTGGACTGCCTGGCCAAGCATCCCGACCAGCGGCCCCAGTCCGCCTTCGACCTGGCGCGTCGCCTCCGGGCCACGCTGCCCCCGGAAGAGATGTGGACCGCGGAGCGGGCCGAGCGGTGGTGGCGCAGGCACCGCCCCGCGTCGGCGCAGCCCACCCCCACCGCGTGCGACCTGTACCTGACGAAGACGCAGCCCGCCGGATGGACCACTCCGGTCCTTGCAACTGAACCGCGGTCCATGGCCGCAGAAGGGCGGATCTCATGAGCATTCGGGCGATCGCGGGACTCCTGCTCGCGGTGACCGTCGCGGCCCCCGGCGCCACCCGGGCGCAGGCGCCGGCCGGTCCCCGCGCACTGAGCGGCGCACTCGAGGAGGTGACCGCACGGGTGGCTCCCACGGTCGTCCAGATCCAGGTCACCTCCTACGCACCGGGGGTGGCCGAGCTGGCCGGCGGCGCGGCCGCGCTCCTCCGGACCGCACGCAGCACCGGCTCCGGGGTGATCCTGAGCGCCGACGGGTACATCATCACCAACGCCCACGTGGTCGAGGGGGGGCGCCGCTTCGTGGTGGTGCTGACCCGCCCCGCCGTCCCGGGCACTCCCGGCCGCTCCGCCGTGCCGCCGGTGCCCCAGGCGGTCCCCGCGCGGCTGGTCGGCAGCGACCGCGAGACCGACCTCGCGCTGCTCAAGGTGGACCTCGGCGACCTGCCTTTCGCGACCCTGGGCGACTCCGACTCGCTCGTGCCCGGCCGCCTGGTCCTCGCCTTCGGCAGCCCGCTCGGCCTCAGCAACTCCGTCACCATGGGGATCGTGAGCGCCGTCGGCCGCCAGCTCGAGGCCGAGGGCCGGATGCTCTACATCCAGACCGACACCCCCATCAACCCCGGCAACAGCGGCGGGCCGCTGGTGGACCTCGCCGGGAAGGTGGTGGGGATCAACACCCTGATCGCGAGCCAGTCGGGCGGCAGCGAGGGGGTGGGCTTCGCGGCGCCGAGCACCATCGTCCGCCATGTGTATGAACAGCTCCGGCAGTGGCAGCGGGTCCGCCGGGGAGAGATCGGGGTCTTCGCCCAGACCGTCACCCCCGCGCTCGCCGCCGGGCTCCGGCTCCCCCGCGAGTGGGGGGTGGTGCTCGGGGATGTGTACCCCGGCGGCCCCGCCGACCGCGCCGGGCTCCGCCAGGGCGACATGATCTACGCGCTCGATGGCAAGCCGATGGAGAACGGCCGGCAGTTCGACGTGAACCTGTATCGCAAGCCCATCGGCCAGCCGGTGGCGCTCGAGGTGGTCCGTGGTCCCCAGCGCCTGGTGCTCCGGGTGCCGGTGGTGGAACGGCGGGACGAGACGGCGCAGTTGCGCACCCTCGTCACCCCGGAGCAGAACCTCATCCCGCGCCTCGGCGTCCTGGGCCTCGATCTCACCCCCGAGCTGGCCCAGATGATCCCCGGCGTGCGCGCGCCGCGCGGCGTGGCGATCGCCGCGGTGGCGGGCGACGCGGTGGCGGGCCTCGAACCGGGCGACGTGGTGTACGGCCTCAACGGCGCGCCGGTGGCGGGGCTGGCGGAGCTGCGCACCAGCCTCGCCGCGCTCTCCGCGGGGCAGGTCGCCGTGCTGCACGCCGGCCGGCAAGGGCAGCTCCGCTTCCTCACGGTGACCATCGAATGACTACGAACTCGACTCGAGGGGCGGGGGGCATCGCCGCCATCCCGGCGCTGATCGCGCTCCTCGCCCTGCTCTGCCTCGGATCCACCCCGGCACGCGCCCAGGCCGGCGCGACCGACACCATCGCCGCCGGGCCGGAATACCGGGCCGGCGGGCTGCGCCGCGCCTTCTTCGGGACCGCGTACCGCTCCGTCTGGACCACCCCCTTCGAGGCGCCGGTCCTGGACCTCGCGAGCTACGCCGGCGGGCTCACGCCCGTCGCCCGCGCCGGCGGCCAGCAGACCCGGGCGCTCCGCTTCCGCTCGCCCGATGGGCACGAGTTCTTCTTCCGCTCGCTCGACAAGGACCCGTCCAGTGTCCTCCCGCCCGATCTCATCGAGACGGTGGCCGGGGACCTGGTGCGCGACCAGACCAAGTCGGCCCTCCCCACCGCGCCCCCGGTCGTGGCGCGGCTCCTCAGCGCGGCCGGGATTCCGCACGACGACACCAGGGTCGTGGTGCTGCCCGATGATGCCCTGCTGGGCGAGTACCGTGAAGAATTCCGCGGGCTGGTCGGCACCCTGGAGGAGCGGGTGGGCGGGGAGGGGCCGGCGGCGCACTGGCACGGCGCGGTGGAGGTGATCACCAGCGACTCGCTCGTGGCCCGGACCACCCGCTCCACCGGTGACCGGGTGGACCCGCGCGCCTTCCTCAAAGCGCGGCTCTTCGATGTGCTGATCGGCGACTGGGACCGGCACCGGGACCAGTGGCGCTGGGTGCGCTTTGACGACCACGAGCCGCGCACCTGGCAGCCGGTGCCGCTCGACCGCGACCAGGCCTTCGCGAAGTACGACGGCCTCCTGCTCGGCATCGGCCGGCAGGCGGGCGTGCCGCAGCTCACCAACTACGGCCGGGCGTACTCAGGGATGCTGGGCGCCACCTGGAACGGCCGGGACCTCGACCGGCGCTTCCTGGTGGGCCTGGAGCAGCCGGTGTGGGACTCGGTGGCGCGGGCCCTCGCGGCGGCACTGACCGACAGCGTGATCGCCGAGGCGGTGCGCGCCCTGCCGCGGGAGCACTACGCGCTGGTGGGCCGCACCCTGGAGCGGTGGATCGTGGCGCACCGGGATGCGCTGCCGGAGGCGGCGGCGCGCTTCTACCGGCTGCTCGCCGCCGAAGTGGATGTGCACGCGACCAGCGGCAGTGACCGCGCCACTGTGAGCCGGCTCGACCACGGGGCGGTCCAGCTCGCGCTCACCGCCGTGGGAGACTCCGCGCCCTATGTCGTGCGGCGCTTCGACCCGAAGGAGACCCGCGAGCTCCGCCTCTTCCTGGAGGGGGGAGACGATACCGTGACGGTGCGGGGATCCGGCGGCGGAATCACCCTCCGGTTGCTGGGCGGCAGGGGCAACGACCGGCTGGTGGACTCCGCCCGCGGCGGGTCGCTGCACTTCTACGATGACGCTGCCGGTCCGGCGAGGACTGTGGGGCTGAGTGCCCCGGTGAACCGTGGCGCCTGGGCCCCCCCGCCCGCACGGCGCCCCTCCGATCCGCCCCCGCGTGACTGGGGAACCCGCCGGCAGTATCTCGTCTGGGGCAGCGCCGGCCCCGACGTCGGCTTCTTCGTCGGGGGCGGCTACGCCTTCACCCGGTACGGCTTCCGCAAGCTTCCCTATGCGTACCGCCAGCGGATCCGGGCCGGCTTCGCCACCGGAGCCGAGGCCTTCCGGGTGGACTACCTGGGCGAGTTCCACCGGGAGAACTCCGGCGTCACCGCCCAGCTCGATCTCCGCGCTTCAGGGATCGAGGTGCTCCGGTTCCATGGATTCGGCAACGAGACCCGGGCCCGCGGGAGCGATGAGTTCTACCGGGTGACCCAGCAGCAGTACCGGGTGGCCCCGACCCTCATGCTGCCGCTGGCCCCCCGGCTCCGCTTCACGATCGGGCCGGAGCTGACCTATGTCGCCACCGACCAGCGGCCCCGGCGCTTTCTGGCCACCCTCAACCCCTACGGAGTGGGCGACTTCGGCGAGCTGGGGGCGCGCGCCAGCGTCGTGTACGACAGCCGGGACCACTCGCTGGCCCCCACCCGCGGCGCGCACCTCGACGTGGGCGGCGCGGTGCATCCCGCCTGGTGGGATGTGCAGAGCACCTTCGGCGAGGCCTGGGCCCTCGCCACGACCGCGGTCACCGCCTACCACCTGCCGCTCCAGCCGACGCTGGCGCTCCGGGCCGGCGGCCGGAAGCTCTGGGGCGAGTATCCCTACTTCGAGGCCGCCTTCATCGGCGACCGCAACACCGTGCGCCTCGGCCGCGAGCAGCGCTACGCCGGCGATGCCTCGGCCTACGGCAGCGCCGAACTCAGGCTCCGCCTCACCCGGATGACCCTGGTCGTGCCGGCCGACGTCGGTATCTTCGGCCTGGCCGATGCCGGCCGGGTGTTCCTGGAGGGAGAGTCGTCCGACGAATGGCACACGGCGTTCGGCGGCGGCGTCTGGCTCGGATTCCTGAGCCGGGCCAACACCGTCTCCGTCGCAATGGCCTCGAGCAAGGAGCGGACCCGGGTCTATCTCCAGGCCGGGTTCGGGTTCTAGCTAATCAATCCGGAGGCTCTGTTCCATGGCGTAGCATTGGTCCCAGATGTACACGTCGAACGCGGCCAGCTTCCGGGACCACTTCGGCGTGAGCGCGTTGACGCACTGCGCCGCCACCCGGTCAATGAAGTCATCGAACACCGCCCACGGGTTGCGCTGGTCAGCGATCGACATCCCCTCGCCGGGCTTCGTGCTCGACAAGGCAGCGCCCGCCGCCTGCTTGAGCTCCCCCATGAACTCGGCCTGGAGTTCCACGTCGGCCCGGGAGCCGGTGCGGGCCACATGCCCCCCCACCAGCACCTGCCACTCCAGCTTCCGGATCGCCTCCACCTGCGCGAAGTATCCCGGCACGTCATGCGCCACCGCGAAACGGCGCCATGGCATCCACCCCGGGAAGATCACGTCAATCACCATGAGCACCTGCTGCGCCGGGGCGTGGATGAAGATGTTGCCCGGCTCATGGCCGTCACCGTGATAGGACAGCTCCAGCACCTGGTCGCCGACCCGGAGGGTGTAGCGATCGGCGAAGGTCACGGTGGGGAGCGGCCGGTCCGGATCGGCGGCGCGTGCCAGCAGCCGTCGCGTCTCCTCGTGCGCGACAATGACCGGCTTGCCGCCCAGCGCCCTGACCCCGGCGATGTGGTCGCTGTGCGAATGGCTGTAGATCACGTGGGTCACCGGATTCGGCGTGACCTCGGCGATGGCCTGCGGAAGGCTCGAGGCGTAGCCGGGAGGGGCGTCCACCACTACCACCCCGCGGTCGTACACCAGGAACATGGACTGATAGATGTTGTCGGTGACCATGTAGAGACCCTTGCCGAGCTGCTCCAGGCGGTAGGCCTTGCCAGCGGGAAGGGGCGGTCCCTTCGCGGCATCCGGGATCTCCAGGTACTCCCCGATCCGGACTCCGATCGGCGCGATCGCGGGCATCCGCGGGTAGGGCGCGTCCACGGGGCCCGGTCCGCTCCCCGACTGGCCCTGCTGCGCAATGATGGAAAGGGGCGACGCGGACAGCCCAACGAACAGCATCACGGCCAGGCGGGAAGGCGGCTGACTGGTCACGGCAACGACTCCTGTGAGTGTTGCCTCCACGATAGGCCGACACGCAGAAACAGCGATTGGACCTTGGTGTTGGTGGCTGACCGGCGGTGTCACCCGCGCTGGAGTCGCGCCGCCATGGTCACCAGGTCGGGGAGCGAGCCGGCCTTCATCTTGCGCATCACCCGGCCCCGGTGCGCCTTCACCGTGATCTCGCTGATCCCAAGCTCGCCGCCCACCTGCTTGTTCAACCGGCCGGCGACGACCAGCGCCATGACCTCCCGTTCCCGGCGGCTCAGCAGGGCGTAGCACGCCAGGAGCGCGCGCATCTGCTCCGCGTCCCCCAGCGCCGCGGCGCTGCGGTCAATGGCGCTGCGCATCGTGCCCAGGAGCAGGTCGCCGACCAGCGGCTTGGTCAGGAAGTCCACCGCCCCGGCCCGCATGGCGCGGACCGCGAGCGGCACGTCGCCGTGGCCGGAGATGAAGATGATCGGCATGTCGGCCCGGTCGGCCACCAGGGACTGCAGCTCGCACCCGTTGAGATCCGGCAGCACCATGTCGAGCACCAGGCAGCTTGGCACCTCGGCTCGCGGGCGCGCCAGGAACTCCGGCCCCGACGCGAACACCTCCGGCCGCCAGCCGGCGGACTCGATGAGCAGGGCCAGCGACTCGCGCACCGCGCGGTCGTCGTCCACGACAAATACGGTCGGTCTGCAGTCGGGCATGCGTCCCCCTCGCTGGCTACGATCCTCCCGGGGACGGACTTCCGCCATCACATCTTTCTATTAGTTACAGCCGCACATGATTGCGCCAGAATACGGGGGTGCCAACGCGACGCTTCACGACAGGGGTACCATGACGGAGCACCCTTCCGGCCTGGTGGTTGCCGTGGTGGACGACGACCAGCGCATCCTGCAGTCGCTCGAGTCGCTCCTCGAGTCCGCGGACTATCCCGTCCGGGTGTTCACCTCGGGCGCGGCCCTGCTCGCGAGCGGCTGCCTGGCCGAGATTGCCTGCCTGATCTCCGACATAGACATGCCGGGGATGGGCGGCTTCGAGCTGGT
Source organism: uncultured Gemmatimonadaceae bacterium (assembly GCA_964585655.1). Lineage (GTDB taxonomy): Bacteria > Gemmatimonadota > Gemmatimonadetes > Gemmatimonadales > GWC2-71-9 > JADJOM01. Next base: position 5,647 of record CAZPER010000068.1, on the reverse strand, counting down.
GCGACTGGTCCATGCGGCCCGCCCGGGATTGCCGACGATTCTCATCACCGGCTATCCCGACACCCTCAAGCGCCTGCCGCTCCTTGATGGCAGCAACCCCCGCGTCTTCAGCAAGCCCTTCGAGGGGCAGGAGCTGCTCGCCGCGGTCGGCGAGGCGCTCCGGGGCTCCCGTGGGTGAACGTTGCGCCGCGCCGGTTTCGCCGCCATCGTCTGTCATGCCGACGGCGCAACCCCTGACACCGGAGGAACAGCGGTTCGTCCTCTCCAACCTGCCCCCCAGCCCAGGGCAGAAACGGCTCGCGCTCGGCATCGTGCTCGGCCTGATGACCGCCCTCTACCTCGTGCTCGGGCCGTTCGGTGGCATTCACCTGGGGGCGGTCCATTCATTCGTCGCGGTCTACACCACCGCGATGTTCGTCACCGATTCGATCACCGCGATCCTCCTCTTCGCCCAGTTCTCCATCCTGCGCTCGCGCGCCATCCTCATCATCGCGAGTGGCTACCTCTTTACCGCCTTTCTCATCGTCCCCTACGTCCTCGCCTTCCCGGGGGTGCTGGCACCCGGCGGCGTGGTCGGCGGCCTGCAGACCACGGCGCACCTCTACCTGATCTGGCACTGCGCCTTCCCGCTCTTCGTGCTTGGCTACGCCCTGTCAAAGGACGAGGACCCGGGCCGGCGGCTGCCGCAGGGGGAGGTAGGCGCAGCAATCCTCCGGAGCATCGCCCTGACCGCGGTCGGCGCGACGGTGGTGGCGATCGTGTGCATTCGCGGCACCACCCTGCTGCCGCGCATCATGCTCGATGAGTACAAGTTCGTGCCGGAGTGGCCCTGGGTCGTCGGCGCCCCGATCGCGGTGCTCTGCTCGATCGCGCTCGTCGTGCTCTGGGCCCGGCGGCGGTCGATCCTCGATCTCTTTTTGATGGTCGTCCTGTGCGCGTACCTGATCGAGATCCCGCCGCACTACTATCCGTCGCCCGAGCGCTTCAGCACCGGATGGTACGCCGTGCGCGTCACCAGCCTGATCTCGAGCAGCATCGTCCTGGTTGTCCTGCTGTACGAGATCACCGCGCTGTACGGGGGGCTGCTCGCGGCCGTGCTGCGTCAGCGCCGCGAGCGGGAGGCGCGGCTGATGACCGGGGATGCCGTCGCCGCGTCCATCGCGCACGAAGTCCGGCAGCCGCTGACGGCCATGGTCACGACCGCCGACGCCGGTCTGCGCTTCCTGGACCGCTCCACCCCGAATCTCGACAAGGCCAAGGAGGCCTTCCGGAACATCGCGGCGGACGGCCACCGGGCGGGGGCGGTAGTGGCCAGCCTGCGCGCCAACTTCAAGGCGGATATCCAGGAGCGCACCTCGTTTGACCTCAACGAGCTGATCCACGAGGCCCTCGCCCTGGGGCACGGGGACCTGCAGCAGCACGGGGTCCTGGTTCGGGCCGAGGCGAACCGGACGCTGCCGGCCGTTCGGGGCAACCGGATCCAGTTGCAGCAGGTGCTCCTCAACCTCATCATGAACGCGGTGGACGCGATGGCGGCGAAGGAAGCGCCGCGGATCCTGACCGTCACCTCCGAGCCCTATGAGGCCGACCGCGTCATGGTGTCGGTCGCCGACACGGGGGCGGGGATCAGCTCGGAGCACACCGATCGCATCTTCAACCCGCTCTTCACCACCAAGTCCGGCGGCATGGGGCTGGGCCTCTCGATTTGCCGGGCGATCATCGAGGCGCACGAGGGCCGGCTGTGGTTTGCCGCCAACAGCCCCCGCGGCACCATTTTTCACTTCACCCTGCAGGCCGGCCGTCCGGAGCCCGCGGCGGGCTGACCACTGGGATCTCCAGCAGCGCGGCCATCCGGACCAGCTCCGCGAGCGAGCCCGCCTGCATCTTCTTCATGATGTTGCCGCGATGGATCTGTAGTGTGACCTGGCTGATCCCGAGCTCGGCTGCGGCCTGCTTGTTGAGCAGCCCGCTGGCGACCAGCGGCAGCACCTCCCGCTCCCGCGCCGTCAGGGTCGCGAAGCGCTGCTGCAACTGGGCCAGCTCGGCCCGCCTGGTGCCGGCGTCACGATTCTGCGCCAGCGCCGCCGTGATCGCCTGCATCAGCTCCGCCTCCTGGAACGGCTTGGCCAGGAAGTCCACCGCGCCCGCCTTGATCGCGCGCACGGACGACGGAATGTCCCCATGGCCGGTGATGAACACGATATGCGGGTGATGGCCCTGCGCGATCTGGCGCTGCAGCTCCAGCCCGTTGATGTCGGGGAGGTCCACGTCCAGGATCAGGCACGCCGCCAGGTCCGGTTTCGGGTACGCCATGTACTCGGCGGCGGTGCCGAACGCGACCGCGTGCAGGTCGAAGCTCGCCAGCAGCTCGGTGAGCGACTCGCGGATCCGGCGGTCGTCGTCCACGATGTAGACGATCTGGTCGTGCGCCATGCCGCGATGGTACAGCGGCGGGAGGGGAGCCGCAATGCGTCACTCGGGTCAGTCCCTCCGGAAGGCGCGTGCGGCCAGGAAGCCGACCACCGCGGCCACCGCGAGCGACTTGCCCGGATGCTTGCGCACGAGCTGCTCCACCCCGGTGACCATCGCCTTGGTGTCGTGATCGCGCAGGAAGTCGGCTGCGCCCCCGATGCGGTCCGCGGCGCCATGTGCCAACTCCGACGCCTTCTCGACGCCCGGCAGGTTGTCCGCGGTGTGGTGCAGCTTCTCCGCCGCCGTTGCCAGGCTGGCGGCCGTCGCCTTGCGACGATCTTCCACCGAACGCCGGAGGTTACCCAGCTTCGTCGTCACCTTGTCCTCGGCCTCGCGCATGATCTCAGCGGTGCCGCTCATCATCTCGTTCTCTTTCATGGTCCTCTTCCTTGCCGTGGTATGAGAAAAGAAGGAGGCGTGACCGGATCTCGGGGCACGCCTCCCTCTCGAAGTTCGCCTGCTTCGCGACGAGGCCTCGACGCCAGCGGCACCGAGTCTGGTTGGAAAGTGCGCGAGAGGGGGTGAACCGCGCAACCGGATCTTTGGAGCGAGGGAGGGGGGGCTGTCATTGCGAGGAGCGCGCAGCGCGACGTAGCAATCCCCTTAACTCCGCGCGGCCCGGGTGGCCTCCACGCTCGACAGCGTGGAGACCACATACGGCACCAGCACCGTGAGCAGCATCCGGACGAGACGGCTGGCGGGGAGATCGCCGCGGAGGATCGCGTCGCCGTGGTTGATCGTGATCAGGATGGCCCCGACGATCACGGCGTAGCGCAGGGCGCGCCGGACCACGCGGGGTTCGGTGGCCAGGGCAAGCCAGGTCGGCATGGGGGAGTGCTCCCGATGGAAGGCTTGAGCGGGGGCCGGCCTCACCCCAGGGTGGGCCGGCCCCCGAACGCGATCAGATGGCCGTCGGGGTCTTCCACGTAGAAGTCCTTTGTCCCCCACGCCGTGGCGGCCAGCGGCTTGAACGGCTCGACCCCGCTGGCGATGCAGCGGGCGAAGAACGCCTCGATCCCATCCACCCCGGCCGCGGCGTCGAGATGCTCGTGCTCGCGCCGGAACTCGCGCTCGGCGGGATTCGTCGGCGCCTCCTTCAGGTGTAGCTCGAAGCCATCGAGTTCGCCGATGGCATAGAACCCTTCCCACGGCTCGGCGAAAGTGAAGCCGAGTTGCCGGTAGAAGTTCATCGAGCGCGCGAGGTCGGCGACGAGGAATTGCGGGGCGAGGGAGGTCAGCCGGGGTGGAGCCTGGGGATGTTCCATGGCGATTCCTTGGGTGCGTTGGCGGTCGCGCCGCCGCTTCAGAAATAGCGAGCGCGGACGCCCCTGTCACCCGCTTCCCCCTGCCGTCGCCGCCGCCACCAGAGCAGCAGACCACCCGTTCACCCGTTCCCCCGTTCCCCCGTTCTCCCGTTCTCCCGTTCCCCCGTTCCCCGTTCCCCCACCCCGCCCCCTCAGCGGCGCAGCTTCTCGCGCAATTCGCTGAACCAGTGCTCGGCCACCACGATCATCGCCCCGTCCTCCTGTTCCGGCACCCGGCGGGAGAAGAGGAACCGCCCGTCGGCCGCCACGTCGTAGAGGGCGTAGTTCTCGTCGGCCGGCAGCAGCAGCTCCGGGTCCAGGCGGAACAGCGGCCGCTGGCCGTTCGCCGTGAACGGTGGCGCGGCCGGCACCGGCACCGCCATCATCTCCCGCGCCAGGTTCACGTAGAACAGCTCCCGGCCGTTCCGCGCCCAGCGCGGGGCATGCCCGCCGCTGGAGGACACCTGCCACTTCCCGCCGTCGGTGCCGGGGAACGGCCGCACGTACACCTCCTTGCGGCCGGTCTCGTTCGACTCGTACGCCAGCCAGCGCCCGTCCGGCGAGACCGCCGGGGCCGCCTCGTCCCACTGGGGCTCCGCGACCAGCGGGCGCGGAGTAGAGTCCACGCCGGGACGGAACAGGAAGAGACTCCGCTCGACGCCAGTTTGCCCGCCGATGCGCACCACCAGCGCCTTGCCATCGGGCGTCCAGGCGGCGTCGAGGAGCCCCGTGATACCGCGGATCAGCGGCCGCTCGCTGCCGGTGCCATCGGCGGGGCGCTGGTACAGGTCGTACGCGTTCCCGTAGCGGGCCGTGAGGTACAGCACCGAGCGGCCGTCGGGCGACCAGCGCGGGCGCTGCTGCACCGTGCTGTCGAAGGTGAGCCGGGAGAGGGGCCCGTTCGGCAGCGCCTTGATCCAGATGGCATCCCCCGGGGCGCGGCCCCGCCCGATGGCCACCCGGCGGCCGTCCGGCGACAGCGAAAAGCCGCGGTTGCCCCCGGTGTTGGCATGGCGGAAGCGGAGCGTGCTGTCCACCAGTTCCAGCCGGCCGCCACGATCCACCCACACCAGTTCGCTTTCCCCCAGGCTCGCCGCGCCCTGGCGGAACACGAGGGTGCCGCCCTCGGTCACGAAGTACGGCGCCCAGACCCCCCCGAAGACCGTGAGGCCCTCGAGCACGGGAACCGGTTCCCCGGTCACGACGAGCTGGTCGAGGTCAAACGGCGCGGCGACGAGCGCCCCGTCCGGCCGCGCGAAGACGATGTGCCCGGTGGGGAGATAGAACCCGGTGAGCGCGCCGGCGACGACCTCATGCGCCTCACCGCTCCGGAGGTCGAGCACCCAGAGCGTCGCGCCGGCCTGGCACCCCTGCCCGCGGCAGAACAGGAAGAGTACGCCCCGGCTCCCGGGAAGCGGGGTCGGGATCACGGCGTAGGCGTTGGAGGGCGGGGTATACACGACCTCGCTCTTGCCACCCGACGCCGGCACCCGGCGCAGGCGGTACTCCAGGTCGGAGTAGACGAGCGTGCCGTCGTCCAGCCAGGCCACGCCCACGCTCTCCGCGCTGTCCGCCAGCAGCACCGAGGGCCCGCCGGTGGTGGGGACCTTCCGGAGCTGGTCGCGCTGGGTGTATGCCACCACCCGACCATCGGGGGAGACGGCATGCCCGCCCGCGCCCTGGGTGCCCGCCAGCGGAGAGGCGTCCAGGTGGTCGCGGAGCTTGACCCAGACCCTCGGCTCGCCCCCGGTAGACTCCGCGGGACCCATGTAGACAAGGACGCCCGCGTCGCGGCTCAGCGAGAAGGCGGCCGTCTGGGGACGCTGGCCCTCGGGGAACGCCAGCCCGAAGCGGTGGACCGGCGGCTCCGG
>CAZPER010000067.1:0-21346 GCA_964585655.1 uncultured Gemmatimonadaceae bacterium | reverse complement strand
CGCGCCCGGCTGGGCCGCGGCACCCGGGGGAGCGCCCTGGAACCCGCCGGGGCCGCCCGGTCCGCCGCCCGGCCCACCGGGCCCACCGGGGCCACCCGGCCCACCGAACCCTCCCGGGCCCCCGAAGGCGGAGGCGCCGCCGATCGCCAGCCGGAGCTGGATGCCGATCTGGAACGGCTGCCGGAAAGTCTGGGTGCCGCGGATGTCGCCGAACCGGTCGTTCACCTCGTAGACGAACCGCTGCTGCGCGGGGTCGAAGCCCCGCACCGTGAGCAGCGTCGGATCGGGGCGGGAGAACTGGCCCCAGCCGCGCAGGTCGTCGTCGTCGTGGAAGAGCTGGTCCATCCCGGCCAGCAGGTTGGAGGTGAGCAGCGAGATGGTGAGCCGCTGGTCCAGCCCGAACACCGTCGGCTTCCAGTTGAGCTGGAGGTCGAACGAGGGCTGCCAGGGGCCGCGGCAGCTGTTGCGGTCGGCGATGGTGCCGAGCTGGCGCTGGAGGCAGTCGCGGACCCGGCCGGGGGCGTCGTCCAGCAGCCGGTCCATGGCGGCGGCGAGCGTCGGGTCGGCGGTGGCGGCCGGATCGAAGATGTAGGCGCGGTCGTTGCGCGCCCCATCGCCGTTGATGTCCCCCGAGACGCTCGGCGTGTAGGGCGTCCCGGAGCTGGCCCGGCCGATGGCGGTGACCTCGAAGCCCTTCAGCACCGGCACCGTGATGGTGGTGACGAGCTGGTGCCGCCGGTCGAAATCGCTGATGCTGCGGCCGCGGGTAGTGAGCCGCGCGCCGGCGGTCTGGGAGGCGAAGCCGCGGCCGCCGCCAAAGTCCCCGCTCGACGACTCGTCGGTGGACCGGGCCAGGGTGTAGGAACCGGAGAGGGTGATCCCCCTGCCGATGATCCCGCCCAGGGTGAACGTCGCCTGGACCGAGCGGGTGGTGAAGTCGCTCATGGCGGCGAACACCTGCCCGAACCCCGGATCGAGCCGGCTGGCGGAGAGCGGGGAGACGCCGGTGGTGGTGTCGAAGGCCGTGGCGGGGGCGTAGACCCGCCGGCCGCCTTCACCGCCTAACACAAACTGTGAGCCCCCCACGTTCCGGTCCGCGAAGCCCTGCTGGCTGACGCCGAAGCCGGCGCTCAGGTCCACCCCATAGAACAGGAGCCCGGAGCGGCGCTGCACCCCGAACGACCCGCGCCAGACCCGGGGCGCGGTGAAGCCCCGCGCGAAGGCGGTGATCGACGGCACGTCGTCCCGGGGGCCCCCGGGGAGCCCGCCGGCGCAGGCGGTGGGAATGGCGGCCGGGTCCGCCGCCATGGCGTCCCAGTCGGGGATCGGCGCCGCGGCGCCCACGCACACCAGCTGCGTCTGGCCGTTCCCGGTCCCGGACGCCTCCTGCGCCGCCACCGCGAGCTGGGCGGGTACGGGGCTCCGGAACTCGCCGAAGCCGCCGCGGACAATCCACCCCGGCGGGCCATCGGTCGTGGGTGGCGTCCAGGTGAAGCCGGCCCGCGGGCTCAGGCGGGTCTCCCGCGGCAGCCGGTCGGTGCGCAGTCCGAAGAGCGAGTCTGCCAGCGCATTGTAGGGCGGCGCGTCCCCGAACCAGGAGCGCTCCCCTCGCACGCCGAAGGTGACCTGCCAGCTCGGGCTCAGCCGCCAGGTGTCGCCCAGGTAGGCGGCCGCGGTCGAACTGCGGCCGGTGCGCTCGTCGGCGCCCAGGGTGCGAGTGAACAGTGCCGGCCGCCCCGCCTCGAGGTCCGCCAGCGACTGGAAGGTGAAGGTGCCGAGCCGATTGCTCGCGACCTCCTGGGTGGTGCGCGTGGTGGTGTAGAACAGCCCGAACTTCACCCGGTGGGCCGCATCGCCGCTCAGCCAGGACACTTCATTGGTGGCTTCGAAGGCGCTGTTCCGGCCCCGCTGCGGGAACCCGGTGTTGCCACCGAAGCTGAGCGAGGCCGCGCTCAGGCTGCCGTCGTCCAGGGTCGAGCTGAGCAGCACCCGCCCCGCCGGCATGCGGAGGTAGGGATCGCCACTGTTGCGGGAGGCGGAGAGATAGACCTTGGCCTCGTTGAGCAGGCTCTGCCCGATGCGGGAGCTGAGCTGTAGCATCCCGCCCCCGCCCTGGCTCTCGGTCTCCCCGCCGCTCGCGGGCGGGGCCAGCGGCGCCAGCCGCGAGGGGGCATCACTGCTGCGGCGGAAGTCCCCTCGCAGGGTGAGGGTGTGCCGCTCGCCGAGCAGGAGGTCCAGCCGCCCGAGGCCCGACCAGTCGGTGCCGGAGCGGTTGCCGGGCACGCCCCCGGTGCTGAACGGCACGCCGAGCCCCCCCAGGATCGTGGTGTAGCGGTCCAGGGAATCCTGGGCCACGCCGTAACGCTCGGCACCGCCATCTGACAGCGTGAGCAGGGTGATGAGGTCGTTCCCGCGGTGCCGCAGCTGTCCGGCGCCGAAGGCGAACAGCTTGCTGGCGATCAGCGGCCCGCCCACCCCGAAGGAGAGCTGCTGCTGCGCCTGCGGCTGGTTGGTGACGCTGTCCGGCACCACCGCCAGCGCCGGATCCCGCAGGCTGCCGTTGACCGTGCCCTGGAAGATCCGGGTGCCGCTCCGGGTGGTGGAGGCGATGAGGCCGCCGCTGAACTGCCCCCGGGAGACGTCGTAGGTGTTGGTCACCACCCGGGTGCTCCGCACCGCATCCTGCGGAATGCTGGAGGCCCCGAAGGTGAGCCCGTCGAGGGTGGTGCTGTTCGCGGTAGTGCGCTGGCCGGCCACCGAGAAGGAGGCGGCGCTCGAGTCGGTGCCGCCGATGCTCACCACCCCCGCCGCGAGCGCGGCGATGGCGTTGAGGTCTCCCGCGTCGAGCGGCAGGCGCGCCAGCCGGTCGGGGGTCTGCACGCTCTCGGTGGAACCCGGCGCCGGGCGCGGGTCCGGGGTGATGGTCCGCCGGCCCGTGACGACCAGCTCATCCAGCGCCACCGCCTGGGAGCTCAGCCGGAAGTCCGTGACCAGGCGGTCGTCATCTCCATGGCGCTCCACGGCCCGGCGCGCGGGGGTCATGCCGATGAGCCGCGCGAAGAGCTGGTACCGCCCGCCGCCGTCCGGAAACAGGATCCGGTAGCGTCCCCGGCCATCGGTGACGGTACTCCGGGTGAGCCCCGATTCGAGGGAGACCGCCTCTACCGTGACGCCTGCGATGGGGGCTCCCGACGTATCGGTGACCGTGCCGGTCAGGATGTCCGTGGTGACCCCGACCTGGGCCCGGCCGGGGGCCGTGGCGAGGAGGGACAGGAGGAGGCCGATCGTGAGGGCCCTGAACCGCCGCATGCGGGGTCCTTGTCTGGTTGGGATTAACTTGCAGCAGATACGCACGCGGGGGCGGGATCGTTGGCCCCTCCCGGGCTGTGCCCGCGCCCGTCCCGATTCCCCGGAACCCATGCCCGCTCCCTCCAACCCTCGCCGGATGCTTCGGCTCGCCCTGTTCCTGGTGGCCGGGCCCGCCGGCAGCCTCGCGGGCCAGTCGCTTCCGATCCACCACTCGCTCAATCCAGTGGCGGAGGCCCGGAGCGGCCTCTATTTCCAGCCGTACGTGGCACCGCACCCCGGCTGGCGCTTCCAGGTGGCGGTGGACTACGCCAGCATGGTCGAGTACGGCCTCGGCCTCTCCCTGGCCGACACCTCCTACATGCTGGACACCGAGGCCCTCCGGCTCAACCTGAGCGCCTCACGCGACCTCGGCGGGCGCGGATTCCTGCTGCTGGAGGGATGGGCGGGCGGAACCTACAATGGATTCCTGGATGGCTTTCTGGACTGGTACCACGGCCTCTTCGGCATCTACTATCCGGAGCGGGAGGCCCGCCGGCATAACGACTACGGCTACCGCTACCGGCGCCCCGACGGACAGCTGCTGCGTTTCCGCCGCCGCGACGCCTACCTCGGAGACGTGCGGGTGGGAGTCGGGTTAAGGCACAGCCCGAAGGTCCAGTCCGTGCTCTCGCTGACGCTGCCGACCAACACCGCCGGGAATGGGTACGCCCGCGGCCAGCCCTCGATCAGCCTGCTCAATACCGTCCGGGCGCCGGTCACGCCTCGGCTCATCTACGAGGGCTCCCTGAATCTCGGGGTGACGCCGAGCGATGGTTCCCTGCGCGACGTGCAGGAGCGGGTCTTCCTTCTCGCGACCTCCGGGGCCCGCTGGCGCACCATTGGCAATCTCTGGAGCTTCGCCAACCTCTACCTGCACAGCCCCTATTACAGCCGCGCCGACGAGCGTCAGCTCGACCGCTGGGACCTGACGATTGACTTCGGCTGGATCGTGCGGTCCCGCAGCGGGAGGGAGTTCCGCTTCGGGATGAGCGAGGATCTCTGGCCCAGCGGGCCGGCGATCGATGCGAATTTCCGGGTGGGGTACAGCTGGTAGGGCGGCGGGACGGCTAGGTGGCCTGCTGCTCCGGCGGCGTGAAGAGGAACTGCTCCATCTGCTTGAACAGGAAATCCTTGGACTGGGCATCCCGCACGTTCAGGGCGTAGTGGTTGATCAGCTGCTGCTGCAGCTTGAGCCACTCCCCCCAGCAGGAATTGCAGATCTGCTGGAAGACGCGGAGTCCCAGGTCGTTCTGGAAGGGACGGAAGGCCATCTGGTCGCGGCTCTGGCCGCAGCGGGAACAGGAGACGGTCGGCATGGTGCTGCAATAATAATCGCGGCCCCGCTCCGGGAAGCGGGGCCGCGATCCGGCGCCGACGCGCCGGCCTACCGGGTGTCGCCGCTCCGGAGCGCCTTCACCCCGCTGGCCGTGCCCAGCCCGGCGCCGATCCCGAACAGCGTGGTAGTGGCGGTCGTGACGATCGGCAGGAGGGCCACCGGCCAGGCCACGAGCGCCGCGCCGAGCCCCACGATCCAGGGCGTCGCCGGCGAGCGCACCGCGTCCACGAACCGGAGCCGCCGGCGCACGAAGTCCCGGGCAATGACGAAACCGGCGATGGTCGCCACGGCGGTGACCGCCAGGTAGATCAGGTTCATGGTGCTGCCCCTCGAGAATCGGGTAGTGCTGGGATCTAGACCTGTTCCACTACGGAACAAACCGGTCCGGGGATTCAGGGATGCGGGAGCTCCGGTGGACCGGGGCGGTCGGCGCCCGGAGGACCGCCCACCGATCGCATAGCCCGCCACTTGGTCCGCTGTTCGGGCGTGAGCAGGGCCGCAACTTCCTCCCATGATCGCTGCAGCACCGCCTCTACCTGTGGTTCCACCGCGCGCCGCACGCTGTCGAACTCGGCAATGTGCCGGGGGATCATCGTCTGGACCTGCTGCCGCTGCGCCGGGGTAAGGTCGAGTTCCCGCTCCAGTCGGCCGCTGATCTTCTCCGCCATGCGCTCTCGAAGTTCGGGGGCCAGAGGGCCGCCACCGGGCCCGCCGAACTCGCCGCGGCGGAAGGGAGGGCGGTGCATGTATCGGTCGAGCCCCATGCCCACGCCGACCCCGCCGAAGAAGAGCGCGGCCAGGATGAGGGCGCTGATAAGGCGCGGTCGCATTCTACTCTCCCACCACGGACAGCCAGGCCGCGGATCCGGTGAACGTTGTTTCCAGCACCAGCCCCGTGGAGCCCCCGGCGAGCGCCTCGGCCAGAGCCGTCTCGGGGCTGTCCTGCCGAGGGGCGGGGAGCAGTCCGGCGCCGATCAGGATCAGGGCGGCAAGCCCGGCCGCGGCAGCCAGGGGCGCCCAGACCCGGCCCAGCAACACGAGGTCCGTGCGCCATCCCGGCGCGGGCTCCCGCGCGATGCGCGCCCCGATGTTGCGCGCCAGGCGGTCCACATCGTGGGCATCGAGGCTTGGCGTGGGCGACTGTGCGCGGAGCCGGGCCCGCAGCGCGTGGTCGTTCCGGTCAGGTGTGGTCATGGGTGTCCTCCACCGGGCCCCTGAGTGGGGCAAGAGTCTTCCGCAGGGCCTGTCGCGCCTGGTGGATGTACCAGCGCACGGTGCCCGACGGCACGCCCAGGTTCTGGCCGATCTCCTCGGCCGAGAATCCATCCACATCGTGCCACACGATGGCCAGCCGCTGCCGTTCGGGCAGCGCCGCGAGGGACTGGGCGAACTGGTCCCGCACTTCGCTCCGGAGCGTCTCGCCAAGCGGTGAGCCAGCGCTGCTCCGGGTGGAGTCCGGCAGTTCCTCCACCCGCCTGCGCCCTTCCTTTCGAAGGAGGCTGACCCCGGCATTGGTGATGATGCGATAGAGCCACGGCCCGAACGGCCGGCCTGCCTCGAAGCGGTCCAGGGCGCGCCAGGCGGCGACGAAGCCATCCTGCACCATGTCCTCGGCATCTTGCCGGTTGCCGGTGACCCGGAAGGCGACCGCGTAGGCGCGAGGCAGGTACTGCCGCACCAGGGCGTCGAACGCATCCCGATCCCCTGCCTGGGCTCGGCGAATGCGTTCGGCGTCCTCCCCGGATGCCGCGGCGCTGGCCCTCATCGATTCAGGATAGCATCTCGCGGCGGTCATTGCCTTCGACGGGGTGGTGAGAGTGTCGCCTCAGATCACCCGCATTACGACCGCCACCATCAAAGCGTTGGTGGATGCGGCTCCCAACGGACCCTCCGCGACCGGCGTACTCCCACCACACCCCGAACGGAGGAGTATCGTGCCGCCACTCGTCACCGCCCGTCTCGCCCCGACGATCCTCCTGGCCTGCGGCCTCCAGGCGTTGGCCTGCGCACCGCCCCGCGGCGGAGGGCCGCCGATGCCGCCGCCGGTGGCGCCCGAGGCGATCCAGGTCCCCGGCGTCCCGCAGCTGATCGGGGCCAGCGCCGGGGTCAAGGTGGGCCTCACGGTGTACATCGCGGGTCAGGTCGGGGTGGATTCCGCCGGGCGGGCCCCGGCGGAGTTCGGGGCCCAGGCGGCACAGGCCTTCAGCAACCTGCTGCGGGTGGTGCAGGTCGCGCGGGGCCTGCCGGGCGACGTCGTCCAGCTCACGGTGTACTACGTTCCGCAGTCCGCGGCGGACGGGAGGCGCGTGACACAGCTGGTGGACGAACTCTTCTCCCGCCAGAATCCGCCGGCCCTCACGCTCGTCGCGGTGCCATTCCTTCCCCACCCGGAGCTTCGGGTGTCGGTGGCGGGGGTGGCGGTGCTCCGGGGGGAGTTCCCCGACCGCGGGCGGGGCCGGGACTGACCGCTACCAGCGGCAGGCCACGCTGCCCCAGGAGAAGCCGGCACCAAAGGCGGTCATCACGATGAGGTCGCCGGGCTTCACGCGCCCCGACCGGACGCACTCGTCCAGCAGGATGGGGATGGTGGCCGCGGTGGTGTTGCCGTACCGCTGGATATTGTTGTAGACCTGGTCGTCCCGGAGGCCGAGCTCCCGCTGTACCATCTCGGAGATCCGGAGGTTGGCCTGGTGGGGGAGCAGGAGCGAGAGGTCCGCGGGGGTGGCGCCGACCCGGCCGAGGACGGCGCGCACCGACTCCGGCATGCGGGTCACCGCGTGGCGGAAGACCTCCTTCCCGTCCATTGAGAGGAAGTGCCGGCCCGCGTCGATGTGCTCCTTGCTGATGCGGGGGTGGTACATGCACCCGGGCACGTCCACCCACAGCATCTCCGCCTGCGCGCCGTCGCTGTGAAGATCCACGGCGAGCAGTCCCTGGTCCTCACGCTCCGAGGGGGCGAGCACCACGGCGCCGGCCCCGTCGGCGAAGATCACCGCCGTGTTCCTGCCCTTGGTGCTCACGTCCATGGCGGTAGATTGGATTTCGGCGCCGACCACGAGGATCCGCCGGAAGAGCCCCACCCGGATCCAGGCATCCGCCACCGAGAGGCTGTAGATGAAGCCGCTGCAGGCCTGGTGGATGTCCATGGCCGGGATGGGCTGGACCCCGAGGAGCCGCTGCAGGAAGACGCCGTTGCCCGGCGCGTAGTGATCGGGCGTGGAGGTGGCGTACACGATCGCGTCCAGTTCCCGCGGCGCGATCCCCGCCATCTCGAGGGCCTTCCGGGAGGCCGCCAGGGCCAGGTCGGCGCCGGTCTCGCCCTCGGTCACCCAATGCCGCTGCTGGATGCCGGTGCGGGTCCGGATCCACTCGTCGGTGGTGTCCATGATCTTCGCGAAGTCGTCGTTGGTGACGACCCGCTCGGGCACGGCGAAGCCGGTGCCCACGATACGACTGCGCAGCATGCGGATTCCCCGGGGTCGGACTGGCGTGGGTAAGGTCGCCCGGGGATGGGGGCGGGGCAAGGCGGCGGGACGATCCTCAGCGACAAGGACCGCACGACATGGTGGCACTCGGAGGCTGGATCCTGCTGTCGATGCTGGCGGGGGTGAGCGGCGGGGTGGCCCGGCCCGACGCGTGGTACGACGGGATCAGGAAGCCACGCTGGAACCCGCCCAACTGGGTCTTCGCGCCGGCCTGGACGATCCTCTACGTGACCATGGGGGTAGCGGCCTGGATGGTCTGGTCCCGCCGGGAGGAGGCCGCGGTGGGCCTGGCGCTGGGCCTGTTCGTGGTCCAGCTGCTGTTCAACAGTGCCTGGTCCTGGATCTTCTTCCGGTTTCGCCGGATCGACCTGGCGTTCTACGAGCTGGTCGCGATGTGGCTGCTGGTGCTCGCGACGCTGCTGGCCTTCTGGTCCATTCGTCCGGCGGCGGGCCAGTTGCTGGTGCCCTACCTGCTATGGGTCACCTTTGCCGGGTACCTCAACCTCACCCTCTGGCGCCTGAATCGCTGAGTATGGTGGACTTCCCCGACCCGCTGGATGAGGAGTTCCCCCTCGGCGACGGCGTCGCCGATCTCGAGGCCACGGTCACCTGCCCCTACTGCGGCGAGCCGGCCAGCATAGCCCTCGATCCCGGCAGCGGGACGGTACAGGAGTACATCGAGGATTGTCCGGTCTGCTGCCAGCCGTGGACGGTCCACGTGCACTATGGCGTGGACGGCACGGCCGATGTCTGGGTGGGGGAGAGCTGAGCGGGCCGTCAGCGCCGAAACTGGTAGGCCAGCTTGAAGAAGAACCCGTCCGACGAGCGGGAGATATCCCGGAACCCGAACGCCTTGCTGTCATCGAGCGAGGCCCCGTAGCCGAAGAAGGCCACCGTCCCCGGCGACGGCTCGAACGACGCCAGCCAGTCCACCCGCATCCGGTTGGTGTTCCGGGCCGCGCTCGGGGTCCCGTTCACGGTCAGCACGTCCCCGCTCCGCGCATCTTCCAGCCTGGCCCGCCGCTCCGCCACGTATTCCCCGATGACCCGGAAGAAGAGGCTGCGCGTGGCCTGGTATTCGAGCTTGAGCCGCGGGATGATCGTGCGGGCGAACTCCGACCCGTTCCGGTCCCGGGTGATGCGCGACAGCGTCCCCGAGGCCGTCATTCGCAGCGACCCGCTGGGGCGGAGGGAGACGCTGGAGGAGAGCCGCGTCTCGTAGCCGCGGGATCCCTCGGGGAAGATGCCGCCGCGGGCCCGTTGCACCCGGGCGGTTGCATTGAGGGTTTGCCAAGTGGGGGTGGTGGCGCTCAGCGAGAGTCCGAAGCCGTCATCGACGCCATCGAGCGGTCGGTACGCGACCGGCCCCGTCCCTGGGTCCACGGTGTAGCCGGCGTAGTCTCCGCCCAGGAAATCCACGAAGGTGTGCTCGGTGCCGGTGCTCACCCGCCAGCCACCGCGCAGCGACAGGTTGATGTCGAGGCTCTCATCCCCCTCGATCGGATCCTTGGGGAAATCGTCGTAGCGCCAGAGCCGATTGGGGCCGAAGAAGAAGGTGAACTGCTCCACCAGCGCCCCGCGTGCCCCGTAGAACGAGAAGCGGTTGAACGCCCGCGCGGTGGTCACCCCGACCCGCGGCACGAATCCCGCCTGGGCCGAGAAGTCCTCGCCGATGCCGGTGAGCTTGTAGTTGAAGCCCCAGCTCCGTCCCGTGCGGTCGAACTCCGCCTCCCACACGGGGCTGCTCCGGTCGGCGCCGTCGCGGACGTCCCGGGTCCACGAGCCGCCCAGCTGGCCCGCGACGTAATACAGCTTGCCGAACACCACCCGCACGTCGCCGGCGGCGAGACGGTTGAAGGCGCCGTCCTGGTCCCGGGTGGTGATGGTCAGGCCGCCCGTGGAGTTGGCGCCGATGTCCCGCCGGACCCGGGTGACGGTGAAGAGGGCGTTGGCGCCGGCCTGTTCATCGAGCGCGACCAGGTGCGCCACGTTGTGGCGGCCGAACTTGGTGGTCACCTTGCCGCCCACCAGCGGATTCACGATCTGCCGGGTATAGACCAGCTGGTTCGGGGTGGCGAAGAGCTCGATCCCCTCGAGGAAGAAGGGCCGCTTCTCCGGGAAGAAGAGCGCGAAGCGCTCATTCACCGTGACCAGGGCCGCGTCCGACTCGACCTGGCTGAAGTCGGGATTGTAGGTCGCATCCAGCGAGAGGTTGCTGCTCAGTCCCAGGCGGAGGTTGACGCCCGCGCTGGGGTCGAGGTCCTCGCGATCGAATCCCGAGGCGGTGCGGAGCCCGTTGGATTGGGCCGTGATGAACGGCTGCACCTCGGCGGTGAGGCCGCGCTGGAGGTCGTGCAGGCCGGTGATGGTGCCGGCCTGGAGCAGGAAGCTGGCGTTGGCCCGCCGGGTATCGGTCCAGGTGTCGTCGTAGCCGGTGCGCTGGATCCGGCGCTGGACGTTGAGGCCCCAGCTCTGGGCGCCGTTCCCGGGGTAGCGCAGGCTCTTGAAGGGAATCCGGATCTCGACCACGTAGCCCGAGTCGGTGACCTGCCCGCGGGACTGCCAGAGGTAATCCGGGCTCTTGTCGCTGGTGCCGCCGGTCAGGGTGCCGGCGGTGAAGCCGCCTTCGCTCCGGACCCCGTCCTCCTGCACTCCCAGCGGATTCACGGTGAAGAAGAACGCCCGGCGCCGGTCGTTGAAGGTGTCGAGGAAGATCGTCACCCGGTCATCGGTGTCGAGGTTGTCCCGGTCCGCGACGGTGGCGCGGACCCCGGTGGGCACCCGGTCCCGGGCGATGATGCCGAAGTAGATGGCGGTCGGCGCGTACCAGACCAGGACCTCGGTGGCCTCCTCGGCGGGGCGGCCGTCCACCGGCTGGTACTGGTGGAAATCGGTGAGCCGGGCGGCCTCCCGCCAGACGGGCTCGTCGAGCCGCCCATCCACGAGCACCGTGGTGTCGCGGCGCGGGATGGAGACGGTGTGCGGAGGCGCGATCGTGTCCTGCGGCGCGGCGGCGAGCGCCGCGAGCAGTGTGAGGGTCAGCATGCCGTCGACATCCGGGCGTCAGGGACGGGGGGTGCGCACCGGCGTGCGCGCCTATTCGTACCGCAGGGCGATGATCGGGTCGAGCCGGGCGGCGCGGCTGGCGGGCCAGATGCCGAAGACCAGGCCGATGGCCGCGCTGGTCCCGAAGGCCATGCCGATGCTCTCGGCCGAGATCAGCGTGTTCCAGCCGTTGTTGGTGGCGAGGGTGTCGGTCACCCACCACCCCAGCCCGATGCCGAGCAGGCCACCCGCCAGGCACAGCACCAGCGCCTCGATCAGGAACTGGAACATGATGTTGAACTTGGTGGCGCCCAGCGCCTTCCGGATCCCGATCTCCCGGGTCCGCTCGGTCACCGACACCAGCATGATATTCATGATGCCGATCCCGCCCACGACCAGGCTCACCGCGGCGATGCTCGCCAGCAGCGTGGTGAAGATCTGGGAGGTCGCTTCCTGGGTGGCGAGAATCTCCTGCGAGCCGCGGATGGTGAAGTCGTTCTCCATCCCCGGCCGGATCTTGTGCTCCCGGCGCATCACCCGCTCGATGTCCACCATCCCCAGCTCGATCGGCACGCTGTCCTTGACCTCGACGCTGATGGCGCGCAGCCGGTCGTTCCCGAACACCCGGTACTGCGCCGTGTTGAGCGGGATGAAGATGATCTCGTCCGGATTCTGCCACGAGTTGCTGGCGCCCTTGGGCTGCAGCACCCCGATGATCTCGAAGGAGATGCCCCGGATGGCGATGGTCTGCCCGATCAGCGCCTGGGCGTTGGCATTGAGCATCGTGGGGATCTCGGCGCCCAGCACCGCGAAGCGCTCCCGCGCCTTGTCCTCGCCGTCGGTGAACACCCGTCCGTGCGCCAGCTTGTACCGCTTCACCGACATGAAGTTGGAGGTCACCCCGGAGATCGAGGTGTTGATGTTGGTGCCGATGTACTTGGCCTGCAGGCTGTTGGTCAGCTCCGGCACCACGTCCTTGAGCTGGGTCGCGTCCCGGCGGAGGGCGTTGGCGTCCTCGCTGGTGAGGCTCACCCGGTTGCTGCTGGCGACCCCGCCCATGCGGCCCCAGTTGGGGTAGATCTGCAGCACGTTGGGCCCGATCGACTCGATCTGCTCCTCGACTGCCTTCTGCGCCCCGGCGCCGATCCCCACCATCGTGATCACCGCCGCCACGCCGATGATGATGCCCAGCGCCGTGAGGATCGAGCGCAGGGCGTTGACCCGGACCGACTGCAGGGCCACGCGGAAGATCTCGAGGATGTTCATGGTCAGGGCCTCGTGGTGCCGGTGGTCGGCGCCTTGCTGCCGGAGGTGGTGGTCGGGCTGGAGAGCCCGGGAATGCCCCCGCCCCCGGTCATGCGCTGCATCCGCTCGTTGAATTCCTTCTGCGACTCGATCAGCCCGGCGCTGGGGAGGATCAGCACCGAGTCGGTCTCCGCCAGGCCGGTGGTCACCTCGCTGTAGTCCAGGTCGGTGAGCCCGGTGCTGATGTTGGTGGCCACCGGCTTGCCGCCCCGCTGCACGAACACGATGTACTTCCCGCCGAAGCGGGAGTCCGTCTGCGGCCGGCGCCCGCCCCCGGCGCTCATCCCGGCGAACACCTTCCGGAGCATCGCCTTCTCCGCCGCGGTGGGCTCCTCCCCCGCCATCCGCTTCTTCATGGCGTCGCGGACCTGCTCCTCGGTGACCCCCTCCGGCAGCGCCACCGTCTGCCCGGTGGGGAGCGTCATGGTGGCGCCGGCCGGCTTGGCCCCGGCGGTCGAGGTGCGCATGGCCCCGCTGTCGCCGCTGCCGGCCTGGGCCAGCTGCGTCTGGACCTCGGCCGGGGTCAGCCCGAGGACCTCGGCGGCGCTGGTGACGTCCCGCTGGGTCCGGAGCGCCGCGACCGGCACCGCCAGCACCCCGTCCCGCCGGCCCACGTGAATCTGCACCTCGGCGTTCATCCCCGGCTTGAGCAGCCCTTCCCGGTTCTGGATCCGCACCATGACCGGAAACATGGTCACGTTCTGCTGGGTGACGGCCAGCGGCTCGATCTTGAGCACCGTGCCCTCGAAGGGGCGGTTGGGGTAGGCGTCCACCGTGATCGTGGCCCGCAGCCCGCGCTCGATCTTCCCGATGTCGGTCT
The DNA here is from genome assembly GCA_964585655.1 of uncultured Gemmatimonadaceae bacterium. GTDB lineage: Bacteria > Gemmatimonadota > Gemmatimonadetes > Gemmatimonadales > GWC2-71-9 > JADJOM01. The sequence goes on along the minus strand of CAZPER010000067.1, from coordinate 8,007 downwards.
CGTCCACCAGGGTCCGCACCTGCACCAGGTTGAGGTCCGCCATGCGCAGCAGCACGGTGCCGCCGCCCACGTCGCTGGTGGGGGAGGAGATCACCTGGCCCCGCTCCACGCTCTTCTCGATGATCGTCCCGCCGATGGGGGCGCGCACATCGGTGTCCTCCAGCCGGATCCGGGCATTCTCCAGCGCCACCTCGGCCCGCACCACCTCCGAGCGGGCATTGGCGAAGTCGAGTACCGCCTGCTCGTGCTCCTGCTCGGTGAGCGCCTTCGATTCGAACAGCGCGTCGGACCGGTTCTTCTGGGCGGTGGCGTTCGCCAGCTTGGCCTTGGCCACGTCGAGGTCCGCCTCCGCCTGCGCGAAGCTGTTCTTGGCGGTGCGCGGGTCCACCTGGATCAGGAGGTCGCCGCGGGCGACGGTGCTGCCGGTCTCGACGTTCAGCTTGAGGATTTCCCCCGAGGCCTTGGACTTCACCTCGACCGTGGTGTCGGGCTGGATGGTCCCGTTGGCGCGGGCCGAGACCACGATGTCCCGCCGTTCCACCGCCACCGCCTGGTAGACCGGCAGGGGCGGGGCCTCGGGCTTGCTGCAGGCGGCGAGGGCGAGCACGGCGAGTACGATGGGGTGGCGCATAACGGCGTCAGTTCCTGGGCGTCTGGAAGTCCTGCGCGACCTTGCCGTCGTGCAGGTGAATCTGCCGCTCGGCGTGCGCGGCGATGTCGTGTTCGTGGGTGACCAGCACGATGGTCTGGTCCTGGGTGTGCAGCTCCTCGAACAGCGCCATGATCTCCTGGCTGGTCGTGGAGTCGAGGTTGCCGGTGGGCTCGTCCGCCAGCAGGATGCTGGGCCGGTTCACCAGCGCCCGGGCGATCGCCACCCGCTGCCGCTGGCCGCCCGAAAGTTCGTTGGGCCGGTGATGCACCCGATCCGCCAGCCCCACCCGCCGGAGCGCCTCCATGGCTCGCTCCCGGCGCTCCCGGGTGGAGACGCCGGCGTACACCAGCGGCAGCTCCACGTTGTGCAGCGCGTCGGCCCGGGGCAGGAGGTTGAAGGTCTGGAACACGAACCCGATCTCCTTGTTCCGGATCCGGGCCAGTGCGTCGTCCCCGAGTTCCGAGACCCGGTAGCCGTTGAGCCAGTACTCGCCCTCACTCGGCGTGTCGAGGCACCCGATCAGGTTCATCAGGGTGGACTTGCCGGAGCCGGAGGGCCCCATCACGGCGACGTACTCGTTGCGCCGGATCGTGACATCCACTCCCCGGAGGGCGCGCACGACCTCGCCTCCCATGTCGTACTGCCGGGCGAGGTTCCGGGTGACGATGATCGCGTCCCGCGGCACGTCCCCGGGAAGCTGCGCCATCCGTTCCGCGGTATCGCCGAGTGCAGTGCTCATAGCCGCCGTCCGATGAGGGCCCCGATCTGGGCGCGGGCCTTGAGGTAGTCAAACCGCGCGGTCACCACATCCACTTCCGCCTGCGCCAGCGCTTCCTGCGAGTTCAGCACGTCCAGGATCGTCGCCGCCCCCACCCGGTACCGCTCGCTCACCACCCGGAGGTCCTCGGTGGCCGCATCCAGGCTGGCACGGGTGATCTCGATCCGCACCGCCGCGGCCTCCAGGGCCGCGTACTGCGTGGTCAGGGAGGAGAGCACCTCCCGCCGGGCATCCTGCGCGTTCGCCTCCGCCACGTCGAGGGAGGAGAGCCGGGTGGCGATGGTCTGCTCCCGCTGGAACCGGTTGAAGATGGGCCAGGAGAGCCCCAGCTGCAGCTGCCGGCTGGCGAAGAGCTGGTAGTCGTCGGTGCTGGTGGCGTTCCAGTTGGCCGACCCCGACAGCGCCAGCGTCGGCAGGTACTGCGACCGGGCCGACTTCACCGACGCGTCCGCCGCGCGGGCGCTCGCCTCCGCGGCCTGCACCTGGGGCGAGCGCGCCAGCGCCTCCTGATTGAGCTCCATGGTGTCGAGCAGCGCGGTCGGGTTGTAGAAGGTCGAGTCATCTTCCGCGGCGACCCGCCCATCGAGCCCGAGGGTGCGGGCCAGCGCCGCCTGGGTGCGCGCCACGTCGCTGCCGGCGGACACCAGCGCCAGCCGGGCGTTGCCCAGGTTCACGATGGACCGCAGCGAATCCGATCGCGTCGCCGAGCCGACCCGCAGCTTGGCGTTGGACAGGTTGAGCTGCTCCTCCGCCCGCCGCACTCCCGCCTCCCGCACCCGCACCAGCTGCTGTGCCGCCAGCGCGTCGAAGAACTGCTGGGTCGCGGTCAGCCCCGCCTGGAACTCGGCGTCGGTCAGCCCCGCCTCGGCCGCGTCCTGGGTGGCCCGGGCCGACTTGCCGTCCGCGCCGCGCCGGAACCCGGTGAAGAGGTCCACGCTGCTCGAGACCCCGAAGCCCACGTTGTTGGTGCTCTGGCTCTCCAGCTGCCCGGAGGCGCCGACCCCCTGCGTCTCACGGTAACTCCGCGTACCGGTCGAGGAGGCGGTCAGGTTCGGCAGCCACGCGCCCTTGGCGGAGCGGACCTGGGCATCGGCGTTCCGCAGGGAGCCCCGCGCCTGCACCACGGCGGGCTGGGCCACCTGGGCCATACGGATGGCGTTCTCCAGGGTGACGGAGGGAATCTGGGCTGCCGAGGGGACGGCGGTCAGCATGAGGACGAGCGGCGCACACCAGCGCGCATACCGCGGAAACAGGTTCATGGGGTGACGGAGTCTCGCTGGTTCTTGTCCTGCCGCTCCCGGTCGAGCCGGGCGGTGACGGCCTGGTACCGCTGTTGCTGCTCGGGGGTGAGCAGGCGCCGGACGTCGGCGCGGATGGTGTCCCGCATGGCGTCCATGCGCGGACCGAGTTCGGCGTACATCGCGTCGATCTTCTGCCGGTGCCGGGAGAGCAACGCGCGGAGGCTGTCCTCCTGCACCTCGGTCAGCTCCAGTTCATCCTCCAGCAGCTCGACGTACCAGTCGCTCCCATGGTGACTGTGGGAGCCGGGCCGGTCGTGGCTGTGGAGCCGGGAGGTGAGGATGCTCCCCCCCGCGGCACCGGCCAGGGCGGCGAGGATCAGCATCCCCGCGGCCTTCCAGGTGTCCGGGCGCATCCGTCAGCGGCCCCCGCCGAGCGCGAAGCCCATGAGGGCCTCCCCATCCAGGGGGCTGTCCGTGGCCAGCACCTCCGCCGCCGGATCGGCGCCACCCTGTGGTTCCCGGCCCAGCGCCAGCCAGAAGCCGAGCGCCGCACTGAGCACCAGGGCGGCGGCGATGCCTGGCCGCGCCCAGCCGGCGAGGACATGCCACAGCGAGTCCCGCTCCGGGAGCCGGGCGAGGACCGACGCGGTGAACCCGGTGGCATCACCGGCGTCCAGCAGTGCCCGTAGCTCGCGCCCGAGCGCCGGATCGCGGGACAGATCGAATGGTTCCTCGTGCATGCTCACCCCTCCTTCAGCGGCCGCAGCAACTCCCGCAGCTTCCGCTTGGCGTGGAACAGCTCGGACCGGACGGTGCCTTCCGGCATGCCCAGCAGCTGGCCGATCTCGCTGTGGGCATACCCCTCGACTTCAAACAGGACCAGCACGACTCGCTGCCGCTCCGGCAATGTCGAGAGCGCGGCATCCAGCCGCTCCCCCGTCACCCGCCGGTCTGCCACCTGGTCCGGCAGCGGTCCGGCGTCCGCCCGGTCGAACGGCACCGGCTCGGTGGTCCGGACCCGGCGCCGTCGGGCGAGGTCGCGAGCGGCGTTGACCGCGATCCGGGCCAGCCACGGACCCAGCGCCTGCGACGGCTGGAACCGGTCGAGCGCGTTCCAGGCTGAGAGGAACGCCTCCTGGGCCGCATCGTCGGCGTCCGCCGCATGGCGCAGCACCGCCCGGGTCATCCGCCGGACCATGGGAGCGTGTGCCTCCACCAGGGCGCCGAAGGCGTTCCGGTCTCCCTGCTGCGCCATCGCAACCAGTTGGGCTTCGGACTCAGCGGAGATACGCACCGTCCTCGGAAATCGTTGACCGCCGCCTCCGCGCGCGGGGGAATTGTACCGCCCCGCGACAGGGCGGAGCGAATCGGGCCGGTTCCGGGGGCAAGTCGGTGACCGGAAACTGTGTCTGAAGTTGTTGCGAGGCATGAGAATACGCGAGATCACCTGGCCGCCTCTGGGGGCGCGCGGGGCTTGCTCCTGAGGAGGTCCGAAGCCCCAACCTCGACCGGCGCCCCATACGTCGAGGCGGGCCAGGAGTTCCTCCGGACTGACCCAACGCCTCATGGAGTAGAGCCATGCGCATCGCCTATGTGAGCGCCGACCCGGGGGTGCCGGTGTTCGGCCGGCAGGGGGCATCGGCCCACGCCCAGTCCATGTTGCGCGCCCTCCGGGCCCTGGGGCATGTGGTGGAGCTCTTCACCCCCAGGCTCGGCGGCGAACCGGCGCGGGGCCTCGCAGACCTTCCGGTGCATCCGCTGCCGATTGCCCGCCGGTCCCGCCGACGGCCGCCAGCCTGGACCGCACTCGAGGTGAACCATCACCTCCGGACCGCGCTCGAAGCCGCGGGTCCCTTCGACCTGGTGTACGAGCGGTACTCCCTCTGGAGCTACGCGGCGATGGACTGGGCCAGCCGGGCCGGGGTCCGCTCCGTGCTGGAGGTGAACGGGTTCCTGGCGGATGCCTCTCCCCGGCTTCCGGGCGCGCCCGACCGGCACACCGCGGAGCGGGTGGCGCGGCGGGCCGTGGCGGCGGCGGGGACGGTGGTGGCGGTCTCCCACGGCACCGCCACCGAGCTCGCCGAGTTCGGGGCTCCGGCCGGCCGGCTCCACCTGGTCCCGAACGCCGTGGACCCGGCGCGCTTCCCGGAGGGGCTGGCCCCGGCGTGGTCGGCGCCGCCCGGCAGCTTCACGGTGGGGTACCTCGGCGCGCTGCGGGAAAGCCATGGCGTGGCGGCGCTGATCCAGGCGGTTGCCATCCTGCACCGCTTCCACGCCGATTGTCACCTGCTGCTCGTGGGTGACGGACCGGAGCGGGAGCGGCTGGAAGACCTGACCGCCACCCACGGCCTCGAGGACCAGGTGCACTTCGCGGGGGCGGTGCCGCCGGATGAGGTGCCCGCCTGGCTCGCCGGCATGGATGTGGCCGTGGCGCCGCATCACGGTGCGGCCGACGCGCCGATCGCTCCCCTCACGGCGGCGGAATGCATGGCGGCGGGGTTGCCCCTGATCGCCAGCGCGGTGGGAGAGCTACGGCAGCTGGTCCAGCACGAGATCACCGGCTTCAAGGTGCCGCCGGGTGATGCCATGGCCCTGGCGAGCGCCCTGGCTCGGCTGCGCCAGGACTACGCGCTGCGCCGCCGCCTGGGCAGCAACGGTCGCGCGGCGGTGCTGCGCGGCCCAAACTGGGCCGACACCGCCCGCCGGATCGTGAGCCTGGCCGCGCCGGGACCACGGCCCAGCGTCCACGTTCCCGAGCCATCGGGCTGGTCGCCGTGCTGAGATCGTGGGGCTACGGCCTGGGCAATTGCACTCCGGTGCCGACTTTGTATCGAATCGCTACGGGTGCCACGAATCGTGGCTCTCCTGACGGGCAGCCGGATACCCAGGAAATTTGCAAGTCGCCTGCTCCCAAAGGCTTAGGTGGCAGGAACGAGGTGGATCGGAGCGGTGCAGATCATGCCAAACGGAGGGGAGTCAGCCCAAGCGTCCCCAGAGTCCCCCGAGGTACCGTGGCGCCTGCATCTCCCCGACTCGCCCTCATCGCGGCGAGTGATTCCTTCGCCACCCTCTGGCCCGCCCTGGCGGGCGAGGGGGGGTTCGAGCTGGTGCCGGGGGATGTCCCGCCGGAGGATGCCGCGCTGGTGGTGATTAACGCGGCGGGGGTGGAGGAACAGATCGGCGGCCGGCTCGAAGCCCTGCGGGACAGCGCGGTGGATGTCTGTGTGGTGGGTGCCCTGGCCGATTACCGGGTGGCGGTGGCGGCGGTGCGGGCGGGGGCGCGGGAGTACTTCGCGCTGCCCCAGGACCTCGAGCTCTTCAAGGGATGGCTGGAGCAGCACGCCGCGCGGTTCCGCGCGGCCGGAGTCTCCGCCAGCTTTGCGGCTCGCGAGGCGTCGAAATACCAGTTCGAAGGCATCCTTGGCGAGAGCACGGCCCTGCGGGAGACGCTGGAGCGGGCCGCGCGGATCATCCCGCACGGTGGGGTGACGGTGCTGATCGGCGGCGAGACCGGCACCGGCAAGGAGCTGCTGGCGCGCGCCATTCACTACAACGGGCCCCGCCGCAAGGCGCCGTTCGTGGACGTGAACTGCGCCGCGATTCCCGAGCAGCTGCTGGAGAGCGAACTCTTCGGCCACGAGAAGGGCGCCTTCACCGATGCCTCCTCCGCCAAGCCGGGGCTGTTCGAGGTCGCCCGCGGCGGGACGATCTTCCTCGACGAGATCGGGCACCTGTCGCTGCCGCTGCAGGGCAAGTTGCTGCGGGTGCTGGAACAGCGGGAATTCCGGCGCGTCGGCGGGACCGCGACCCTGGCGATGGACGTGCGAGTCATCGCCGCGACCCACGTGGACCTGGCCGAGGCCTCGCGGCGGGGCGAGTTCCGCGAGGATCTCTATTACCGGCTCAACGTGGTCGGGCTGCGGCTGCCGGCGCTGCGTGAACGGGGCGACGACCTGCTGCTCCTCACCCGGAGGTTCGTGGAGCGGTTCGCGCTGGAGTACGGGGTGCCGGCACCGGAACTCACGCCGCCGGCGGAGCGCCGGATCCGGTCCCATCCCTGGAACGGTAACATCCGCGAGCTGCGGAACGTGCTGGAACGCGCGGTGCTGCTCTCGTCGCACGGCCGGCTGGAGGCGACGGACCTCGGGCTCGATGCCACCCGGCCGCTGGCCAGCGCCGACGGAGTCCCCTTCCCCGCCACGATGTCCGAAATCACCCGCGCCGCCGCCCACGCCATGATCCGGCTGTGCGACGGCAACAAGAGCGAGGCGGCCCGCCGCCTCAGCATCTCCCGTACCCGGCTGCTCCGGCTGATCGCCCCCCGCGGCCGGAAGGCCGCCCTGATGGAGGAGGAGTTCTGATGCGGTTCCGGTTCCTGGGCCCTGCGGCCCTCGTGGCGATCCTGCTGGCCTGCGGCGCCTCCGATGGCGGGGGGAATGGCGGGGTCGGGCCCGGCCCGGATTCGACCGTCGGCGAGGACAGCCTGGCGTTCCTCCGGCCGGCCCCGACCGCGCCCGCCTTCGGCACCCGGACGGTGAGTTTCTGGGCGATCCGCGGCGAGCGCACCGAGGTGCGGCTGATGTACCAGCTCAAGCCGGGCCAGGTCGACTCGACCGAGTTCGTGCGCTTCCGCATCGATGACAAGACCCTGGTGAGCGACAGCGCCGGCAACCCGCTCGCCACCGGGGACTCGGTGCGGATCACCATGAGCGTCTCCGACACGCTCAAGCTGATCGTCGAATTCCAGCCCTCGGGGCTGGTGTTCAACCCGTCCAAGCCCGCCCGGCTCTGGATCAAGTTCGGCGAGGCGGATCACGACCTCAACGAGGACGGCGTCATCACCGCCGCGGATACTACGCTGCTCCTGGGGCTCAAGATCTGGAAGCAGGAGCAGCTCGCAGAGCCCTGGTCGCTGCTGGCGAGCACGGTGGATACCGTGTCACAGGAGGTGGAGGCGGATATCGCCGGCTTCACCCGCTTCGCGGTGGCCTACTAGGTCCCGATGACGGCACCGATGCGCGATTCCTCCGCGGGCGCCTCGCCGCTCCAGGCGGCCCGGGCTGCGGCCGCCCGGGGCGGCTGGGGGGAGGTGCGCGCCCTACTGGCGGGGCTCCCGGCCGTCGGGGAGGACGCGGAGCACACCCTTCTCCTGGCCGAGGCGCAGCTCCGCACCGGAGACCTCGCCGAGGCGCGCGCACTGCTCGCCCCCCTCGCGGCCCGGCCCGCCGCCGGGGGGAACAGCGCCTTCCCCCGGCCGGCCGTGAACATTCCCGGCCCCGCCGCCTTCGCGCGCGGCCAACCCCCGGAAGGCCAGCCGCGGGTCCAGGGGGAGCCCG
>CAZPER010000066.1:10122-21406 GCA_964585655.1 uncultured Gemmatimonadaceae bacterium | reverse complement strand
ACCATGTTGCCGGTCGGCGTCTCCACCGGGAGCCCCACCCCGATCGCCGCGGCCATCGGCTCCGCCACCATGTCCACCTGCTTGGCCCCGGCGGTCTCGGCGGAGTCGCGCACGGCACGGCGCTCCACCTCCGTGATGCCGGAGGGGACACACACGATGACCTTGGGGCGGACCCGGAAGACGTGCTTGTCGATGATCTGCTTGAGGAAGTACCGCAGCATCTTCTCGGTGACGTCGAAGTCGGCGATCACGCCGTCCTTGAGCGGACGCACCGCGATGATATTGTCAGGCGTGCGGCCCAGCATCCGCTTCGCCTCGAGCCCGTAGCCCTTCGGGCGGCCAGTCGATTTCTCGATGGCCACGACGGAGGGCTCGTTCAGCACGATGCCCTCACCCTTCACGTAGATCAGGGTGTTGGCCGTGCCGAGGTCCACCGCGATTTCATTCGCGGGGAGAAACGACCCGAGTTTTAGGGCTGAAAACTTCATTACCGGGCCAGTGACGGTCGAATTGGGGCAAAAGGTAACGGACGCTCTAAACTGCCACAAGACCGCAACTTAGGTGAGATCAAGGGTGAGCCAGGTCACCACCCCGCCCCCGCCCGACGGCCTAGTGCCCGGTGCTGCCGAAGCCCCCGGTCCCCCGGTCCGTCGGGGGCAGTTCCGGCACCTCCCGGAACACCGCCGCCTCCACCCGGGCGAACACCAGCTGCCCGATGCGCATCCCGTGGGTCACCTCGAACACCTCGGTGCCCAGGTTCACCAGTGCCACCATCAGCTCGCCGCGGTAGTCGCTGTCGATCGTGGCAGGGGTGTTGGGCAGGGTGATCCCATGCTTGAGCGCGAGCCCCGACCGGGGCCGGATCTGGCACTCGAACCCGGGCGGAATCGCGATGGCGAAGCCGGTCCGGAACAGCCGCCGCTCTCCCGGCGCGAGGGATCCGGCGTCCGCGCTGGAGATGTCCATCCCCGCCGACCCCGGGGTGGCCGGGGCCGGCACCGGCAGCCCCGCACCATGGGGCAGCCGGATGAACTGGATGTCGAGCGGGGGTGCCACTACAGGCCCTCCCCCACCTCCACCAGCGGCAGACCAAACGCTTCCGCCACACCGGGATAGACCACCTTGCCCTCGACCACGTTGAGGCCCAGGCGGAGCGCAGGGTCGTCCTTGCAGGCCTTCTTCCAGCCGTCCCGCGCCAGCCGCAGGCCGTAGGACAGGGTGGCGTTAGTGAGCGCCAGGGTAGAGGTCCGGGGAACGCCGCCCGGCATGTTGGCCACGGCGTAGTGCAGGATCCCGTCCACGAAGTAGGTCGGGTTCTCGTGGGTGGTGGGCTTGATGGTCTCGACGCAGCCTCCCTGGTCCACCGCCACGTCCACGATCACCGAGCCGGGCTTCATCAGCTTCAGGTCCTCACGCTTGACCAGGTGGGGGGCCTTGGCGCCCGGCAGCAGCACCGCGCCGACCACCAGGTCCGCCCGGCGGATGGCGTCGAGGATGTTGTGCCGGTTGGAATACAGCGTGGTCACGTTGGCCGGCAGGACGTCGTCCAGGTAGCGGAGCCGCTCGAGCGACACGTCGAGGATGGTGACCCGCGCCCCCATCCCGGCCGCCATCTTGGCGGCGTTGATCCCCACGACCCCGCCCCCGATGATCACCACCTCGGCCGGCGGCACCCCGGGCACCCCCCCGAGCAGGACCCCGCTCCCGCCGAAGACCTTCTCGAGGTACTTGGCGCCCTCCTGCACCGCCATCCGCCCCGCCACCTCGGACATGGGGGTGAGCAGCGGCAGCTCGCCGTGGGGAAGCTGGACCGTCTCGTAGGCCACCGCGATCGCGTTGGACTTGATGACCGCCCGGGTGAGTTCTTCCCCGGCGGCGAAGTGGAAGTAGGTGTAGATCACCTGGCCGGCCCGCATCCGCGGCCACTCCACCGCGATCGGTTCCTTCACCTTCATGATCATGTCGGCCTTGGCCCACACCGCGTCCGCAGTGGGCAGGATCTTCGCTCCGGTGGCGACAAACGCCTCGTCCGCGAACCCGCTGCCGAGCCCGGCGCCCTGTTCCACGTACACGGTGTGGCCGCGGGTGACGAACGCCTCGGCGCCCGCGGGCACCAGCGCGATCCGGTTCTCGTTGGTCTTGATCTCCTTCGGTACGCCGATGATCATCGGATTCTCTGCGGTCTCAGGGTTGGCTGCATCCGCCGGCGCGCCTCGTGCCGCCCGCCGCGGGCTCTGGTGTGATCTGGACTACCCGGCGCCCGGCCCCAGGCGGACTACCGTCTGCCGGTCCGGGTCGAAATACTCGGCCGTGATGGCCGCCACGTCATCCGCGCTCACCGCGTCGATCTCCGCCAGGATGGCGTCGAGCGGTCGGTACGCCTCCCCGTGCAGCGCGAGCGTCGCCAGCCGGCTCATCCGGCTCTGCGGACTCTCCAGCGACAGCATCACCTGCCCCTTGAGCTGCTGCTTCCCCTGCTCCAGGTCGGTGGCGGGGAGGCCCTCGCGCGCCAGCCGGGCATACTCCGCCCGGATCGCCTCCGCGGCCCGGTCGGCCGTCCCTGGCTGGGTCCCGACGTACACCCCGGCCACCCCTGCCACCTGGAAGAACTGCTGATAGGCGTAGACGGCGTAGGCCAGCCCCAGTTCCTCCCGGATGCGCTGGAAGAGCCGGCTCGACATGCCGCCGCCGAAGGTATTGGTCACCAGGGAGAGCGCAAAGCGGCGCCGGTCCCGGTAGGGGAAGGTATCGGTGCCGAAGACGAGGTGGGTCTGGGCGGAGTCCCGCTCGATCCGGTGCTCCTCGCCCCGGTGGGCCGGACGGGGCTCCACCGGGGGCCGCGGCGCCGACGGGGCGGCGCTCCCCTCGAACCACCCCTCCTGCGCCAGCAGGGCCAGGACCTGCTCGTGCTCCACCCGGCCGGCGGCGGCGATCACGCAGTTGGCGGGGTAGTAACCCGCACCGTGCACGGCCTGGAGGTCCTGGGCGGAGAGGGCCGCGACCGTCTCCCGGGTCCCGAGGATGGAGTAGCCATAGGGATGCTCGGGCCACAGCCGGTCGCTGAAGAGCTCGAAGACCTGGTCGTCCGGGGTATCCTCGACGGTGGCGATCTCTTCCAGCACCACGTTCCGCTCCAGCGAGAGATCCTCCTCGCGGAGCAGCGGCCGGCGGACCAGGTCGGTCAGCACGTCCACCGCGCGGGGCAGGTCCTCGTCGAGGATGTGGGCCTGGTAGTTGGTGTGGTCGCGGCTGGTGTAGGCGTCGAGGGCGCCGCCCCGGGCCTCGAGCTCGAGGGCCAGCTGCCGCGCGCTGCGGCGCTCGGTGCCCTTGAAGACCATGTGTTCGAGGAGGTGCGACACGCCCATCTTGCCACGGGCTTCGTGAGCGCTGGCGGTCCGGACCCACACCCCGGCGGCGACGGATCGCACGCCGGGGAGGAGTTCGGTCAGGATGACGAGACCGTTGGGGGCAACGGTCCGGAAGAGGCCCTGGTCGAGGCGGGTGGTCTCCACGGGCAGCCCGGCCTCACTCCTTGGGGATGAGCGCCTTCCGGGACAGCTTCATGCGACCCTTCTCGTCCACCTCGAGCAGCTTGACCTTCACGACGTCGCCCTTCTTGACCACGTCCTCGGTCTTCTCGGTGCGGCCGTGCTGCAGCTCGCTGATGTGGAGCAGCCCCTCGACGCCGGGCAGGATCTCGACGAAGGCGCCGAAGGCGGTGGTGCTCTTCACCGGGCCCTCGTAGGTCTTCCCGACTTCCGGCTCCATGACCATGGACTCGATCATCTGGCGCGCCTTCTCGCCCCCCTCGCCACCGGGCGAGGCGATGGTGATCAGGCCGGTGTCCTCGATCGAGATCGAGGCCCCGGTGGCCTCCTGGATGCCCCGGATGGTCTTGCCCTTGGGGCCGATCACGTCGCCGATCCGGTCCGGCTTGATCATGATCGTGATGATGCGCGGCGCGTACTTCGACAGCTCCGGCCGCGCGGCCGGCAGCGCCTTCGCCATTTCCTTGAGGATGTGGAGCCGGCCCTGCCGGGCCTTCTCCAGCGCCTCTTCCATGATCTTCAGGTCCATCCCCTCGATCTTGATGTCCATCTGGATCGAGGTGATCCCGGTCGTGGTCCCGGCCACCTTGAAGTCCATGTCGCCGAGGGCGTCCTCGGAGCCAAGGATGTCGGTGAGGATCGCGACCTTCTTGCCTTCCTTGATGAGCCCCATCGCGACCCCGGCGCAGGCGGCCTTGATCGGCACGCCGGCGTCCATCAGGGCGAGCGAGCCGCCACAGACGCTGGCCATCGAGGAGGAGCCGTTCGACTCCAGGATCTCGGAGACGATCCGGATGGTGTAGGGGAACTTGTCGAAGTCGGGCAGCAGCGGGTGCAGCGCCCGCTCCGCCAGCGCACCGTGGCCTATCTCGCGCCGGCTGGTGCCGCGCATCGGCTTCACTTCGCCGGTGGAGTAGGGCGGGAAGTTGTAGTGCAGCATGAACGACTTGCTGGACTCGCCCACGGTATCAATGGTGTCGAGCCGCTGCTCGTCGTCCGCCGTGCCCAGCGTCGCGGAGACCAGCGCCTGGGTCTCGCCCCGCTGGAACACCGCCGAGCCGTGGGTGCGCGGGAGGTAGCTGGTCAGGATGCTGATGGGCCGGATGGTGTCGCAATCGCGGCCGTCCACCCGCTCGCCCTTCTCCAGCACCTGGGCCCGCATCACCTTGTATTCGATGTCCTCGAGCAGGGAGGAGATCAGCTTGCCGGCATCGGGGAAATCGGCGGCGAGCGTCTCCTTGACCTTGGCCTTGAGCGCTTCCGCGCCGGCGGCGCGGGCATGCTTGTCCTTGGCGTTGATGGCCTTCGCCATCTCGGCCTCGGCCAGCGCCTTCACCTTCTTGGTGAGGGTCGCGTCGATCTCTTCCTTCTTCCACTCCATCTTGTCGTGCGCGGCCTTGGCGATCAGCTTCTCCTGGTGCCCCAGGAGCTCCTTGATGCCCTTCTGGGCCACCTTGAGCGCCTCCAGCACCTCGGCCTCGGACACCTCGAGCGCCCCGCCCTCGACCATGACGATGGAGTCGGCGCTGCCGCTCACGGTCATGTCCACGGTGGAGAACTCGAGCTGCTGGAAGGTCGGGTTGAGGATCCAGTTGCCTTCCACCCGGCCCACCCGGACCGCCGCGATCGGGCCGCTCCACGGCACCGACGAGACCGACAGCGCCAGCGACGCGGCCACCACGCCCAGGACGTCGGCATCGTTCTCCTGGTCGGCGGAGAGCACCGTCACGAAGACCTGCACCTCGTTCTTGAAGCCCTCCGGGAAGAGCGGCCGGATCGAGCGGTCCACGCCCCGGGCGGCCAGGATCTCCTTGTCGCTCGGACGGGTCTCGCGCTTGATGAACCCGCCCGGGAACTTGCCGGCGGCGTAGGTGCGCTCCCGGTATTCGACGGTCAGCGGGAAGAAGGGCAGCGAAGACTGGTTCGGGGAGACGGTCACGGCGGCCAGGACCACGGTCTCGCCGAAGCGGAGCTCGGCGGAACCCGCCGCCTGCTTGGCCAGCTTGCCGACTTCGATGACCAGGGGACGACCGGCGAACGTGCTCTCAATGCGGTGTGCAGTCACGACCTGTTCCTGTGCCTGGGGCCCAAATAGGTTGAAGGGCGTCCCCGCGAAGCTGGCAGGGACGCCCTGAGCAAGACGAGTCGGTTAGTGCCGGAGTCCGAGCTGTTCGATCAGCGCCCGGTACGTGGCGAGATCGTGTGTCCGGAGGTAGTTCAGCAGCCGGCGGCGGGTGCCCACCATCTTGAGCAGGCCGCGTCGGCCGTGATGATCCTTGGCGTGGGTGCGGAAGTGGTCGGTGAGGGAGTTGATCCGCTCGGTGAGGAGCGAGATCTGCACTTTCGCGGAGCCGGTGTCGGTCTCGTGCAACCGCTGCTTGGCGATAACCGCCTGCTTGTCAAAACCCATGCTGCGTGTATCCTCTTGGCACTGACGATGGGGACAGCTCCCCGGTCTCTTAAACTCAGTTAGCACAATAAAATAACGCGCCCCTCCCCCTATGGGCAACCCCGGAATGTCCAGCGACCAGCCCGTCCCCGGCCAGCGCCTTGGCCCCTTCACCCTCGAGCGCCTGCTCGGGCAGGGGGGCTTCGCCTGGGTCTTCGCCGCCCAGCGGGATGACGGTAAGTCGTTTGCCGTCAAGGTCTTGAAGCCGCGCTACGCGTCGGACCCCCCGTTCGAGACCCGGTTCCGGCAGGAGGCGGCCTTCGCCGCCAAGCTGCAGCACCCCAACATCATCCACATCGAGGAGGTGGGGGCCGAGGGTGGCCTCGCCTACTTCGCCATGGAGCTCTACCCGGAGAGCCTGGCCGGCCGGCTGCAGCCCGACGCGACCCTCCCCGAGGCCGCCGCCGTCGGCGTGATGCTCGGGGTCACCTCCGCACTGGCCTTCGCCCATGAGCGCGAGGTGATCCACCGCGACATCAAGCCGGACAACATCCTCCTCGCCCCGGACGGCAGCGGGGTGCTCACCGACTTCGGCATCGCCCGCGCGGTGAGCGGCTACGTCCAGGCCACCGGCTTCATGATGACCATCGGGACCCCGGCCTACATCTCTCCCGAACAGGCCCAGGGCCGCCCGCTCGATGGCCGGACCGACCTCTACTCCCTCGGCATCACCCTCTACCGCACCGTCACCGGCGAGGTCCCCTTCAAGTCGCGGGACTGGTTCGAACTGGCCCGGATGCATGTGGAGGACCGGCCCGAGCCTCCCCGCAACCGCCGCCCCGAACTGTCCAAGCGGCTGGAGCGGATCATCCTCCGGCTCCTCGCCAAGCACCCCAACGACCGCTACCCCTCCGCCACCGCGCTGCTCGAGGACCTGCGGGACGTCGCGGAACGGACCCGGGACACCTCGGACATTCCGGTGCCGGAGGGGTACCTGCGGGACTCCAAGGCGGTGAGCGGGGAGGGCGAGGAGAAGAAGAGCTGGTGGAAGATGTGGTAGGGCGACCGGGACGGAGCGCCGGCTCCGTCCCGGTCAGTGCAGGTCGGTCTCCCGCGGGGTGATCAGCTCCGCCACGCGCGCATCCAGCTTGAACACCAGCCCATCCGCCTCCCGAAGCACCCAGATGGCCCCGCTCTCGCTCGAGTCGAGCGCCAGCGACGCGAGCAGCGATCCCTCCCGCCCGAGGACGCGGATGGTCCGGTCTGGCGGGGTGAAGCTGAGCGGCGGCTCACGGGAGTCAGGAAAGGCCGTCCCCCGCAGGTTGGCCACCTGCTCGAACAGGCGCCGCGCCTTCGCCGAGTCCGCCGCCAGGGCCCCCACCAGGTACCCCGCGTCGGAGCGGCTGAGCGACCAGGCCTTCCCCCCGCGCATCACCTCGACCCGCCCGATGCTCTCCGGCTGGAGCCGCACCACTTGGAGGTCCCGCCACTGCTCGACGGTGAGGGCGGTTTGCTCGGCGAAGGCGCCGCGGAGCAGGTACACCCGCTCCTCCCCGGCCCGGCGCACGTAGAAGCCATCGAAGTCCGGGCCCCGCCGCCCGATCCAGAGATCGAGCAGGGTCCGTTCCCCCGCGCCCAGCGTCAGCCGCCTCCCCTGCACCGTATCCACCGCCAGCCGCTCGTGCGACTGCGCGCTCTCGGAGATCAGCTCCCCGGCGGACGCGCTGTCGTTGAGGGCGGCGAGGAATCGCTCGACCGTTGCGGGCGCGGCGGGCAGGCCGTTCACCCGCCAGGCGCCGCCGCCCTGCTCCACCACGACCGAGTCGAGCCCCTGCCGGACCGCGATCCGGGTCAGCTCGGCGGCGGTCACCGTGGGGAGCGTGATCCCGCCGGGGGCGTCGCCGCTGGTCCGCCGGAAGATGGCCAGCGCCCCCCAGGCGAAGACCAGCACCGCCAGCGCCACGGCGATGCGCACCAGCATCCGCCCGCTCACGCCGCCGGCCCTCCGCCGGCGAGCGGCGCCCAGGGGGTGAGCGACCGGCGGCGCCGTCCGGTCAGGCGCACCAGCCCCACGAGGGCGACCAGCGCGGGCAGCAGCAGGGTGTTGAGGTACTTCACCCCCTGCTGCAGCGCCGGACTCGCGAACAGGAGCCGCGGGGGGCGCCGGTCCCGGCTGCGGATGCCGATCAGCGCTTCATCCTGCGCCAGCCAGTCGATGGCGTTGAGCGCGAAGACGGCATTCTCGGTGGCGCTGCTGGCGTAGCGATCGGTGGCGAATTCCATGTTGCCCACCACCACCACCCGGCCGCGCGGCCCGGCACCACTGGTGTCGGCGGAGACGGCGGCGGCCAGCACCCGGGGCCGGGGATCGATCGGCGGGAACTCGCGGGTGGGGCTGAGGTCAATGTCGCCCTCCACCACCGAGGCGACCCGGCTGGTCATGAGCAGCGGCTGCAGGTTGCCGGTGGCCCCGGGCAGGGTCTGGATGCTGCTCACCCAGGGGAGGAACACCTCGCCGACGCCATCGGTGATCACCGTGTTGCCGCCGGCCTGCGCCCGCACCCAGTAGGGGTAGGGCTGGTACACCGCCCCCCCGCCGGCGCCGGGCACCGGAACGATCTGGTTCGAGGCCAGGTCGTAGACCAGGTCGGCGCGCACCTTCACCCCGAACCGCTGCAGCAGCCGGTTCCACACCGGCTCCCGCCCCACGGCGCGCGGGGCGCGGCTGGTGATCGGCGCGCCGGTCGTCATGATCAGCGCGCCGCCGCCCCGGTTGAAGAACGCCTCCAGCCGCTCCTGCACGCCCGGCATGAGGCTGTCGGGCTGGCCGGCGATGATCAGGGTGCTGATGGAATCGGCCGGCTGGGAGCTGTCCCCCAGCGAGACGGGCACCACCGTGTAGCTCTTGGAGAGCTGTTCCTGGATCAGGTCGAAGGTGCGGCCCTCGACCCCCCAGTCGTCCATGGCGACCGCCAGCCCGATAGTGGTCTTCCGGCTCCGGGTGAGGCCGCGGATGGCGACCGCCAGGCGGTACTCCAGGTCATCGGTGCGGCGCACGAACGGGATCGGCTCGCTGGCGTCGGCGTACTGCGCCACGATGCCGAGGTAGCCTTCCTTCACCTGCAGTTCGGATTTCCCCACCACGTTGAACTGGACCGGGGTGATCCCCAGCGCCTGCGCGTCCTTCTTGGCGTCCGGGTTCGTCGCGGGATCCTGCTCCACGACCCGGATGCGACCGTTCCCCGCCTCACGGAAATCCTGCAGCAGGTCATCCAGGTCCCGCTTCATCAGTGCCACTTCCGCCGGCAGCTCCGCGGAGGCGAACAGCTTGAGCGTGATGATATCGGGAAGCCCGCGCACCAGCTCCCGGGTCGCGGGGGACAGCGTGTACGCCCGGCCCGGGGTCAGGTCCACCCGGCCCGAGATGTAGCTCCCCGCCAGGTTCACCATCACCAGGACCCCGACCAGCAGCAGCACTCCGAGGCGCAGCCGCCGCACGGGGGGCTGCCCCGCGGCCAGCTTCCGCGCCATCAGCGCGCCATAGGCCATCGTCAGGAAGATGGCGGCGAGCGAGAGGAAGTAGACCGCGTCCCGCAGGTCGATCACCCCGCGCCCGATCGAATTGAAGTGCGCCAGCACGCCGATCCGCGCGGCGAGCAGGTCCAGCGCCGGCGAGAGTCCCACGACCAGCGGGAAGCCCACCAGCACCAGGATCGCCATCACCGCGACCGCGACAATGAACGCGGTGATCTGGCTCCGGGTGATGCCGCTGGCCCACACCCCCACCCCGGCGAACCCGGCGATGAGCAGCATGGCGCCCAGGTACTGTGCCACCACCGGTCCCCAGGGGAGCTCGGCGCCAAGCGAGAGTCCCAGCGGGATCGGGAGGGTGAGGAGGAGCGCGATCCAGAGGAAGAACACCGCCCCCAGGTACTTGCCGACCAGCAGCTCCAGCTCGGTGAGCGGCTGGGCCAGCAGCACCTCGAGCTGGCCGCTGCGGTTGTCCTCCGCCAGCGCCCGCATGGTCACCGCCGGCACGAAGAACAGCAGCACCAGCGGCAGCCAGTCCATCATCGGCCGGAGCGAGCCCGAGTTGGTCAGGTACGCCTGCCGGAAGAATGGAAAGGCGTTGGCCACGAGGAAGATGATGAGCAGCACGTAGCCGGTGGGCGTGTCGAACATCGCCTTGAGCTCGCGCCGCGCGACCGTCAGGATCGGCTTCATGCGGCCTCCCCCGGCACCGTCAGCTCACGGAAGAGGTCCTCGAGGCTTCCGGCCTCCTGGTGCAGTTCGTACAGGGTCCACCCCGCCTCTGCCGCCAGGCGGAAGATCATAGGCCGGATGTCCTCCCCGGCCCGCGCGGTGAGCCGCCCGCGCACCCGGTCCCCCTCGGATTCCGCGGCGAAGTCGGTGACCCCGGGCAGGGCCCGGAGCCGTTCGGCCACGGCGGCGCCGCTCGCCTCCACCCGCACGTGCACCATGCCGCCGGCGCGGCTCACCAGTTCCGCCACGGGACCGTCCGCCGCCAGCCGCCCCTTGTTGATGATCAGCAGCCGCGAGGCGACGTGCTGCACCTCGGACAGGATATGGGTCGAGAGGAGCACGGTGCGGTCGCGGCCGAGGTGGCTGATGAGCTGGCGGATCTCGACCCGCTGGTTGGGGTCGAGGCCTTCGGTCGGCTCATCCAGCACCAGCAGGTCCGGCTTGTGCAGGATCGCGGCGGCGAGCCCCACCCGTTGTTTGTAGCCCTTGGACAGCTCGCCGATGGGCCGGTGGAACACCGCCTCGAGGCCGGTGGCCGCCACCGCTTCATCGGTGGCGAGCGCCAGCGGACGCCCCGCCAGGTCCCGCAGCCGGCCCACGAAGGCGAGGTACTCCGCCACCAGCATTTCGGTGTAGAGCGGGTTGTTCTCCGGCAGGTAGCCCACCCGCCGCTTGGCCTCGCGGCCCGCCTGCGCGAGCGGCACGCCGTCGAAGAGGATCCGGCCGCCGTCGGGATCATGAAACTGGGTGATCATCCGCATGGTGGTGGACTTCCCCGCGCCGTTGGGGCCGAGGAACCCGACCACCTGGCCCCGGTCCACCGCGAAGCTGATCCCGTCCACCGCGGTGACCTGGCCGTACCGCTTGGTAACCTGCTCGAGGGTGAGGAGTGTCATGGCTTAGGCAAAGAGTCCGCGAAAGAATCCCACGATGAAGCCCCAGTTGCGCACGATGTCGTTCTTGAACGCCAGCACCATGAGCATGACGATCAGCACACCGCCGACGATGGTCAGGCGTTCCCGCAACTTGAGGGCCCGCCGCCGCCGCCGGGCCCGCGCGCCCATCAGACAGAAGAACCCGCCAC
>CAZPER010000066.1:0-10112 GCA_964585655.1 uncultured Gemmatimonadaceae bacterium | reverse complement strand
GTGGTCAGCGGTCCCCACAGCTTAGCGGACTGCGGCCGCCTCCGGATCCCCTCGGCAAGAACGAAGGGGAACTGGCCACCGTCGAGGATCGGGACTGGAAGCAGGTTGAGGATGGCTAGGTTCACTGAGATGAGCGCCATCACCTCGAGGAACTGCTCCGCCCCGAGCCGCGCCGCCTGGGCCGCGAGCGGGCCGTTCATGATCGGCCCGCCCACGTCGTTGCTCGAGATCCGGGCGGAGAGCAGCCCCTGCACCGTCCGGTAGATCTGGGTGGACGCGGCCCCCGTTTCCCGGAATCCCGCGCGCACCGCCTGGCCGAATCCCAGGCTCCGGTGGATCACCGGTTCCTGCGGCCGGACGCCCAGCTTGCCCACGGTGCGGGTGGTGCCGTCGGGCTGCTTCTCCTCCTCGCTCCGCGGCGTGAGGATCACCTCGCGGCGGCCCCCGGTCGTGCCCAGCTCGATCCGCATTTCCTGCCCGGCGCGCTCGCGGATCAGGTCGAACAGCACCCACCAGTCGCGGACGGGCTCCCCGTCCACCCGGATGACCGTGTCCCCCACGGCGATGCCGGCGCCCGCCGCCGGGTACCCCGGCACGACCTCCCCGAACACCGGCGGCACCGCGTAGGTGATGGCGAACGCCGCCTGGGCCCGGTCGGTCAGCGCCGAGCGGTGGAGCGGCAGCACCACCGTCCGTCCGTCGGCGAGCACGATGAGCACCGAGTCGGCCGGGGTCGAGACGATGCCCTGCACCACGTCCTCCCAGGCCGCGACCGGCTGGTCGCCGATGGCGACGATGCGGTCCCCGGGACGGAGCGCGGTGATGGGCCGGATCGCCTCCGGCAGGGTGTCCGTGGTGACCCGGCCCACCGTGGTGATGGGGTTGAGCTCCTCGCCGTAGTGGTACTTGAGGCCGGTGTAGATGACGAGCGCGAGCAGGGCGTTCATGGTGACGCCCGCGAGGATCACGATCATCCGCTTCCAGACCGGCTGGGCCTCGTAGTACTCGTGAGCCTCCACCAGCGGCGCGCCCTCGGGGCGGCCGTCCCCCTCGGTCCCCTCGAGGGCACTGCTGGTAGCGCCCTCCTCACGGCTCGCCATCTTCACGTACCCGCCGAGGGGCAGCCAGCAGATGGCATATTCGGTGGCGCCGCGGCGGAAGCGGAGGCCCGGGATCGGGCCCCCCATGCCGATGGCGAACCGGTGCACCCGGATGCCGGCCCACTTGGCGGCGAGGAAGTGTCCCAGTTCGTGCACGAAGATGAGCACGCCCAGGGTGACGAGCAGCGGCCACAGGTTGTGAAAGAGGGTCACGCCAATACCTCATGAGCGTGCTGGCGGGCCCAGCGGTCCGCCGCACGCACCGTGTCGAGTTCCCGCACCGGCTCCACCCGGTGCACGTCCAGCACCTGCTCGATGACCTCGGCGATGCGCCCGAACGCGATGCCGCCAGCCAGGAAGGAGGCCACCGCCACCTCGTTCGCCGCGTTGAACACCGCCGGCGCCGTCCCCCCCGCGCGCCCCGCCTCAATCCCGGCGCGGAAGGCGCGGAACACCTCCGTCCGCACCGGCTCGAAGGTCATCGCGCCGACGGCCACCGGGTCGAAGCGGCGGACCCCGCTGTCCGGTAGCCGCTCCGGGTGGGTGAAGGCGTACAGGATCGGCAGTTCCATGCTGGGAAAGCCGAGTTGCGCGATCACGCTGCCATCGCAGAACTCCGCAAAGGCGTGGATGATGCTCTGCGGATGCACCACGACTTCCAGCCCGGTGTACGGCAGCCGGAACAGGTAGTGCGCCTCGATGACCTCCAGCGCTTTGTTGGCGAGCGTGGCGCTGTCCACCGTGATCTTGCTGCCCATCTGCCAGGTCGGGTGGTTCAGGGCCTCCGCCACCGTCGCGCTGCGGATGCGCTCGGGCGCCCATTCCCGGAACGGCCCCCCCGAGGCGGTGAGGATCAGCCGCGCCAGCCCGGCCTCCCGCCCCGCCACGCATTGCAGCACCGCGCTGTGCTCGGAATCCACCGGCACCAGCTCGCCCCCGCCCTCCAGCGAGGCCTGGCGCACCAGGTCGCCGGCCATCACCAGCGTTTCCTTGTTGGCCAGCGCCACCCGCTTGCCGGCGCGGAGCGCGGCGAGGGTGGCGTCGAGTCCGGCCGCGCCCACCACGGCGTTGAGGACGATGTCGGCGTCGGGGTGGGTCGCCGCCTCCACCAGCAGTTCCGGGCCCCGCTCCGCCACCAGTCCGGAGAGCCGGGGCTGCCACTCCCGCACCTGCCGATCGAGCGCCTCGCGGTTGTCGCGCGCCGTGAGCGCCACGACCCGGAACCGCTCCCGCTGCCGGGCGAGGACCTGGAGCGCGCTCTTCCCGATGGACCCGGTCGAGCCCAGGATCGCGACTCCGCGCACGGCGCGCGGCGAACCCCCGGGCATCAGAGGACGCCGAACAGGCGGTAGAGCGCGGCCGCCACGGGCAGCACGAAGTAGAGCGAGTCGAACCGGTCCAGCACGCCGCCGTGCCCCGGGATGAGCGCGGAGGAGTCCTTCACCCCGACCTCCCGCTTGTACAGCGACTCGGCGAGATCCCCGACCTGGCCCACGATCCCGAGCACCAGCGCGAAACAGAGCCCCTGCAGGAGCGGCAGGGCCACCCCCAGCGGCGCCATCACGAGCAGGTTGAGCAGCGGCACCGCCGCGAGGGCGCCGGCGACGCCCGCGAGGGAACCGGACCAGGTCTTCCCGGGGCTGATGGCGGGCCAGAGCTTCGGCCCGCCCATCGCCTTGCCGCCGAACATCGCCGCGGTATCGCACACCCAGGTGATCACCAGCGGGAAGAAGACCAGCCAGGCCCCGGCCCAGGAAAAGGTGTCGTGCGCGCCGTGGCGGATCGGGATCAGGAAGGACGCCAGCCCGGCGGGATACAGCACCCCGAAGGCGGTGGCGGAGGTGGCGGCAAAGGGATGCTCCCCGGGCGCGCGCCGGAACAGCGCCACCGTCAGGAGCAGCACGACCCAGAGCCCCGCCAGGAACCAGCCCCATTCCGCGAGCGCCACCGAGCCGGTCACGTTGAGGTAGGCGAGCACCGGCACCAGCACCGCCGACGCCAGCCCGAACCGCCGGAGCGGCACCACCCCCTGGCGGGCGGCGAAGTCGAACAGCTCCCGCGCCCCGAGGGCCGCGGCGGCGGCGACCACCGCCACCAGTGGCCAGCCTCCCACGTACACGACGCCCAGCGCCGCGGGAATCGCGACGGCGGCCACCAGGACGCGCTGCGTGAGATTGGAGGCCATCGAGGGGAGCTAGACCGAGACCTTGCCGAACCGTCGGTCGCGGCGCTGGTACTCGAGGATCGCTTCCCACAGGTGCTGCCGGGTGAAGTCCGGCCACAGGACCGGGGTCACGAACAGCTCGGCGTACGCCAGCTGCCAGAGCAGGAAGTTGGAGAGCCGGAGCTCCCCGGAGGTGCGGATCAGCAGGTCGGGATCGGGCCAGGCGGCGGTGTAGAGCTTCCGCGCGATCGCGTCCTCGTCGATGTCGGCGGGATCGAGGTCGCCGCGCCGGACCTCCTCGGCGAGCAGCCGGGCGGCACGCGTGAGCTCCGCCCGGGAGCCGTACGAGATCAGGATATTGAGCGCCAGCTTCTCGCCGGTCGCGGTGTGGCTCATCAGCCGGTCCACCGCGGCGCGCTGGGAGGGCGGGAGCCGGTCGAGGTCGCCCAGGAAGCGGACCCGGACCCCTTGCTCCTTGAGATCCGCCATCTCGCGGGCGATGTACTCCTCCAGCAGCCCCATCAGGGCGCCGATCTCCTCGGCGGGGCGCTGCCAGTTCTCCTGGCTGAAGGCGAACAGCGACAGCACCTCCACCCCGGCGGCCAGCGCGCCCTCCACGACCTCGCGCACCGCCTTCATCCCTGCCTTGTGCCCGAACGGCCGCGGGAGCGCGCGTCCCCGCGCCCAGCGGCCGTTGCCGTCCATGATGATGGCGACATGCGCCGGCAGCGTGCCGTTCAGCTGAATCTGCCGGAGCGCGTCGTCGAGCATGGGGTCAGACTTCCATGATCTCCGCCTCTTTGGCGGCGATCAGGGAATCGATCAGCTTGATGTGCTCGTCGGTGAGCTTCTGCAGGTCCTTCTCGCCGCGGGTCTTGTCGTCCTCGGCGATCTTCTCGAGCTTCTTGATCTTGGCATGTGCGTCGCCGCGGGCGTGACGGACGGCCACCCGGCCCTCCTCGCCCAGCTTGTGCATCACCTTGACCAGGTCCCGCCGGCGCTCCTCGGTGAGGGTCGGGATCGGCACCCGGATGAGGCCGCCCTGCGAGGCGGGGTTGAGCCCCAGGTCGGAATCGCGGATCGCCTTCTCCACGACCTGCGTCAGTCCCTTGTCGAAGGGCTGCACCGTCAGCATCCGCGGCTCCGGCGCCGCGACCATGGCCACCTGGTTGAGGGGCATCTGGCTGCCATAGGCCTCGACCCGCACCGTGTCCAGCAGGCTGGTGGTGGCCTTGCCGGTGCGGATGCTGGAGAATTCGCGGCGGGTGTTCTCCACCGCCTTGTGCATCAGGTCCTTCGCGTGCTTCAGCAGTTCGGGGATAGTGGTCATTGCACGATGGTCCCGACGGGGGCGCCCTGGAGCACCCGGTCCAGGTTGCCCGCGTTGTTCATGTTGAAGACGACGATCGGCAGCTTGTTGGTCTGGCACAGCCCGAACGCACTGCGGTCCATCACCTCGTATCCGTTCACCAGCGCGTCCTGGAAGGTGAGTTCGGGGATCAGCTTGGCCCCGGGGTCCTTGCGCGGGTCCGCGGTGAAGATCCCTTCCACGTTGGTCCCCTTGAGGATCACCTCGGCCTCCACCTCCAGCGCCCGGAGCACTGCGGCGGTGTCGGTGGAGAAATACGGGTTGCCGGTCCCCCCGGCAAAGATAACGAGCCGCCCCTTTTCCATGTGGCGCAGCGCCCGGCGCCGGATGTAGGGCTCCGCCAGCGACTCCATCCGGATCGCGGTCATCACCCGGGTCTGGACCCCCTTCCGCTCCAGGATATCCTGGACCGCGAGGGCGTTGATGACCGTGGCGAGCATCCCCATGTAGTCGGCGGAGACCCGGTCGAGTCCCTCCCGGCTGGCGGAGGTGCCCCGCAGGATGTTGCCGCCCCCGACCACCAGGGAGAGCTGCACCCCGCGGGCGTGGACCCGGAGCAGTTCCTCGGCGAACCCGTCCACCACCTTGTAGTCGAGTCCGTAGCCCTTGTCCCCGGCGAGCGCCTCGCCGGAGAGCTTGAGCAGCGCGCGGGTGTACGCGCGGCGCATCAGCCCTCCCCGACCTTGAACCGGGCCAGCCGCACCACGGTGAGGGCGCCCCCGGCCTGCTTCGCCACCCCGGCGACCAGGTCGGCGACGGTCTTGCTGTCGTCCTTGACGAACAGCTGCCCGAGCAGGGTGCGCTCGTTGACGAACTTCTTGAGCTTCCCCTCTACGATCTTCTCGCGGATCTTCTCCGGCTTCCCCTCCGCCGCCACCTGCTCCTCCGCGATCCGCCGCTCGCTCGCCAGCAGCTCGGCCGGGATGTCGGCCTCGCTGACGCCGAGCGGGTCGGTCGAGGTGACGTGCAGCGCCAGGTCCCGGCCGAGGGCGGTGACCGCCTCCCCCCGGATGCCGGCCAGTTCCACCAGGGCGCCGCTCTGCGCGTTGTGGTGCAGGTAGTGCCCCACGCTGCCCTGGTCCGCGCGGAAGTGGGCCACCCGCTTGAGGGCCATCGCCTCGCCGGTCTTGCCGGAGATTTCCTTGACCGCCTCTCCGACGGTGCCGGAGCGGAACGGCTGGGCGTCGAGGGCGCTGCCGGGGTGGACCCCGAGCGGGGCGTGGGCCAGCACGTGCCGGGCCAGGTCCCGCGCCAGGGCGATGAAGTCCTCGTTCTTGGCGACGAAATCGGTCTCGCAGTTGAGCTCGATCATGGCGGCGTCGTGGCCGCTGGTCGAGGACTCGATCACCACCAGCCCCTGGGACGCGCTCCGGTCCCCGCGCTTGTCGGCCTTGGCCATCCCCTTCTTGCGCAGGATCTCGACCGCCTTGTCCATGTCCCCATGGGCCTCCTGCAGCGCGGCCTTGCAGTCCATCATCCCCGCGCCGGTGCGCGCCCGCAGTTCCGCGACCATTTTGGCCGAAATCGGCTCACTCATTTCCCGGTCCTTGTTCGTGATACGTGGGGGGCGCCCACCCGGACGCCCGGACTCACTCGCCTATAGGAAGCCGCCGTCCGGGGCCTTCGGGCCGGGGACGGCGGCAGCACCTGCAGTTCGGCCAACCGGCCGGGCCTACTCTTCGGCTTCGACCGCTGCCGCCGGGTCCGCGCCTTCGTCGCCGTGCTTGATCCGGGCCGCGATCGCCTCGGGCTTGGGCCGCCGCTTCCGCCGGGCCCGCTTCTTCTTGCGGTCCTCGGGATCGCCCTCGGAGCCGCCGTCGGTGCTGTAGGTCTCGGCGTCGCCCTCTTCGGTGGCCTCGCGGAGCGGGCTCTGGGCCCGGGCCTCGCGAATCACCTCCGCCAGCGCCGTGGTGATCAGGGAGACCGAGCGGATCGCGTCGTCGTTGCCCGGGATCGGCACGGTGATGACGTCGGGATCGGCGTTGGTGTCCACGATGGCCACCACCGGGATGCCGAGCTTGTTGGCCTCCTGGACCGCGATCTTCTCCTTCTTGGCGTCCACGACGAACAGCGCGCCGGGGAGCCGCCCCATCTGCTTGATGCCTTCGAGGTTGCGCAGCAGCTTCTCGCGCTCCCGCTCGAACAGCAGCTTTTCCTTCTTGGTGTAGTTCTCGAAGTCGCCCTCGGCGGAGCCCTGTTCCAGGTCCCGCAGCCGGCGGATCTGCTTCTTGATGGTCTGGAAGTTGGTGAGCATGCCGCCGAGCCACCGCTCGGTCACCCACCAGGAGCCGCTGTTGGCCGCCTCGGCCTGCACGATCCCCTTGAGCTGCTTCTTGGTGCAGACGAACAGCACGCCTTCACCCTTGAGCGCCACGCTCTTGAGCAGCTCCTGCGCGATGAGGATCTGCTTGAGGGTCTTCTGGAGATCGATGATGTAGATCCCGGAGCGCTCGGCGAAAATGAACCGGCGCATCTTGGGATTCCAGCGCCGGGTCTGGTGACCGAAATGCACGCCGGCTTCGAGGAGGTCCTGCAACTGGGGCTGAGCCATCGGGGAAATGCCGTCCTTCGTCATGAGGGGTTGAGTCGTCCGCCGCGTTCGTCTCGGCCGCTTACCCTGTTGCCAGGGCACCCAGCGCCCGATCCCGCGGCGTGCGTAGTTGCGGACCGTCGACCCGACGGTCCGCCGGTGCGTCTACCGCTTGCTGAACTGGAACCGCTTCCGGGCGCCCGCGCGGCCCGGCTTCTTCCGCTCCACGGCCCGCGGATCGCGGGTGAGGAGGCCGTTGGTGCGCAGCTTGGCGCGGTGCTGGCTGTCCGCCTCCACCAGGGCCCGGGCGATCGCGAGGCGCATGGCGCCCGCCTGCCCCGACTGCCCGCCGCCCACCACATGGGCCTTCACGTCGAACGCGCCCAGGGTGTCGGTGGTGGAGAACGACTGCTGGATGTGCTGCACCAGGGAGGGACGGGGGAAGTAGTCCCCGAGCGTCCGGCCGTTGACGTCCCACTTGCCGGTGCCCGGCGTCAGGTACACCCGGGCCACGCTGGTCTTGCGGCGGCCAACAGCCTGCCACCGGAATTCGGGCTTTCCGCTCATCTTACCTGGCCGCCTTCAGGGTCACGGTGAAAGGCACGGGCTGCTGGGCGGCGTGGGGGTGCTGGTTCCCCGCGTACACCTTGAGCTTGGTGCGCAGCTTCTGCTTGGTCAGCGAATTCTTGGGCAGCATGCCGAAGACGGCGTGCTCGATGACCCGCTCCGGGAACTTCCCCTTGAGCAGGTTCTTCACCGGGGTGAAGACCTCGTGGCCCATGTAGCCGGTGTGATGGAAGTGATGCTTCTGCTCGAGCTTCCGCCCCGTCAGGCGGACCTTCTCGGCGTTGATCACCACCACGAAGTCCCCGCCGTCCATGTGGCGGGTGAAGGTCGGCTTGTGCTTGCCACGGATCAGCTGCGCGACATGGCTGGCGAGCCGGCCGAGCGGGATGTCGGCCGCGTCCACCACGTGCCAGTCGTGGGTGATGTCGCTCGGCTTGGCGGAAAAGGTGTTCATCAGACCACGTACCCCAGGGTGAAGTCCTGAAAGCCCACAGACTCCAAAGCTAGCCACGGAAAAGGGGTTAGGTCAAGCCCCGGCACCCGTGGCGAACTCCACCAGCACCTGCCCCTTCTCCACCGCCTGCCCCGCCGCCGACCGGATCTCCGCCACCACCCCGGCCGTCGTGGCCCGGAGCTCGTTCTCCATCTTCATGGCCTCCAGCACGATGAGCCCCTGCCCCGGCTCCACCGGCTGCCCCACGGCCACCAGCACCCGCACCACCAGCCCGGGCATTGGGGCCCGGAGTTGGCCCGCCCCGGCACGCGCCGCCCCGCCGCCGGTCAGGCTCCGGATGTGCCTGGTCCGCTCGTCCACCACCTGGACCTCGTGCCGGGTCCCGTGCACCAGCAGGCGCCACTCCCCCGGCTCCCCCGCCTCCGTGGCGAGGGTCAGGCTGGCCCCGTCCAGCAGCAGGTGCCGGAGCGGGGTCCCGGGCACCGGCGTGAGGTGGGCCTCCACCTCCCGGCCGTCCACCGTGACCCGCCCGCCGTCCACCTCCACCGGGATCTCCCGTCCCGCCACGGTCACGAAGTACTTCACTCAGGCCTCCAGGACCGCGACGGTCTCGACATGTGCGGTCTCGGGAAAGAGATCGAACGGCTGCACTCCGGTGACACGGTAGCCCCCACCCACCGCCTCCGT
This sequence comes from uncultured Gemmatimonadaceae bacterium, assembly GCA_964585655.1. Taxonomy (GTDB): domain Bacteria; phylum Gemmatimonadota; class Gemmatimonadetes; order Gemmatimonadales; family GWC2-71-9; genus JADJOM01. Next base: position 1,241 of record CAZPER010000066.1, on the reverse strand, counting down.
GAGGCGCCGGAGGTCCCGCGCCAGCGTCGCGGGATCACAGCTCACATACACCACGCGCCCCGGGCGCCGGGCCAGGATCGCGGTCAGGGCCTCCCCCGCCATCCCGGCCCGGGGCGGGTTGGCGATGACGGCGTCGGGGTGGTGCATGGTGGCGACCAGGTCCTCCACCCGTCCCTGGTGGCGAGTCACCCCGCGCTCGGGGCGCTGCGATTCCTCCCGCAGGTGGGCCCCGGCGCGCCAGAGCCGCTCCCCGAAGTCCACCGCCCGGGGATCGAGCTCCACGCTTTCCACCTCCGCCCCCAGCGCGTGCAGCGCCTCGCTGGTTTCCCCGATGCCGGCGTACAGGTCCCAGACCCGCCGTCCGGCCACCTCGCCAAGGGCCGCCACCGCAAAGGCCCGGATCCGATCCCCCAGTCCGGGATGCACCTGCTCGAACACCGTTGCCGGGATGGCCTCGCGCTCCCCCGCCACCACCCGGAGGGCACCCCCCTCCGGCTGCCACCAGACGGTAGCCGTCACCCCCCGCTCCGCCAGCCGGGTCCGGAGCCGCGGCCCGTCGCTCCAGGCCTTCCGGCCCGCGGCGAGGACCACGAGGTGCAGTCCCCCCGCCCGGTCCACCCGGAGCATGAGCTGGGAGGCGTCCTCGGGGAGCAGGTGGAGCAGCGGCTCGACCCCGCGCCACAGTTCCATGAGGGGCGCGGCCGCCAGGTGGCACTGCTCCAGCGGGAAGACCCGGCCGGGCGCGTCCAGCGGATGAAAGCCGGCGTACCGCCGCCCCGGCCCGAGGGCCAGCGTAATCCGGCTCCGGTACTGCCATGGCGCTGGTGCCGTGACCAGCGGCGGGACCTCGACCTCCAGCCGCCCGATCCGCGCCAGCGCGTCGGCGACGATGGCCCGCTTCACCTCGAGCTGGGTGGGCAGGTCCAGGTGCTGCAGCTGACAGCCGCCGCAGCGGTCCCGCTCGTAGTGCGCGCACCGGGGCGGCACCCGCCCGGGCCCCGGTTCCAGCACCCCGGCCACCACCGCGCGGGCAAACCGGGCATGCCGCACGACGCCCGTCAGCTGCACGAGGTCGCCGGGGGCGGTGCGGGGCACGAACACCGTCATCCCGTCGTCGAGCTTCCCGACCCCGTCCCCCCCGGTCGCGATCCGGAGGATCCGGGTCAGCGTAGCCCCTCCCGCCGGCCCGCGTCCCGCCAGGCGGTGCCACCGCCCCCCTCCTCCGCCACCCGGGGACGCCG
>CAZPER010000065.1:0-22936 GCA_964585655.1 uncultured Gemmatimonadaceae bacterium | reverse complement strand
CTCCGGGCGGAGGCGGCAGTGCAGCAGCGCCGAGCGAATCTCGGGCACGCTCCGACGCGAGAACGCGGCAGCGCCGATGCAGTCGCGGCCACCCTCCGACGCGAGCACGCGGCAGCGCCGAGCCATACCACAATAGACTCTTCACTACACCTGGAGCCGCAATGGCACTCGTCGAAATCCGCAACGTGGACAAGGCCTTCCAGCGCGACTCCGAGCGGGTGGAAATCTTCACCGCCCTCAACCTCGACATCGAGGAAGGCTCCTTCACCGCCCTGATGGGGCCGTCGGGGTCGGGGAAGTCCACCCTGCTCAACCTGGTGGCGGGGCTCGACCGGCCCACCAGCGGGAGCGTCCGGGTGGCGGGGGCGGAGGTGAGCGCCATGAGCCCGAACCAGCTGGCGCCGTGGCGGGCGCGGCACATCGGGTTCGTCTTCCAGCAGCTCAACCTGCTCCCGGTGCTCACCGCCTGGCAGAACGTGGAGCTGCCGCTCCTGCTCACCAACCTCTCGCGCAAGGAGCGGGACGAGCGGATCCGGCTGGCGCTTGGCGTGGTGGGGCTCGAGGACCGGATGAAGCACTTCCCCCGGCAGCTCTCCGGCGGGCAGGAGCAGCGGGTGGCGATCGCGCGGGCCATCGTGGCGGACCCGACCCTGGTGCTGCTGGATGAACCCACCGGCCAGCTCGACGCCAAGAGCTCGCAGGACGTGCTGGCGCTGCTCCGCCGGCTCAACGACGAGTTCAGGAAGACTATCCTCATGGTGACCCACGACGCCCACGCGGCGGCGTCGGCGCGGACGGTGCTGCACCTCGAGAAAGGGCAGCTCATCGAGCGCCAGGGGGCGATGGCATGAAGTACCTCCACCTGGTGCTGGCCAACCTCGGCCGGCACAAGCGCCGCACCCTGCTCACCATCGCCAGCGTGGCGCTGGCGCTCTTCCTCTTCGCCTCGCTCCGCACCGTGGTCACCACCCTCGCGGCGGCGGCGCAGTTCGGCAGCGCCCGGCGGCTGGTGAGCACCAACGCCACCGGGATCGTCTTCCCGCTCCCGCTCAGCTACGCCAACAAGCTGCAGGCCACCCCGGGGGTGGAGGCGGTGTCGTGGGCCAACTGGTTTGGCGGCCGGTACGGGGACAACAAGCGGTTCTTCGCCCAGTTCGCGGTGGACCCCGCCTCGTACCTCGAGATGTACCCCGAGATCGCGCTGCCCGAGGACCAGAAGCAGGCGTTCATCCGGGAGCGCTCCTCGGCGATCATCGGCCGCCGGCTGGTGGACATCTTCGGCTGGAAGCTGGGGCAGGACGTGACCATCCAGGGCACCATCTACCCCGGCGACTGGACCTTCACGATCCGCGGCATCTACACCCCGACCGACGCGGTCATCAACGACGACATGATGCTCTTCCAGCACGAGTACCTGGAGGAGCGGACCGGGCGGCCGGGGCAGGCGGGGTGGTACGTGATCCGCATCGATGACGGCGACAAGTCGGCCAGCATCGCCAAGGGCATCGATGACCAGTTCCGCAACTCCAACGCCGCCACCAAGACCGGCACCGAGCAGGCGTTCAACGCCAGCTTCGCCACGATGTGGGGCAACGTGAGCCTGCTCATGGGGACCATCGGCATGGCGGTGGTCTTCGCCATCCTGCTGGTCACCGCCAACGCCATGATGATGAGCGCCCGGGAGCGGACCCGGGAGGTGGCGGTGCTCAAGACTATCGGCTTCACCGATCGCACCCTCTTCGGGCTGGTCATGCTGGAGGCGGGGCTGATCGCCGGGATCGGCGCGGTGCTCGGGCTGGGCGGCGCCAAGCTGCTCTACAAGTCCACCAACTTCAACGCCGGCGGGTTCCTCCCCGGCTTCGACGTGACCACCTCCACCCTCACCATCGGCGCCGGGGTGACCCTGCTGCTGATGCTGGCGAGCGGGCTGGTGCCGGCGGTGCGGGCGGCACGGCTCCCGGTGGTGCAGGCGCTCCGGAGGGTCGAGTAATGAAGATCCCCCTGATCTACAACCTGCGGAGCGTGATGCAGCGTCCCACCTCGACCGCGTTCACCGCGATCGGCATCGGGCTGGTGGTGGCGGTGTTCATCGGGATGCTGGCGCTGGCCAACGGCTTCCGCGCCGCGCTGACGCGCACCGGCTCCGACCGGAACGCGCTGGTGCTGCGCCGCGGCGCCGACTCCGAGCTCTCGAGCGGGCTCGACCGCGAGGCGGTGAGCATCCTCGCCGCCTCCCCCCACGTGGCGCCCGGGCCCGACGGGCGGCCGCTCTTCTCGGCCGAGTCCTACCTCCTGATCCCGCTCTCCCGGCGGGGCGCCGACACCAACACGGTGGCCAATGTGGTGGTGCGCGGCGTGGCGGCGGCGGCGTGGCAGGTGCGGCAGAACCTGGTGATCACCGAGGGCCAGGCGCCGGTGCCGGGGCGCAACGAGGTCTGCGTGGGCCGCACCATGGCGCTCAAGTTCCCCAATACCGACGTCGGGCAGGCGCTCCGCTTCGGCGGGCGGGACTGGGCGGTGGTGTGCCACTTCACCGCCGGCGGCTCCTCCTTCGAGTCCGAGGTCTGGGGCGACGCGGAGCAGTTCCAGCCGGTGTTCCGGCGGCAGGGCTTCTCCTCCGCCAGCTTCCGGCTGGCGGATCCCGCCGCCTTCGAGGAGGCGGAGCGGGCGCTCGAGGCCGATCAGCGGCTGCAGGTGGACGTGTACCGCGAGGCGGCCTTCTACGCCGAGCAGTCCGAGGTGCTGGGCCGGATCCTGGAGATCCTCGCCTTCCTTATTACGAGTATCATGGCGGTGGGCGCGATCTTCGGCGCGGTGAACACCATGTACGCCGCCGTCGCCGCGCGCGCGCCGGAGATCGCGGTGCTCCTCACCCTGGGCTTCCACCCGCGGAGCGTGCTGCTCAGCTTCCTGGTGGAGTCGGCGCTGATCGCGCTGGTGGGCGGGGTGCTGGGGATCCTGCTGGTGCTGCCGGTGAACGGGATGGTCACCAGCACCACCAACTGGGCCAGCTTCAGCGAGATCGCCTTCAGCTTCCGGATCACGCCGGCGCTGCTGCTCTCGGGCGTGGTCTTCGCCGCGGTGATGGGCACCCTGGGCGGCTTCTTCCCGGCCTGGCGCGCCGCACGGCGGCCGGTGGTGCAGGCGCTGAGGTAGGCGGCGGGGGAACGGGGAAACGGGGGAACGGGGAACGGGAGAACGGGGGAACGGGGGAACGGGAGAACGGGGAACGGGGAACGGGGGAACGGGAACGCCGGAGGAGGGCATCGGCAACGCCACCTCATCCCGAGGGAGCGCAGCGACCGAGGGATCTACTCATCCGGGCACGGAGCACGGGAGAGCAGATCCCTCGCTGCGCTCGGGATGAGGTGGTGTTGCGAGCGTCGCACATTCGTCGGCCCGTCGGCCCGTCGGCCCGTCGGTCCTCCGCCCCTTGCCCTCCGCCAACGCCTGACAGACCTTTGTACCGGTTCCTGCGCGCGCTCCCGGAGGGTGTGCCCACGGATCCACCGAGGCTCCCGGAGAGCCCGGCCCCCCTGCCAGCGAGCTACCTGATGCGCCGCCGCACCCCGTGGCTGTCCCTCCCGTCGTGCCTCTTCGTGTCCCTCCTCTCCGCCTGTGGCAGCAAGACGCCCCCGCCCGATCCCGCGCCCGACGCCAGGCCCATCGAGGCGATGGACACCCTGCGGGCCCCCGAGCCCATCGTCATCACCCGGGTGGACACCCTCCGGGTGACCGATCCCGCGCTCGAGGCGCGCGCGGCCCGGCTGGAGCTGGAACTGGCCGAACGGGAGGGGGAACTGGAGGCGACGCAGTCGCGGCTGGCGGAGACCCGGCTCGAGGTGGTCCGGACGATGGCGAAGCTGCAGACGGTCGCCACCCGGGCCGAGGCGGCCTCGGCGATGGCCGAGGCGGAGATCGCGGTGCAGGGGCTCAAGGCGGCGGGGGGAACGGAACTGCGCGGCGCCCTGGCGGAGTCGCAGCAGATGCTGGCGCAGAGCAGCCAGGAGTTCGGCCGCCAGAACCATGGCGGCGCGCTCTACCTGGCCACCCAGGCCAAGAACATCGCCATGGCGGGGAGGGCCCGGGTGGCGGAGGTGGAGCGGGCGGGGCGGCGGCAGGGGGAGGTGCTCTTTGCGGCGCCGGTTCCGCTCGAGGTCACCAGCCGCGCCAACCTGCGGGACGCGCCAAGCACCGGGGCCCGGGTGGTCGTCACGCTCGAGAAGGGGGCTGCCCTCACCGCGATCTCGCACGTCGGGGACTGGCTCCGGGTGCGTGACGGGGGCGGGCGGGAGGGGTGGATCTTCCAGGAGCTGGTGAGCCGGAGCGGGAGGTAAGGGGGATTAGGCGATTCGGCGATTAGGCGATTCGATACGAACCGCCGAACCGCCCTACCGCCCTACCGCCCTACCGCCTCACCCGATCCCTCCCCTCCCGCTTCGCCCGGTACAGCGCCTCGTCCGCCGCGGCGACGAGGGATTCGGGGGTGAAGCCCTTCGAGGGGGACTGGGTGACGCCGACGCTGGCGGTCACGGCGCCGCCGTCGAAGTCTTCCGCCCGGAGCCGGTCCCGGAGCCGCTCCGCCAGGTCCACCGCGCCATCAATGCCGGTATTCGGCAGCACCACGACGAACTCCTCCCCCCCGTAGCGCGCGGCGCAGTCGCCGGCGCGGACCGTCTCCCGCAGGAGCTGCCCGACCTGGCGCAGCACGGCGTCCCCGGCGAGGTGGCCGTGGGTGTCGTTGTACAGCTTGAAGTGGTCGATGTCGAGCAGCAGCAGCGAGACCGGGTGGCCGTGGCGCCGGGCGCGCTCGCACTCCGTGGCGAGGGCGTGCTCCAGGTGGCGGCGGTTGTAGAGCCCGGTGAGCTGGTCGGTGATGGAGAGTTGCTCCAGCTCCTGCCGCCCTTCGCGGAGCCGGGTCACCATCGTGTTGAACACCCGGGTGAGCGCGCCCACCTCGCCGCCGGTGGTCACGGGGAGGTCCACCGCGAGGTCGCCGCCGGCCACCTTTGAGGCGCCTTCGATCAGCCGGTCCAGCGGCCGCACGATGAAGAGCCCCACGCTGTAGGCCAGCGCCGAGACCACGAGCAGGATCCCCGCGATGAGCCAGAGGGTCACCAGCCGCAGCCGGTCCATCTGGCTGTAAGCCTCGTCGGCGGGGACATCCGCCACCACCAGCCACGGGGTCCCGGGGACCGGCGTGGCGCGGGCGAGGTAGTCGGTCCCATCGCTGCCTTCGATCCCGATGGGGCCCTCGAGGGGCATCGAGTCCTGCGGCAGTTCGGCGGGAATGGCGGCGGGGAGCAGGTGGAGCAGCCGGGCCGGAGGGTAGATGGGGTCACCGGAGGTGGGCACCCGGTGGCCCGCGCCCAGGCGGAACTCGCCGTCCCGGGTCACCAGCGAGACCCGGAGCAGCGAGGCCAGCGGGATGTCGCGGATCAGGCTGGCGCCGCGGCGCAGGTCCACCACCGCGGTGAGGCTGCCGAGGACGGCGCCGCGGGCGTCGGTCACGGGCACCGCCACCACCGCGCTCGCGAGGGTATCGGTGTCCCGCCGCCCCGGCCCGATCACCGCGTCGTTGAGGGTCACCCGTTCCAGCCAGTTGGGCGGCAATTCGCGGGCGTCGGGGAGCGGGCCGGTGGAGGCCAGCGTCCGGCCGGCGGGGTCCAGCACCGCCAGGGCCTGGTACTCGCCAATCCGGCGCTGGATCGAGGCAAGGTAGCCCGAGAGCCGGCTGTTGTCGCGGCGGCCGACGTTTTCCGAGACCTCGTAGGAGCTGGCGAAGACCCGGAGCTCGAGCACCCGCTCCTTGAGCCAGAGGTCGAGGGTGCGGGCCGCCTGCATGCTGGCGCCGTTGAGGTCGGCGGTGAGCCGGGCGGTGAGGGCACGCTGGCTCTGGGTGTAATAGATGATCGCGGTGAGCAGTGAGGGGAGCAGCGCCGCCCCGACCGCCAGCACCAGGATCTTCTTGCGCAGGCTGTCCAGGCTGAACAGCTGCAAGGCCCGGCCGATCTGCTGTTCCCAACCGCTCAACGGGACTCCGAATGGCTCAGGGGGGTGGGGCGACTCCGGGGAATGTGGCCCCGGGCGGGGCGGAGGCCAAGGGCGGCGGGGAGGGGGGCCGGGGGCCCCCGGGGCACGATCCCTGCTGAATTCCCCACCATTCCCCAATGGAGCCGACCATGCGCCTCACCCCCCTGGCCCTCGCCGGGCTGCTGCTGTTCGGGCCCGCCGCCGCCAGCGCCCAGAAGTTCACCGGGACCTACACCCTGCAGGGCCAGCAGGGGGTGATCACCCTGTCGCTGGAGCAGAAGCGGGGGGGCGCCACCACCGGGACGCTGTCAGGTAACGGGACGGTCATCCAGCTGACCGGAAAAGTGGAGGACGGGGAGCTGACCGGGGAGGCGACGAGCGCCGGCGGGCGGGCCCTGTTCCAGGCGGCGCTCGAGGGGGGCCAGCTGGCCTTTGGCCTGGTGGAGCTGGGGGCCGACGGGATGCCGAACATGGCCACCGCCGCCGAACTGCGCTTCACCAGAACCAGTGCCGTAGCCACGGCCCCGCCGCCGGCGGCTGCACCCCCGGCGCCACCGGCCTCGGGCCGGGCCCGGGCCGGGCAGCCCGCGCCTTCGGCCCCTCCGCCTGCCCCTCCCGCCGCCCCATCCGGTTCGGCCCAGGACCAGCAGCTGCGGCTGCTCCTGCTCAGCTCGCCCTGGTGTTCCTTCTCTTACAGCCAAACGAGCGGCAGCACCAGCACCAGCCGCAACGTCTTCCACCCCGACGGCCGGCTCTCGGTGAACACCAATCGGGAGGGTGGCACGGTCAACCAGTACGGTGGGAGCAGCACCCCGAGCGGCAGCGTGTACAGCCAGTCGCAGGGTGGGGGGACGATCGGCTGGCAGGTGCGCGGGGGGCAGCTCTACCTCGACGCCGGGGACGGCTTCCAGCAGGTGCCCCTCAGCGTCTCACGTAACTCCAACGGCTATCCCATCATCAAGGCCGACGGCAAGGAGTACAGCCAGTGCAACTGACAAGAGTGAAGGCCGCTTCACCGGTCCCTTCACGCTTGCTTCATAAGCGCGTCCTGATCTTGGGTCCATGCGCCTGCTGGTAGTGGAAGACGACCGCAAGGTCGCCGGCTTCCTGGAACAGGGGTTCCTGGAGGAGGGGTACGACGTGGTCATCGCGCGCGATGGCGTTGACGGATTCAGCCGTGCCCGCACCGGGGGCTTCGACCTCATCCTCATGGACTTCATGCTGCCGGTGCGCTCCGGGGTGGAGGTCGTGGCCGCGCTGCGGGCGGAGGGGGTGCAGACCCCGGTCCTGATGCTGACCGCCCTCGACGACCCCCGGGACGTGCACACCGCCCTGCAGGCCGGCGCCAACGCCTTCATGACCAAGCCGTTTCGCTTCGCGGACCTGCTCGATCGCATCTCGGCCCTGCTCTCCGAGCGTCGGCTCACCGCCTGACCCGCCCGCGCCCCGGGGCGCGTGGATCCCCCATGTACTCCCTGCAACGCACGCTGGCGCTGCGCTACGGCCTCACCATGCTGGTGGCGCTGGTGACGATGGCGCTGATCGTGGATTTCGCCGTCGAGGGGGCGTTCCCCGGCCCCCATGACGGGCTGCTGCTGCGGCTGCTGGCCATCGCGGTGGCCGGCGCGGGACTCACCGCGGCCGGGGCCTGGTGGCTCACGCGCGCCTCCCTGGAGCCGGTGGGGGAGATCGCGGCGCAGGCCCGGGCCATGATGCCCTCCGGGCGCGGCGCGCGGCAGATCACCGTCCATGCCGACGTGGAGGAACTGCAGGACCTCCTCGCCACCCTCAATGGATTGCTGGAGCGGCTCGACATGGCGATGCAGCACCAGCGCCGCATCATCTCCGATGTGGGTCACGACCTCCGCACCCCGATCACCGCGATGCGGGGCGAGCTGGAGATCGCGCTCCGGTCGGGGCGCTCGCCGGCGGAGTACGAGAAGCTATTGGCGAGCGTGCTGGAGGAGGTGGATCACCTCGCCCTGATGGGCGATGCGCTGATCGCGCTGGCGCGGCTGGAATCGGAGGGGGCCGAGATCGAGCGGGCCCCGGCCGACCTGGCGGCGCTGGTGCGGGAGCGGGTGCGGCGCTTCACCACCACCCACTCGCCGCCGGCGCCGAGCGTGATCCCGGCGGCGGGCGCGCAGCCGGTCATGGCGAGGGTGGACGCGCGGCTGGTGGGACTGGCGCTGGACCAGCTGGTGGAGAATGCGCTGCGCTATACCCCGCCGGGGACCGCGATCTGGGTGGGGCTCGTGCCGGGACCCGCCACGGTGGGCCTGGTCGTGGAAGACGCGGGGAAGGGCGTGCCGGATGAACAGGTGGCGCACCTCTTCGAGCCCTTCTTCCGGCCCGATCCCGCGCGCCCCCGCGGCGGAGCCGGACTCGGCCTCACCCTGGTGCGGTCCATCGCGGCGGTGCATGGCGGCCGGGCCACCGCTGACAGGAGCCCGCATGGCGGGCTGCGCATCACCCTCGAGCTGCCGCTGGGCTGAACGGCCGAACCCTCCCGCCACCCCCTTCGCCACACCCGCAGCGTCAGGCCGGGACGTCCCGGCGCACCCGCTCCGCGAGGCACTCGGCGGAGATCAGGACCATGGGGAGGCCGCACCCCGGGTGGGTGCTCTGCCCCACGAAGTAGAGGTTCTTGTGCCGCCGGTGCCGGTTGTGGGGCCGGAAGTACCCGATCTGGCTCAGCCCATGATCGAGCCCGAAGGCCTCGCCGCGCAGGTTGCCGTACCGCTGGGTGAAGGTTTCGGGGGTGACGAGGTTGCGGGTGACGATGTGGCGCCGCAGGTCGGTGAGCCCGAACCGCTCCAGCCGCTCGATGGTCCTTGCCTCTACCTGCGGGCCGAGGGTGCTCCAGTCCAGCGGGCGCCGCGGGTCCTGGCTGGGCGCCAGCACCAGCACGAACAGGTTCTCGCAGCCGGGAGGTGCCTGGCCGGGGTCGGTCCGGGTGGACGCCACCAGGTAGAAGGGCGGCTCGTCCGGCATTTCCCGCCGCTGGAAGAGCGCCTCGCAGCTGTCTCGCAGGTCGCTGGTCACCGCGAGGTTGTGGTGCAGCAGCTGGGGGTAGCGGCGGTTCACCCCGAGATAGAGCAGCACCACCGAGCAGCTGAACGACGGTTCCAGCAGGGTGGGGGTCTTCTCGCCCAGCAGGGCCTGGTAGGTCCAGGGCAGGTCGCTGTTGGCGACGAAGAGATCCGCCGTCAGGCGCCGGCCGTCCGCGGTGCGCGCCGCGGTGATCCGGCCCGCATCCCGCTCCAGTCCCGTGATCTCGGTGTCGTAGAGATACTCCACGCCCAGCTCGGCGCCCAGCCGCTCGAGCGCCAGCGGGAGCTGGTGCATGCCCCCCATCGGGTAATGGATCCCTCCGGCCATCTCCGCGTGCGCCAGCAATCCGTACACGCCGGGAGAGCGGTAGGGAGAGATGCCGAGGTAGAGCGTCTGGAAGGTGATCGCCTGCTGCAGTCGCTCGTCGCGGAAGTGGCGCCGGGCCAGGCGCTGCAGGTCGCCGAGCGCGGTGGCGCCGGCCCCCGGGCCGAGGGCGCGGATGTCCATCATGGCCAGCGGGTTGTGCATGTTGCGCCGGATGAAGCGCAGCCCCCCGTGATACAGCTTGCCGGTCTCGGCCAGCCACTCGGAGACCCGTGCGCCGGCGCCCGGCTCGAGCCGCTCGACGTTGTCCACCAGCCGGTTCATCGAACTGGTCATTTCGAAGGTGCTGCCATCGGTGAAGTGCAGCCGGTAGGCCGGGTCGCACTGCACCAGGGAGACATAGTCCTCGAGGCGGCGCCCCGCCGACTGGAAGAGGTCGTGCCAGCACTCCAGCATCATCACCAGGGAGGGGCCGGTGTCGAAGGTGAAGCCCTCCGAGCGCCAGACGCCGGCGCGGCCGCCGGGAACGTCATGCCGCTCGGCGAGGGTCACCCGGTAGCCGGCCTGGGCCAGCCGGACCGCGCTGGCCAGCCCGCCGATCCCGGCGCCGATGACGAGGACATGTGTGCGGCGGTGGCCGGCGGCGGTGGTGCCGGCCGGCGTCTGGGGGGCAAGTACTGTCGTCATGGAGTCGCAATCAGCGGAAGCAGCCCCCGGGCGGCGAGACGAAGCTCCCGGCCCTGGCGGCGAAGGATGAGTCGGAGCCAGACGGTGTAGCGGTTCGGGGCGCGGCGTACCTCGCTCAGCAGCCGCGCGAGTGGCACATGGCGCCACTCCCAGACTTCGGCCGGGTCGGGGCGCGGGGTGCCACCGAAGCGGCCGATGAAGACGGTGTCGTGCTCGTGCTCGGTGAGCTCGGGCCCGACCCGGGTGCGATACCGGAAGTCGAAGACCGGCGTGAGGGGGCAGCGGAAGCCCATCTCCTCCTCCAGCCGCCGGGCGGCGGCGGCGCCGGTGTCCTCCCCGGGACGGGGATGGCCGCAACAGGTGTTGGACCACCGGCCGCCGGAGTGGTACTTGCCGAGCGCGCGCCGCTGCAGCAAGAGGCCCCCCAGGTCGTCGAAGACGAACACCGAGAAGGCGCGGTGCAGCCGCCCCTCGCGGTGCGCCCGCAGCTTCTCGAGCGGCCCCAGCGGCCGGTTGTCCTCATCCAGCAGGATCACCTGCTCCTCACCCGGCGCGAGCACGCTCAGGCCTCGACGATCTCGAGATCGCCGGGGGCGAGGACGACATCGCCATGGCCGGGGACGTCCACGGTGACCCGGTCGTGCAGCGGGTCGGCCAGACGGCGGCGGACCCGGCTGACCTCGACGATCATGCCGGTGCGTCCCTTCACCCGCGGCACGCCGGTAGTGAGGATGCGGGCCTGGGCGCCGGGGATACACTGATCGATATGTGCCATGCGGGACTCCAAACGGGAGGGACGGCTTGCGCTGTCGTCAAATATACGATACCATAGCGAGTGTCAAGAGAAGATGACAATTCCCCTCCTTCCTCTTATATGACGACATCCCTTCCGCCCGACTTCACGACCGCGGCCCCCGGGATCTCAGGGTTTCCGCTCAGCCGTCCCCGCCGGCGCCGGCGGACCGAGGTCATGCGGGCCCTGGTCCGCGAGCACCGGCTGGTCCCGGCCCAGCTGATCGCGCCCTGGTTCGTCTGCCACGGCCGGGATGTCCGGCGGCCGATCGGCTCGATGCCCGGGGTGTTCCAGCTTTCGGTGGACGCGAGCCTCGACCGCGAGGTGGAGGCGGCGCTCGCCGCCGGGGTGCGGACCGCGATCCTGTTCGGACTTCCGGCCCAGAAGGACGCCGTGGGGTCGGAGAACTTCGACAGCGACGGGATCATCCCCCGGGCCCTGCGCCGGCTCCGCGACCGCTTCCCCGAACTGTGCCTGATCACCGACCTCTGCTGCTGCGAGTACACCAGTCACGGCCACTGTGGCGTCCTGCGGGGCGAAACCGTGGACAACGATGCCACCCTCGAGATCCTCGGCCGCGCCGCCCGGGTCCACGCCGACGCCGGGGCCGACATCGTGGCGCCGAGCGGGATGATGGACGGCATGGTCGCGGCGATCCGCGCAGCCCTCGATACCGCCGGGCACACCGAATGTTCCATCCTTTCCTATGCCGTAAAGTACGCCAGCGGCTTCTACGGCCCCTTCCGGGAGGCGGCCGGCAGCACCCCCGCCTTCGGCGATCGGCGGCAGTACCAGATGGACCCCGCCAATGCCCGGGAGGCGCTGCTCGAGGCCCGATTGGATGCGGCCGAAGGGGCCGACATGCTGATGGTGAAGCCGGCGCTGGCCTACCTGGACGTGATCCACCGGGTGCGGCAGGCGACCGACCTGCCCCTGGTGGCGTACAACGTCAGTGGTGAATACGCGATGGTGAAGGCCGCGGCGGAACGGGGCTGGATCGACGAGCGGCGGGTAGTGCTCGAGTCGCTGCTCGGGATGCGCCGAGCCGGCGCCGACGCGATCATCACCTACCACGCCACCGAGGCGGCACAGTGGCTGCGCGAGGGGGCATGACCGGCGTCCAGGCCGCGCCCCCGGGTCCGACGACGACGCCCCGCTCCGAGGCGCTGTTCCACGACGCGCAGGCGCTCTTTCCGGGGGGTGTCAACAGCCCGGTCCGCGCCTTCCGCGGGGTGGGGGGCACGCCGCGGTTCATCGCGCGGGGCAGCGGGGCGTACCTCGAGGACGTGGACGGACATCACTACCTCGACATGGTGCTGTCGTGGGGGCCGCTCATCCTGGGCCACGCGCCGCCGGCGGTGGTGCGGGCGATCACGGCGGCGGCGGCCAACGGCACCAGCTTTGGCGCGCCCTGCGAACTGGAGCTGGAACTGGCGCGCCGGGTGCTCGCGACCTTCCCGGCCATGGAGATGATCCGCTTCGTCAGCTCGGGCACCGAGGCGACGATGAGCGCGCTCCGGCTGGCGCGGGCCGCGACCGGGCGCAGCCTCATCGTCAAATTCGATGGCTGCTATCACGGCCACGCCGACGCCCTGCTGGCAGCCGCCGGCTCCGGCGTGGCGACGCTGGGGCTGCCCGACTCTCCGGGGGTGACGGCGGCCACGGTGCAGGACACGGTCGTCCTGCCGTACAACGATGCGGCGGCGCTGGACCGGCTGTTCGCCCGGGAGGCGGACCGAATTGCCGGCGTCATCGTCGAGCCGGTGGCGGGGAACATGGGCGTGGTGCCACCGCTCCCCGGGTACCTGGCCCACCTGCGAGCGCTGACCGCGCGCCATGGCGCCGTCCTGATCTTCGACGAAGTGATGACCGGCTGGCGGGCGCACCGGGCGGGGGCGCAGCTGCTGTATGGCATCGAGCCGGACCTCACCTGCCTGGGCAAGGTGATGGGGGGCGGGCTGCCGGCGGCAGCCTACGGCGGCAGGGCGGAACTGATGCGGCACGTGGCGCCCGCGGGGACGATGTACCAGGCCGGGACGCTCTCGGGAAATCCGCTCGCCATGGCCGCGGGGATCGCGACCCTCGACACGCTCGCGGCGCCGGACGCCTGGGAGCACGCCGAGCGCTGGGCCGCCCGGGCCGCGCTCGAACTGAGCGTCCTGGCGTCTACCCAGGGGATCCCGCTCCTGGTCAACCGGGTCGGGACGATGTTCACCCCGTTCTTCACCGCCGAGCCGGTCATCGATTACGCCTCGGCGCGCCGCGCCGGGCGGGACGTCTACGCCACCTTCTTCCACCAGATGCTCGCGCACGGGGTCTACCTCGCGCCGTCGGCCTTCGAGGCGGGGTTCACCTCCGTGGCGCATGACGCCGCGGCCATGACCCGCTGGGTCCGCGCCTGCGACGCCGCCCTGCATGCGGTCCGGGAGGCCCACGGATCATGGCTACAGTCGCGGTAATCGGCGGCGGAGTCGCGGGGCTTACTGCGGCGGTGCTCCTCCACCGGGAGGGGCACGCCGTCACGGTGTTCGAGGCGGGGGACCGGGTCGGCGGGGTCCTGCTTTCGGTGCGGCAGGGCGGGTTCCTCGCCGACTTCGGCGCGAATTCGATGCTGGCCCCGCCGCCGCTGGTCCGGGCGCTGGTGTCGGCGCTCGACCTCGGGCGGGAGCGGGTGGACGCCTCCCGCAGCGCCCGGCGCCGTTACGTCGTCCGGGACGGGCGGCCGCATCCGGTCCCCACCAGTCCGGGCGCGCTGCTGCTCACGCCGCTCTTCTCGATGGGCGCCAAGTTCCGGATGCTCACCGAGGTCCTTAACCGCTCCCGCCCCACCGACGCCGAGGAGAGCGTGGCGGGGCTGGTCCGGCGGCGGCTCGGCGCCGAAATCGTGGACTACGGGCTCGATCCGATCGTGGCGGGGGTGTATGCCGGCAATCCGGAGCGGCTTTCCGCGGCGCACGCCATGCCGCTCCTGGGGGGGCTCGAGGCGCGGTACGGTTCGTTCGTGCGGGGCGCGATCGGCCTGATCCGCGAGCGGCGGCGGGACCAGGCGCGGGGGATCGCGCCGGCGGAGCCTGAGGGGCGGATGTTCACCTACCGCGACGGGATGGCGACGCTGCCACGGGCCCTCGCGGGGGTGCTGCGCGGCCGGGTGCGGCTGGGGACGCGAGTGACCCGGCTTTCGCCAATTGGCGGCAGCTGGAAGCTCGACACGGAAGGCCCTGAAGGGCCGGCCCAGCTGCTGGCGGACGCCGTGATCTGCGCGGTGCCGGCCCACGCGCTGTCCCGGATCGCCTTCGAGGGGCAGGAGCCCGAGGCGTGGGAGGCGCTCACCCGGATCGAGTATTCGCCGGTGGCGGTGGTGGTCTCCGGGTACCGGCGGGCGGACGTGGTGCACCCGCTGGACGGCTTCGGGGTGCTGGTCCCGGCCCGGGAGCGGCGGCAGACGCTGGGGACGCTGTTCTCCTCGACGCTCTTTCCCGAACGGGCGCCGGAGGGCTACGTCACGCTCACCTCCTTCGTGGGGGGCGCGCGGCAGCCGGAGCTGGCGCTCCACCAGGACCCCACCATCGAAGCGGCGGTGGACACCGACCTGCGCGACCTGCTCGGGATCCGTAGTGCCCCGGTGTTCCGCCTGACCCAGCGGTGGACCCGCGCCATCCCGCAGTACAACGTCGGCTACGGCGAGGTGAAGGGGCGGATGGACCGGCTGGAGCAGGCGAATCCAGGACTGCTGCTCACCGGCAGCTATCGTAACGGCGTGTCGGTGGGCGATGTGATGACCTCCGGTCTGCTCGCGGCGCAATCGGTCGCGGGGACGGTCGGGGCCGGCGCCGCGGTAGGGAGTGCCGGGTGACGGTGCATGGCGCCCTGCTCACGCGGGAGTCCACGGTGCGGGCCGCACCGGAGGAGCCCACCTGGCCGGAGGCGGTCCAGGAAGGGCGGGCGCTGCTCGCACGGAAGGCCCGGAGCTTCAGCCTGGCCACCGCCTTCCTGCCGCGGGCAACCCAGGATGATGTGGCGGTGCTGTATGGCTTCTGCCGCATCGCCGATGATCTGGCCGACGACGCCGCCGACGGCACGGAGGCCGCGCGGGCACTGGAACGGCTGGAGGCGGAGCTCCTCGGCCGTGCGGCGCCGCGCCCAATCGTGGCGGGGCTCCGGATGCTCGCCCGGAGGCATGGGGTTTCGCTGCAGCACGCGCAGACCCTGCTCCGGGGGGTGCGGTCCGATCTCGGTCCGGTGGCTCTTGAAGACGACGTGGCACTGCTCCGCTACTGCTACCGGGTGGCGGCGACCGTCGGCCTCATGCTCAACCGGGTGCTCGGCGTGCGGGGATCTGCGGCGGACGCCTGTGCGGTGAACCTGGGCCTCGCGATGCAGATCACGAACATCGTGCGGGACGTGCGGGAGGATGCCGCGCAGGGGCGGGTCTACCTGCCGCGGCACCGGCTGGCGACGCATGGGGTGTCCGCGGGGGATGTCTGCGCCGGGCGCGCGGACCGGCATGCGGTGCTGAGAGTGTCCCTTGATCTGCTCGAGCTCGCCGACCAGCTCTACCGCCAGGCCGCGTCTGGGCTCGGGTTCATTCCCGGCAGGGCCCGGTTCGGCATCAGCGCAGCGTACCGGCTGTACGCGTCGATCGGCTGGCGAATCCGCCGCCGGGGGCATCAACCACTGGATGGCAGGATGGTCGTTCCCGCATGGGAGAAGGCGTGGCGGCTGGCTGAGGCGGGAGCGATCGCGCTTCGGCACTCCGTGACCGCCCCGGCGGTGGTGGAGCTCGAGCGGGAACTCCGGCAGGTGCGTGAAGCCGCCTGTACTGGTGCCTGAGCCGGCCGCCGGGCCCGCCGGGCCGGCCGCGCGGGAAGCCGTCCGCTGCCTCGGGTGCGGCGGAGGGGAGTCCACACTGGTGACCGAGAGCCGGGCGCAGATGAGCCGGTCCGGGGAGCGGTTCCGCTGGGTGGCATGCACCGGCTGCGGTCTGGTGTACCTCAACCCGCGGGTGCCGCCGGCGGAAATTGGAGCGTTCTACCGGGACTACCTGCCGCATCGCGGGGCGGAGGCCTGGGGCAAGTGGGCGGCGCTGGTGCGGCGGGACCAGGTACGGACCGACCGCGCGCGGCTGACGACGATCCGGCGCCTCGGCCCGATCGGCCCGGAACACGCGGTGCTGGATGTCGGCTGCGGCCACCCGACCTTCCTGCGGCTGGTGCGGCGCGCCACCGGGGCCCGGACGGTCGGCACGGACTTCGAGCCGAGCGGCTGGTCGGGGGACCCGGAACCGTGGACCGGGATCGCGCTGCACGCGGGGGAGCTGGAATCGCTCCCGCTGCGCGGGCCCTTCGACCGGATCACGCTGTGGCAGGTGCTGGAGCACCTGTACGATCCGGTGGCCACGCTGCAGCACCTCCGCAGCCTGGCGGATGCACGGACGCGGCTGGTCATCGAGGTTCCGGACCATTCGGGGCTGACTCGCCACCGGCATGGCGGGTGGTGGGCGGGCTACCACACCCCGCGGCACACGGCGGCCTACACTCCCGCGACGCTGGCCGGCGTGCTCGAGGCCGCCGGCTGGCGCGTGGTCCGGCAATATCAGTGGGGGACGCTCGACCCCTATCTGCTCGAATGGCTCAGCCGGGAGGAGCGCCGCGGACGGGACTGGTCCGGCTCCTTCGAGGGGAGCTTCCTGCCGTTCCTCCTCGGGAAGGCGCTGTGGGCACCGCGTGGCCTGCTCGAGCGCTGGGTGCCATTGGGATTCCAGACGGCGATTGCCGCCGCCTGAGTTGACTGGAGGTGGTCGTGTCACAGGCATTCCCGTTCGCCGCCATCGTGGGCCAGGAGGAGATGAAGCTGGCCCTGCTCATCGCCGCGGTGGATCCCACCGTCGGCGGGGTCATGGTGTTCGGCGACCGCGGCACCGGCAAGTCCACCGCGGTGCGCGCGATGCCCGGGGTGCTCCCTCCGATGACGGTCGTCTCCGGCTGCCGCTACGGCTGCGACCCCGCCGCGAACGGCGCCCGCTGTGATGATTGTCATTCGCGTGAAGCCCAGGGGGAGAAGCTCAAGCCCCGGCGCTCGGCGGTGCCGGTGGTGGACCTCCCGCTCGGGGCCACGGAGGACCGCGTAGTTGGGGCGCTCGACCTGGAGCGGGCGCTCACCCGGGGGGAGAAGCACTTCGAGCCGGGGATCCTGGCCCGGGCGCATCGCGGGTTTCTCTATATCGACGAGGTGAACCTGCTGGAGGACCACCTCGTGGACCTGCTGCTCGACGTGGCGGCCAGCGGGGTCAACCTGGTGGAGCGGGAGGGGCTGAGCCTGCGACATCCGGCCCGATTCGTCCTGGTGGGGAGTGGAAATCCCGAGGAGGGAGACCTGCGCCCCCAGCTGCTGGACCGGTTCGGGCTGGCGGTCGAGGTGCATACCCCTACGGCCCCGGCGGAGCGGATCGAGGTGCTGCGGCGGCGTGATGCGTATGACCGCGACCCCGATGGCTTCGTCGCGCAGTGGGCGGAGGCGAATGACAAGGTGCGCCGCGGGATTGTCCGGGGCCGCCGCGCGCTGGAGCGCGTCGCGGTACAGGACGCCGCGCTGCACCATACGACCGCCCTGTGCCTGGCGCTCGGCACCGACGGCCTGCGCGGAGAGCTGACGCTCATCCGCGCGGCGCGGGCGGCGGCGGCGCTCGAGGGCGCGCGGGAGGTCACGGTCGGGCACCTCAGGCGGGTAGCCGCCCTCGCCCTGCGCCACCGGCTACGGCGGAATCCGCTGGACGACACGTCGGCGACGAGCCGGGTCGCCCGGGCGGTGGCCGAGGTCCTGCCCGCGGCATGATCGCCGAGTCGCTGGCTTTGCTGGCCGTGGATCCGTGGGGGCTCGGCGGCGCGGTGCTGCACGGCGCCGCCGGTCCGGAGCGGGAGGCGCTGCTCGCCGGGTTCGATCGGTGGCTTCCGCCGGACTGGCCGCGGCGGCGGATTCCCGCCGCCATCACCAGCGACCGGTTGCATGGCGGGCTCGACCTCGCGCTCACCCAGGCCAACGGCCGCCCGGTGTACGACGGCGGGCTGCTGGCTTCAGCACGGGGCGGCATCGTCACCCTTCCGATGGCGGAGCGGGCCAGCACGACCGTGGTGACGGCGCTGCTGGGGATGCTGGACGGTAACGCCGGGCGCGCCAGCGCCGTGCTCCTGGCGCTGGATGAGAGCCTGACGGACGAAGCCGGCCTCCCGGAGGCAATCCGGGACCGGCTCGCCTTCCGGCTGGTGCTCGATCCGATGCAGCTCCGGGTGCTGGAATGGCCCGGGCTCTCCGCGGCGCTGCTGAGCGAGGCGCGGGCACGGGCACCGCTGGTCCAGGTGACGGGAGAGCAGTTCGCCGCCCTGGCGCATGCGGCGCTGACGCTGGCGGTGAGATCGCCCCGGGCGGAGTTGTTTGCCCTGCGTGCGGCACGCGCGGCCGCGGCGCTGGCGGGGCGCACGGCGGTGACCGAGGAGGACCTCGCCCGCGCAGTGGAACTGGTGCTGCTCCCTCGTGCCACCCGGATTCCGGCGCCCCCGGCACCGCCGGATTCAGAGACTCCACCGCCGCCAGCCAATGGTGAGGAGGAACAGGGCCCGCCCGCCGACGAGCGTCCGATGGCGGATCGCCTGCTCGAGGCGGCCATGGCAACGCTGCCGCCGGCCCTGCTCGCCTCCCTCGCGGCACCGAGACGGGGCGGTGGCACCGGCCGGGGGGGACGGATGATCCGCACGCCGACCCATGGTCGCCGGCTGGGCAGCCGTCCCGGCGATCCGCGGCGCATCAGGATCGACCTGGTGGACACCCTGCGCGCCGCCGCGCCATGGCAGCGGGTGCGTGGCGGACCCGCCGGGCGGCTCGCCATCCGCCGGGACGACTTCCGGGTGCAGCGGCTGGAGCATCACGGCGGTTCGACGGTGATCTTCGTGGTGGATGCCTCCGGATCGGCGGCGTTGCACCGCCTCGCCGAGGCAAAGGGAGCGGTGGAGCTGCTGCTGGCCGAGAGTTACGTGCGGCGGGACCGCGTGGCCCTCATCAGCTTTCGCGGCGCGGCGGCGGACCTGATCCTGCCGCCCACGCGATCGCTGGCGCGGGCACGGCGTACGCTGGCGGGATTGCCGGGCGGCGGCGGGACGCCACTGGCCCTGGCGCTGGTGGCATCGCAGCGCCTCGCGGAACAAGTGGTGCGGGAGCGGGACGGCGGTTCCGCACTGGTCGTGCTGCTTACCGATGCTCGGGCCAACGTGGCGCTGGACGGCACGGGGGGACGTCCCCAGGCCGAGGCCGATGCCGAGTCCGCCGGGCGGGGATTCCTGCTGGCGGGGATCCCGGCGGTGCTGATCGACACGGCGCCGCGACCTTCACCATTTGCCTCGAGGCTGGCCGGGATCATGGGTGCACGATACCTCCCGCTCCCGGTCGCGGATGCACGCGGGGTGTCCCGTGCGGTGCAGGCGGTGCGCGCGGCGGAGACGCGAAGCGCATGACCGCCCCATCCGGCGGACGGGGGCGCACCGTCGCGGGGATACAGACCGCGGTGCTGGTGGTGCTGTTCTGGTGGCTCGCGACCGGGCTGCTCTTCGGGTTGCCGCGCGAGGCCGGTGGGCGTCAGGCGGCGGCGGTGGTGGCCTCGCTGGTCGGCGGATCGGGACTCGCGCTGGCGGTCCTCATCCGGCAGGACGACAGCCCGCGCGCGGCGTGGCTGGGGTTCCTCGCCGGGGGGACGCTCTGGGCCTGGGTCCAGGCGGCGCTGTACGGGGGGTGGCTGGTGGGCCCGGGGGCGACAGTGGCCCCCTCCGCGACGGGATCGCGGCTGGAGGATGCGGTGACGGTACTCCGGGCCACCTCCTGGAATGAGGCGGCCTCGGTCGGGGTGCTGGTGCTGACCGCGGTCCTCGCTGCCGGGGCCCGGAACCGGATGGCGTTCTGGACGGTGCTCCTGCTCTGGGGGGCGCACCAGGTGGCGCGGCTCAATGTCTTCCTCGGGGTCGCGAACATCGACCTCGGGCTGCTGCCCTCGCACCTCGACTTCCTTACGCCGTTCTTCGGTCCGGCCCGGAACTCGCCGCTGCTGCCGGTGAGCGTGGTGCTGTTCCTGGCCCTGACGGTGGTGCTGTACCGGCAGGCGATGCGCTCACGGGACGGGTTCGGGCACCGGGCGGGGCTGGCGCTCGCGGTCCTCGCGGGTCTTGCCACCCTGGAGCACCTGATCCTCGGGGTGCCTGCCGAGCTCCCGTTGTGGGGGCCGTTCCTGACCGGTCAGGGGGGGTAGGGAATCAGGGCAGTTCGGGGGGAGCACGGGGCGCAGTGCGCCCGACTGTCCATGAAGATTGACAAAAAATACTGTATGCGTAAGTTTACAGTCACCGCTCTTCTACCCACGTCGGCCACGCGCAGTCCTGGCGCCGAGGAATCGGGTGCAAACCAACGCAGTCGTGTTCGATGCCCCGCAGCAACTGACCGTCCGCGCCGTCCAGGTCATCGACCCGGGGGCTGAGGATGTGGTCGTGGAGGTCCTCTGGACCGGTATCAGCACCGGGACCGAGCGACTCCTGCTGAGTGGCCAGATGCCTCCCTTCCCCGGCCTCGGGTATCCCCTGGTCCCGGGCTATGAGGCGGTGGGACGGGTGACGTCGGCGGGGCCCCAATCGGGCCGACGGGTAGGCGAGATGGTGTTCGTTCCCGGCGCGCGGTGCTTCACCGGGGTTCACTGCCTCTTCGGCGGCGCGGCGGGCCGGCTGGTCGTTCCGGGGGCGCGGGCGCTGCCGCTCGAAGCCCAGGTAGGGTCCCACGGGGTGCTGCTCGCCCTGGCGGCGACCGCGTATCACGCGGGCTGGCGCCCGGGGTTGGCGCCGCCGGACCTGATCGTGGGGCATGGGGCGCTGGGCCGGCTGCTGGCCCGGCTGGCGGTGGCCCTGGGCGACGGCCCCGAACCGACGGTGTGGGAGATCAACCCGGCTCGACGGGACGGTGCAGCCGGTTACCGGGTGGTTGCTCCGGATGAGGACGATCGGCGGGCCTACGGCGCCATCTACGATGTGAGTGGTGACCCGCGGCTGCTGGACCGGCTGATCGGGCGGCTCGCGCCGGGGGGAGAGGTGGTACTCGCGGGGTTCTATCACGAGCCGCTCCGCTTCGACTTCGTCCCGGCCTTCCTGCGTGAGGCGCGGATCCGGGTGGCGGCGGAGTGGAAGCCGGGCGACCTCGGTGCGGTGGCGGCGCTGGTGAATGCAGGCAGGCTCGACCTCGACGGCATCGTGAGCCACCAGGTCCCGGTACGAGACGCGACTGCCGCGTATGACGCGGCGTTCAATGATCCCGGATGCGTCAAGATGATCCTCGACTGGCAGGAGGCGGCGTGATCGCTCCATCGGGTGGCAGCACCAGCGCACCCATTCAACTCATGCACCAGGCGCTCCGGGACGAGGCGGCGGCGGAGCCCGCCCCGCCGGCCACGGGCGCGGTGCAGAAGAGCACCCAGATCATCGCGATCTACGGCAAGGGGGGCATCGGCAAGAGCTTCGCCCTGGCCAACCTGTCCTACATGATGGCGCAGCAGGGACGGAAGGTGCTGCTCATCGGCTGCGATCCGAAGAGTGACACGACCAGCCTCCTGTTCGGCGGCAAGGCCTGCCCCACGATCATCGAGGTCTCCTCGCGCAAGAAGCTGGCGGGGGAGCAGGTGGCGATCGGGGATGTCTGCTTCAAGCGGGACGGGGTCTTCGCCATGGAACTCGGCGGGCCGGAGGTCGGCCGCGGCTGCGGCGGGCGCGGGATCATTCACGGCTTCGAGACCCTGGAGAAGCTGGGATTCCATGAGTGGGGCTTCGACTTCGTCCTGCTGGACTTCCTGGGTGACGTGGTCTGCGGCGGGTTCGGGCTGCCGATCGCCCGGGACATGTGCCAGAAGGTCATCGTCGTGGGTTCGAACGACCTGCAGTCGCTGTACGTGGCCAACAACGTCTGCAACGCGGTGGAGTACTTCCGGCGGCTCGGCGGCAACGTCGGCGTGGCGGGGATCCTGATCAACAAGGACGACGGGACCGGGGAGGCGCAGGCCTTCGCCGAGCGGGCCGGAATTCCGGTGCTGGCCGCGATCCCGGCGCACGAGGATATCCGGCGCAAGAGCGCGAACTACGAGATCATCGGGCGGCCGGGCGGGGAATGGGCCACCCTGTTCGAAACCCTCGCCACCAATGTGGCGGAGGCGCCGCCGGTGCGGCCGAAACCGCTCAGCCAGGACGAGCTGCTGGGGCTCTTTTCCGGGGAGACGGTGGGGCGGAACGTGGTGCTGACGCCGGCCACGATGGAGGACATGTGCGGTGCCTCCGAGCTGAAGCGGGAATCCCTCGAAGTGGTCTACGACACGGTCTGATGCCATGACCCTGCACGAAGCGGCTCTCGAGCCCTCCGGGGCGGCGGACGTCCCCGTACGCGGGGCCGGGCTGCCGGTCCTGGATGGGGCGGGGGGGTGCCACGCCGGCGCCGCCACCCTGCGCGCCGCCGCCGAGGCGGCGGGCAAGGGTGGAGTCCTGGAGCGCTATGCGGCCGACTACCCCAAGGGCCCGCACGACCAGCCGCAGTCGATGTGCCCGGCGTTCGGCTCGCTCCGGGTGGGGCTCCGGATGCGGCGCACCGCGACGATCCTGTCCGGCTCGGCCTGCTGCGTGTACGGGCTCACCTTCACGAGTCACTTCTACGGGGCGCGGCGCACCGTCGGGTACGTGCCGTTCAACTCCGAGACACTGGTCACGGGCAAGCTGTTCGAGGACATCCGGGACGCGGTGTTCCAGACCGCCGATCCCGAGCTGTACGACACGATCGTGATCACCAACCTCTGCGTGCCCACCGCATCGGGGGTGCCGCTGCAGCTGCTCCCGCGCCAGATCAACGGCGTGCGGATCATTGGGATTGACGTTCCCGGCTTCGGGGTGCCGACCCATGCGGAGGCGAAGGACGTGCTGGCCGGCGCGATGCTCCAGTACGCCCGGCTCGAGGCGGAGCAGGGACCGGGGCCGGCGCCGCGCGGCG